>JALFIX010000196.1 GCA_022775105.1 Prevotella sp. | reverse complement strand
TACGTGATGACTCCAACAAATTTGATATCGCCAATTCCATTGCTTCTGACAGCTCGGGGCGTCTGTTCTCCGAATTGCAGTCTGCCTCACGGACGAACCTGTCTGCCGTTTCGCCCATTAATACCGGTATTGTTTTTATTGATATCGCCATAATATTGTCGTTTTGCGGTGCAAAAATACGAAATTTTCGGTATTTACGCAAGGAAATCGTGAAAAAAAATGCAGATTTGATTATTGATGACTGATGATTGATTGCTGATGAATGATTATTGATTGCTGATTACTGATTACTGATTATTGATTGCTGATGACTGATTGATGATTATTTGCCTATTTTGCGCCTTGTCGTGGAGACGATGGCGTTGAGGAGCTTGTGGATGCGGATTCTATCTGTGTTTATAGAGTCGAACTGCACATCGTTCAGATAACCATTATCATGCAATAACTGTAACCAATAGTCAGTTTCATTGCACTCTTTGAGTGATATTTGCATCTTGGAAAGGAAGTCTGCATCTGACTGAGCGTGCTGGGCTTCTCGTACGTTGGCACCTATGCTTGTGCCACTACGGAAGACCTGCTTGCTCATAATGTATTCCTTGTATCCCGAGTCTTCTGTCAAATACTGGTAAAGACGAATAATCCTGCATGCAAAGTCATAGGCTAAGTCCTGAATATTGGCATTCTGCTTTTGCTCTTCGCTTAAAAGAGATGCAAGTTTGCGTTCCTTCTTTGGCTTAGGAGGAGTGGCAGGCTGCTTCCGCTTCCAATTGTATTTATTTTGGTAGGACATCGGTTATTCTTTATTATAGATGTGACAACGATTGATGACTGATTGCTGATTATTGATGACTGATTATTGATTGCTGATTGCTATATCAATCCGAAACGACGCAGAAGTTTTCTGTTTGCGTTTCGATAAGTTATTGCTTCTGACTTTATTTTAGCAATATCCTCTATATTTATCTTGGCTATAGACTTCTTTGCAGAAAAAAGGGCAGAAAACCTCTCTTTTTGAATAACTTTGAAATCCGAACAATCTACAAACCTGTCCATACCTTCCAAAAAGTCATATTTACAGGATAATAACTTGTAGTGTTTCTGCTTTCGGGCTTCAGGAATAGACGGGTTTATGTTTGTGTCAATCAGAAATCAGATCTGCAATTTTGGTTTTGGAAAGTCTGTCTGCTAAAGAAGAATTCATATTATTATCCTTTTATAAATGAATCCAACGCTTCACATTCCTTTAAATAAGCAATGAAGTCATCTGAGGCTCCACCAGCTTTGGCAATCATAAGGGAATCCATGGGGGAGTTATGACTCCTGTCCCAAGCCTCATTCCATGCCAAGTCATGAGAATCAGATGAGAGCTGATTGATGTTCTTGTTTACATTCTCATTGTATGCATTATCTATTGCTTCTATTTCTGCCTCGCTCAGCTCTTCCATGTCGGGCTTTTCAACTGCCTTTAGCATATAATGACACTCTCCGCTTCCCGACGTGAGGGCATCTGAAACCAACTCCATATTGGGATGGTGATTGTGAATGAATCATGCACCAAATGCTGTCCATATTCTGCATATTGCTTTCGTTCGGCAAAATACAGAATCTTAAAGAGATGAATAAAATCCATCTCGCCACTCTTGTCTAATATGTATAAGACAACAGCCTTCAATTTCAAAATCTCTTCCTTAGTCATAACTCAATAAACATGTTTTTGAAACGTCACTTGTCCAGCACTTCGTATTTTGAGACCTTGCTCTTGTATTCGGGGACTATTTCCTTCATCTTCCTGACTATCGCCATGTCGTCGAAAGTCTTGGAGAGGTCGTGAAGCTCTATCTCGTTCTTCAGGGCAAGATCGTAGGGATATTCACGCACGGAGGCTACCTTTATCTTGGGATGCACCGTGGGCTTGGTCTGCTCGGCGTCGTTGAGGACTTCCTCATATAGCTTCTCTCCCTCACGCAAGCCAGAGAACTTTATTTCTATGTCCTTGGCTCCAGAGAGCCTTATCATTCGCTTTGCCAAATCGACAATCTTCACAGGCTCGCCCATGTCGAAGACGAATATCTCGCCGCCGTTGCCCATGGTGCCAGCCTCAAGCACGAGACGGCACGCCTCGGGGATGAGCATGAAGAAACGGATGATGTCAGGATGGGTGACCGTGACGGGACCGCCCTTCCTTATCTGCTCCTTGAAGATGGGGATGACGGAGCCGTTGGAGCCAAGCACGTTGCCGAAGCGGGTGGTGATGAACTGGGTGGTGTCCTGGTGGGCGTCGAGCGACTGGCAGTATATCTCGCAGATGCGCTTGGAACAGCCCATGACATTGGTGGGGTTGACCGCCTTGTCGGTGGATATCATGACGAACTTCCTCGTGCCGTACTTTACTGCGAGGTCGGCAATCACCCTCGTGCCATAGACGTTGTTCTGCACTGCCATGGCGGGGTTGTCCTCCATCATGGGCACGTGCTTGTAGGCTGCGGCGTGGAAGACATATTCAGGCCTGAAACTGCTGAACAAGCACTCCATCTGCTCCTTGTTGGTGATGCTGCCCACGATGGTCGATACCTTGAGGTCGCCGTGGTTGCGGGCCATGTACAGGCGCACGTCGTGCATGGGAGTCTCAGCCTGGTCAACAAGCACAAGCTCGGAGGGCTTGAACTTAGCCACCTGGCGCGACATCTCAGAGCCGATGGAGCCGGCGGCTCCAGTGATGAGGATTCGCTTGCCCCTCAGCATGGCGCCGATGGCGTCCATATCGACTTCTATCTTCTCGCGGGGCAGGAGCTCCTCGATATCGACCTCGTGCAGCTGGCGGTGGGAGAGGTCGCTCTTGCCGTCCCACTCCTCGGCGGGCGGCATCATCATTATCTTCACGCCAGCGTTGACAAGCCCGTCGATGAGGGCGGTGCGCTTGGTGAACGCCTCCGTCATCAGCGGTGACACCAGGACGACGGAGATATGCTTGTCCCTGATGACATCCAGCAGGTTGTCATTGTCCTCATACACCTTCACACCCAAGAGCCACATGCCGCCTGACTTCGGCTTGTCGGAGACGAAGCCGCACAGCTTGAACCTTGCGGGCACCTCGGCACGTATGCTCTTGGCAAGGGCCACGCCGCCCTCCATGCAGCCATAGACGAAGACCCGCCTGACAGTGTCGGCACCCCTGTAGGTGTCGTGGAGCGACTTGACCACAACCCTCGTGCCGCAGAGCAGGCACGTGGTGAGGACGAAGATGAGGAACGCGCTCTCGGCGCGCGGTATCAGGAGGTATGGCGTCAGTCCGGCATACACCTGCAGCTGGTGGAGCAGGCACACTCCCGCCGTGGCTGCCAGGGTGGAGTAAACGACCCTGTGCAGATCGACGAAGGAGGAATAGCGCATCACCCCCCTGAACGTGTGGAACAGGACGAATGACGCCACATAGACGGCCAGGCACAGCAGCATGCCGAGCGTGAGCCGCCAGAAATGCTGCGCCACCGACAGCCCGCCGTTCTGGATGTAGAACACAACCAAACCCGACAGGTAAACCGACGCGCAGTCGATGACGAGTATGCACCAGTAGGGCAGCGCCTTCCTGGAGAAATACCAGTTGCATAACTTGTGGAATGTATTCATTGTTCTTCTACTTTGAATTGTAGTAGGAGCCATGTCCGTAGCCGTAGCGGTAACCGTAGCGGTAGCCGTAACGGTAGCCGTAACGGTAGCCGTAGCGATAGCTGTAGCGTCCGCCAGCGCTCTCGGTGCCGTTGAGGATCACGGAGAGGTTCTTGAAACGCTTCTCGTTGTATATCTTCTCCAGCTCGGGGAGCATGGAGCGGTCGAGCAGTCCGGCGCGTATGACGAAGAGCGTGCGGTCGGCAGCCTTCTCCAAGATCTGGGCGTCGGCAACGATGTCGATGGGCGGGCAGTCGATAAAGACGTAGTCGAACTCGCCGCGCACCTGGGCAATAAGTCCTTCCAACCTGCCGTTCTCAAGCAGCTCGGTGGGGTTGGGGGGCACCTTACCTATGGGGAAGATGTGGAGGTTGGGGTTGACCTCTGAGGTGACCACCAGCTTGCGCCAGTCGTCGCTGATGCCGTTGAGATAGTCGCTCAGTCCCGCCTTGGGCGAGCCTACATAAGAAGATGTGGAGCCGTGGCGCAGGTCGCCGTCGATGAGCAGCACGCGCTTGTTCTTGATGGCGAAGCTCACGGCGAGGTTCATGGCGAGGAACGACTTTCCGCTACCGGGGTTGAATGAGGTCATGACAAGCACGTTCTGGTCTTTCTGCGATGCTGTCATGAAGTCCATGTTGGAGCGCAGCACGCGGAACGCCTCGTTGATGACGTCGCGGCTGCCCTCGCTCACCACGATGGCCTTCTTGCCGGGCTTCACCCTGCGGTTAACGAGCCAGCGCTTCTGCATGGTGAAGTACTGTGGTATCTCGCCGATGACGGGCACGTTGATGCCGTCGAGGTCCTTCTTGCCGCGCACCACGGTGTTGGTGTTCTCGCGTATGACGATGATGCCCACGGGTATGCACAGTCCGAGGGCGAAGGCTATGAGCAGGATGTTGTTGCGCACGGGAGCGGTGGGCACCATGCTGCCGTCGGGCTTGGAGATGACGCGGGTGTTGTAGGCTGTGAAAGCCTGCGACAGCTCGTTCTCCTCGCGCTTCTGCAGCAGGTAGAGGTAGAGCGACTCCTTGACCTTCTGCTGGCGCTCGACGCTGAGCAGGTACTTGGCCTGCTTGGGGTTGGAGGCTATCTGCGAGGTGGCCTGGCCGCCGAAGCTCTGCTGGCTCTTTATCTGGGCGTTGAGGGCTACAAGCTCGTTGTCGATGGACGACACGAGGGCCTTGCGCATGGATGCCAGTGAGGCGTCCATGTCAACGACGAGGGGGTTCTTCTCGCTACTCTTGGAGACGAGGTTGTTGCGCTCGAGAAGCTGGTTGTTGTACTCGGTGATCTGTGAGCCTATGTTGGCGTTGCTGATGCCCGAGTTGGCGGGCAGCAGCTGGAAGCGGTTGCTCTCGCCGGTGAGGTAGTTGCGGATGTAGCGCGCCATATAGACCTGGTTGTTGAGGTCCTTGATGGCCGACTCTGCCTCGCTCGCCTGTGCCATGTACATGTTGGCGGCTGCCTGCACGTCGGGCAGCAGGTGCTGGCTCTTGTAGGAGGAGATGTCGTTATCGACGTTGCCCAGCTCGCCTTCGATGACTCCAAGACGCTCGTTGATGAACATGCTGGTGCTGACTGCTATCTGGTTCTTGTCCTTCACCCAGCTCTCGTTATACACTGCGATGAGGGTGCTGAGCACGTCCTCGGCGCGCTGTATGCTCACGTCCAGGAAGGAGAGGGTGATGATGTCGGCGTTCTTGTCGCTCAGCTCAACGGTGAGGCGCGACGCGGCGTTGGTGACAGCTGCCTTCAGCGTGGAGCGGCTGACGTGGATGTCGGCCTCCTCGCCCTTGGTGTAGTGGGCGGTGGCGCTGACGATGAGCTTGCCAAATGGGCTTGTGGCGGGTGTGCCCAGGCGTCCCTTGACATGGTTGGGGAGCGGCTCGCCGTTGCGGACAAGATCGGTGAGGGTGTAGCTGCCGTCGGCGGAGAGGCGCAGGCGGAACGAAGCCGACTGCTGGTCGGGATAGTCGGCGAGGGTGACGGTCACGGGCAGCTGGTCGCCGTAGATGGTGTTCTTGTGGAAGCGTCCGTCAACGAGGTAGTTCATGTCGAGGTGGAGCCTTGTGACCACCTCGCGCATGAGGTCGGGCGACTTGAACATGCCCATCTCGTTGTTGACCTTGCTCTTGGTGGTGAACATGCCGAGCTCGTTGAACTCCATGTCGGTGGACACGGACTTGCCCTTGGAGCTTTCCTTGATGAGGATGGAGGCAGTGCGAGTATATACCGGCGGCGTGCGCAGCAGGTATGCCACCGCCACGCCCATGCAGACGATGAGTGAGATCACGAACCAATGCCACTTGGCAAGGCAGAGGAACAGCAGCTCCTGAATGCGGATGGAGTCCTGAGTGTTCTGCTGCTGTATTTTGTTGTTGTTGTTTTGTACGGGTGCCATATATCAGCTTATTTAACAATGAGTACTGCTATTGACGTTATGAGCGAGGCGAGGGATATCCAGAAGGAGGTGGAGCGTATGGTGTTGCCGTTGACGGTGGATTGGCGCAGCTTGGTGTCGTTGGCCTCCACATACACCACGTCGTTCTGCTGGAGGTAATACACGGGCGAGGTGTAGATATGGTCGGCGGAGCAGAGGTTGACGCCATAGACGTGCTGCTTGCCGTTCTCCTGTCGCAGGACGAGCACTTTTTCGCGTTTGCCGAAGATGGTGAGGTCGCCAGCCTCGCTCAGGGCGTCGAGGATGGTCATGTTGTCGCGGTCGATGTTGATGCGGCCGGGACGGTTGACCTCGCCCATGACGGTGATGCCGAGGTTCATGAACTCGACGGTGACCACGGGGTCCTTGATGAGCTCCTTGTCCTTGAGAAGCTTGGTGAGGTGGTCGGCGATCTGCTCGCGGGTCATGCCCGCCACTTTCACCTTGCCCACGACGGGGAAGTTGATGTAGCCGTCGGTGTCGATGGTGTAGCCCGAGACGCCGCGGTTTGTGCCGCTACTGCCGGTACTCTCCTGTCCCACTTGTTGGGACATGATGGGGAGGTTGAACATGTTTGTGAGCTTGGGATCCTGTGCGTTTACCAGGATGAAGAGTTTGTCCTTGGGTCGCACCGTGATCTCCACGGGGTCGGTGACGGTAAGCTCTGACACTCCAGGCTTGAGGTCCTGGAAGTAGGTGATTCCCTTGGGCGTAGAGCACGACACTACTGCAAGCAGTGCAAGGGAGAGGGTGAGAAGTTTGCAGATTTTCATTTCTTATGTTTTTTTTAGATTTTAAACACAAAGATACAAAGGGACAAAGTTTTAAAAATGGTGGAGTCAATCCGTGAGCTGGACGTACTCGTCTTCTATGTTCACGCTGATGGCGAGGAAGTGGGGAAGCTCGATGACGAGGCGCTTGCGCTTGGAGCCGCGCACTCCCATAAGCATGCCCTCAACCCCCTCGAGAGGACCGCTCAGGATGCGGATGGGACGGTTGCGCGCGCTTGGGGGAATCTCGCTGACATTGAGAAACTTGGTCTCGTCGGAGTTCTGGTTGGCGCGGATGAAGTTGTCCATCTGCTTGTCGGGCACCACCATGGGGGTGGCGGGATGCACGCCGTACTGGTAGCGGAACTGGAACTTTCCCTTGGAGAAGGTGGTCAGGTCGTTAAGCTCGACACGCTCCGACTTCAGGAAGAACAGGTCGGGCAGGTAGGGACGCTCGACGACAACGGTCTTGCCGCCCTTGTCCTTCGACAGTGTCTTTATTGTGGGGGTATAGGTCTCGTAGCCCTTGTTGGCGAGATCCTGGTAGGACAGCACCGCGCGGTGACCCCTGTGAAGGTCGCGCATTACAAACCATTCCTTTTTGGTATCCATAATTGACGTTAATTTGTGAAAAGGACGTATTTCCAAGTCCCACCTCCAGAGACAACCCTTTAGTAATCAATAACTTATAAAAGTTGCCTTGAAGTTGGCGAAATATACGTTTATCAACGATATTACATTATTCACTTTCGTATTCGGCTGCAAAGTTATAATAATTTCCGCTAACAAAAGAAAATAAATAGATAAAAATAGTTAATAAGGTGATAAAAATAATCCTAAAGCAATTATTGGTAGAAATTTTTGAATACTATGTGGGCTATGTTGTCAGAACTGGAAGTAGATGAAGGGCTGGATGGTGCTGCTCTTGGTCTGAATGACCAGGAAGATGACAAAGGAGAGGACTATCGCCGAGGTTATCACCGTGCCCTTGCGCAAGACGGTGATGCACAGGCGGTCGATGGACTCGGGCAGGTAATGGGTGACATAGCCGAAGAGCATGATGCCGAACACCCAGGGATAACCCGCAAGCACCTGAGGCAATAGCTCGGCGTGGAAGTCGGTGATGATGCGCGAGAGCATCGTCAGACTGCCCGCGAAGGTGGAGTTGCGGAAGAACACCCAGGCAAGACATACAAAATGGAACGTCAAAACTGTTGCGCCTATGCGGCGTAAACCCTTGGAGGTATAGTCCTGGCGCACGCCCCCGGAGGTATATCTCCTGCCATGCCCGAAGACATGCTTGCGCACAAACTTATGAACGGCGAGCGCGACGCCGTGAATGCCTCCCCAAAAGACGAAGTTGAGACTCGCACCATGCCACAATCCTCCGAGGAGCATGGTGACAATAAGGTTGACGTATGTGCGCACCCTACCCTTGCGGTTGCCGCCGAGAGAGATGTAGATATAGTCGCGAATCCACGACGAGAGCGAGATATGCCAGCGACGCCAGAAGTCGGTGATGCTCTCGCTGGCGTATGGCGAGCGGAAGTTCATCGGGAAATGAAATCCCAAGAGCAACGCTATGCCTATCGCCATATCGCTGTAGCCACTGAAGTCGCAATAGATCTGCATGGCATAGCCATAGATGCCGAGCAGGTTCTCCAAGCCGCTGTAGAGCGAGGGATTGTCGAAGATGCGGTCAACGAAATTCAAAGAGATATAGTCGCTGATGACAGCCTTCTTGAACAGTCCGATGGCGATGAAGAAGACTCCACGGGCAAACATCTCGTCGGTGACCTGCAAGGGTCGGCGTATCTGCGGTGCAAAGTCGCGCGCCCTGACGATGGGACCAGCCACGAGCTGGGGGAAGAACGACACATAGAAGGCATAGTCGAGCAGCGAGCCGAGAGGTTTCAGTTCACCACGATATACGTCGATGGTGTAGCTCAGGCTCTGGAAGGTGAAGAAGCTGATGCCCACGGGAAGGAAGATGTCCTGGGGCTGGAAATTGCCTCCAATGAGTTGCGCCCATATCTCGCCGAAGAAGTTGGTGTATTTGAAATATCCGAGCAGCGAGAGGTCGATGACAATGCTCAGTGCAAGCAGCAGGAGAGAGACAAAGTTATACCTCCCGTCGGGATGTCTCTTGCGCCATCCGCCGATACCGGCGGCGAGGATATAGTCGGAGAGCGTGACCAAGGCAAGCAGACCGAAATACAGTCCGCTGCTCTTGTAATAGAAATAATATGAGAACGCCGTTACGAACAGCAGTCGCGCCGTGAGCCTGTGCTGCAGCATCGCATAGACGAGCGAGAAGCCGAGGAACAGGAACAAAAACAGGCCGCTGCTGAAGATGAGAGGCTCAGCAGGGTTATAAGTGAATTCTTTTATTATAAGGTCAATCATATCTTTTGTCAAACTTAATCAACTATCCGTCAATGCCTTGAAAATTATCTCCGCCATATACCGCCCTCCACGGAAACTGAGATGGGCGTAATCCTTGTTGGCCCAGCCTTTCTCGACAAGGACCTTCATGCTCTCCCTGCCGCCCATGGCATTGAAGAGGTTGAAGAAGGAGACATGACAGTTGGCGGCGAGAATCTGCTGGTAAGCCACGAGCGACTCCACGCCCTTCATCGTCATGATGCCCGCATCGGTGCGCTGGTCGCGGTCGGGGATGCTAACCACGAGCACCGACGCCTCGGGATATGCCTTGCGCAGATGTTCTATCGCCTGCTGCATACGACGGATGTATGCCTTGTAGTTGGCGGCATGAGCCTTGTCGCTCGCCACGTTCAGACCGAAGTGGATGATGATGAGGTCGTAGGGGCGAAGACGCGCGAAGTCGGCAAGCGTCTGGTCGGGGATGTTGGCAAGGGTGAAGCCAGCCGAGCCACGCATACTGAAATTGTCGAGAATCACACCGCCATTAGACTCCATTGCCACACCGAAGAGATGGTTCACGCCCGACACGGATGAGAAACGGTAATCCACCGAGCGCTTACCGCGCGAGGGTGTGACAATGGTCTGAACCGACTGCGACGGACTGACATACACCGAGTCGCCGTTATGCACCACCGACATCCCACCCTGGGCACGCATATAGAGCGTGGCAGTCTGCCACGACGAGGCATGAGACTTGTAGGCGGTGGAAGACACCGAGAGCGATGCCCCGTCAGCCACCCCAAAATATCGCTGGGATATGCCTTCGAGAGAATGAAGGAAAGGTTTCTCGACAACCTCGTGGGCACTGAGAGCGTGGGACTTAACCTTGACAGTGCGGCGGAATCCGTTGAGTTTGTCAACACAATCCACCCACCCCACTCCATTGCCGCCATAGCGCGCCTGAAGCATCTCGCGAAGGTCGCACGTCATCACGTCGCCCTCGATGAACGAGTCGCCATAATAGGCAATGCGCAAGGGGCGTCCGAGCGAGGATATATTGTCGAGAGCATGATAGAAATGCCCCATTCCCCCGGGTGCGCCTTCGGAGAAATCCAGTATTGCCGATGATGTGCGCACCGGAAAACGAGATGGAACAGAGTCGGGAGCCACCACAGAATCAGCGGCAGCAGCCACTTGCCAGACATTGGCAGTGGTATCGGAATGTACTGCCATTTTCGGCATCGGCACCGACGGAATCACGTCGATAGCGTCGCGCTCGCGATACACCTCGGGCAATATGTCGCTGAGCACATTCACGCGCCGCAGCTCCACATCTTTTATATATAATGTAGGCAGGAAGTGCATCGCAAGCAATATGACAACCGTCAGTCCCACCAACACGAACGTTCTCGTTACCTGATTCATTCTTTATCTTTTTCTAACATTACGAATTTTGGGGTGCAAAAGTATTAATAATAATTGAGAAAACAAAACTTTTATGAATTATTTTTCATAAAACTTGCATCCAACGTAATCGTTATCGCATTTTATCGCAAAAAAACACTAAAAAGTTGTTGTATCTGAGCATTTTTTAGTAACTTTGCGCTCGATTTTGAAACATTATGCAAGAATACAACAAGAAAAATATATAGTATAGTTATGGTAAAAATCACAAAAGAGGCTGCCCTCGAATATCACGAGAACGGCAGACCCGGTAAAATCGAAGTGAAGCCCACCAAGGCTTATCGTACACAAACAGACCTCAGTCTCGCCTACTCTCCCGGCGTGGCTTACCCCTGTCTCGAGATTCAGCAGAATCCCGACGATGCATACAAATACACCGACAAGGGCAACTTGGTGGCTGTTATCAGCAACGGCACCGCAGTGCTCGGACTGGGCGACATAGGCGCAATGAGCGGCAAGCCGGTTATGGAAGGTAAAGGATTGTTGTTCAAGATTTACGGTGGTATCGACGTGTTCGACATCGAGGTTGACGAGAAAGACCCCGAGAAGTTCTGCGAGGCAGTGGAGAAGATTGCCCCGACATTCGGCGGTATCAACCTTGAGGACATCAAGGCTCCCGAGTGTTTCTATATCGAAGAGAGACTCAAGCGCACGCTCGACATTCCCGTGATGCACGACGACCAGCACGGCACTGCCATCATCTCGGCAGCCGGACTGAAGAACGCACTGGAGGTGAACGGCAAGGATATCGCAAAGGTGAGAATCGTGGTGAACGGTGCAGGCGCCGCAGCCATCTCATGCACCAAGCTGTATGAGGCCCTCGGCGCCAAGCGCGAGAACATCCTCATGCTCGACTCAAAGGGTGTGATCACAAGCGACCGCCCCAACCTGACGGAGCAGAAGAAATACTTCGCCACCGACCGCCGCGACGTGCACACACTGGAAGAGGCAGTGAAAGGAGCCGACGTGTTCGTCGGACTATCCAAGGGCAACGTGCTCACCAAGGACATGGTGCGCTCGATGGCCGACCAGCCCATCGTGTTCGCCCTCGCCAACCCAGTGCCCGAAATAAGCTATGAGGACGCCATGGACAGCCGTCCCGACGTGCTGATGTCAACAGGCCGTTCGGACTATCCCAACCAGATAAACAACGTCATCGGTTTCCCATACATCTTCCGCGGTGCGCTCGACGTTCACGCCACAGCCATCAACGAGGAGATGAAGTTGGCAGCCGTGCATGCCATCGCCGACCTCGCCAAGCAGCCAGTGCCCGACGTGGTGAACGACGTATATCACGTGAACAACCTCACATTCGGTCCCGACTACTTCATCCCGAAGCCAGTTGACCCACGACTCATCACCGAGGTGTCGGCAGCAGTTGCCAAGGCAGCCATCGACAGCGGTGTGGCACGATTGGAAATCAAGGACTGGGCAGCATACAAAAACCGCCTGCGCGAGTTGCTCGGACAGGAGACCAAGCTCACACAGAAGCTCTACGACACCGCCCGCAGCCATCCGCAGAGGGTCGTGTTCGCCGAGGGTATCCACCCCACCATGCTCAAGGCTGCCGTGCAGGCAAAGGCCGAGGGCATCTGCCAGCCCATCCTCTTGGGCAACGACGAGCGCATCGTGAAGCTCGCCAAGGAACTGGAACTGAGTCTCGACGGCATAGAGATAATCAACCTGCGCCACGACAACGAGGCTGAGCGCCGCGAGCGTTTCGCCAAGATACTGACCCAGAAGCGCCAGCGCGACGGATATACATACCAGGAGGCCAACGACAAGATGTTCGAGCGCAACTACTTCGGCATGATGATGGTGGAGACAGGCGAGGCTGACGCCTTCATCACCGGTCTATACACCAAATACTCGAACACCATCAAGGTGGCAAAGGAGATAATCGGCATACGTCCCGAATACCAGAACTTCGGCACCATGCACATCATCAACTCGCAGCGCGGACCGCTGTTCATCGCCGACACGCTCATCAACAACAACCCCGACACGGACAAGCTGGTAGATCTTGCCAAACTGTCGGCAACGGCTGTGCGCTTCTTCAACGAGAAGCCAGTGGTGGCAATGGTAAGCCACAGCAACTTCGGTTCTGACGCCACAGAGGGCACACAGAAGGTGCGCCGCGCGGTGGCAAGACTCCAGAGGGAATGTCCCGACCTCGACGTTGACGGAGAAATCCAGATAGGATTCGCCCTCAACCGCGAGATGCGCGACGAGATGTACCCGTTCAGCAGGCTATACGGCAAGGACGTGAACACATTGATATTCCCGAACCTCACCTCAGCCCGCTCGTCATACAAGATGCTGCAGGTGATGAACTCCGACGTGGAAATCATCGGCCCGATACAGATGGGTCTCAACAAGCCCATCCACTTCATCGACTTCGGTTCGTCAACACGCGAGGTGGTGAACATCGTGGCTGTGGCAGTGATAGACGCATACGTAGATAAGGTGAAGAGCCGAATCAACAGCTGTTCATGCCAGAGAATAGCTGAAAATTGATTGTTTGAACACAGAGGCACAGAGACACAGAGAGGAAGAAGAAAACACTCTGTGACTTTGTGTCTCTGTGTTAATAATATATAATCGTAAACATTTACGTTAAAAATAATACGATATTTTGTACAACATTACAAAAAAATTGCTACCTTTGCAGTCGAAAAAACAGTCAAAAGCACATCTGCTTGAAACAAACAATTCAAAAAACATTTATATGAAACCACTAAACAAACAATTCGCTCCAAAGAGCGTGATGCCCGAAAAGGTCATCCAGTTCGGAGAAGGCAACTTCCTCCGCGCATTCGTAGATTGGATTATCTGGAACATGAACCAGAAGACTGACTTCAACGGTTCGGTTGTCGTTGTGCAGCCCATCGAGAAAGGTATGGTTGACTGGCTCAACGCACAGGACTGTCTCTACCACGTCAACCTACAGGGTCGTGAGAACGGCAAACCCGTGAACACCCTCGAGCGTATAGACGTCATCAGCCGTGCCCTCAATCCCTACACCCAGAACGCTGCGTTCATGGCTCTCGCCGACCAGCCCGAGATTCGATTCGTAATCTCAAACACCACCGAGGCAGGTATTGCCTTTGACCCCGCCTGCAAACTGGAGGACGCTCCCGCAAGCTCTTATCCCGGCAAGCTCGTCCAGCTGCTCTATCGCCGCTGGCAGACTTTCAACGGTGACCCGTCGAAGGGACTCATCATCTTCCCCTGCGAGCTTATTTTCCTCAACGGACACGTGCTCAAGGACTGCATCAACAAGTATATCGAACTGTGGCAGTTGCCCAAGGAGTTCAAGCAGTGGTTCGACGAAAGCTGCGGCGTATATGCAACACTCGTTGACCGTATCGTTCCCGGATTCCCGCGCAAGGAGATCGGCGAGATTCAGGAGAAGATCAGCTATCGCGACAATCTCGTGGTACAGGCTGAGACTTTCCACCTGTGGGTAATCGAGGCTCCAATGTCTGTAGCCAAGGAGTTCCCAGCCGACAAGGCCGGCCTGCATGTTCTCTTCGTGCCTTCAGAGGAGCCTTATCACAAGCGCAAGGTCACATTGCTCAACGGCCCGCACACAGTGCTCTCGCCAGTGGCATTCCTCAGCGGTGTGAACATCGTGCGCGACGCATGCAACCACGAGGTTATCTCGAAGTATATCCACAAGGTGCAGTTTGAGGAGCTGATGCAGACTCTCGACCTGCCGATGGAGGAACTGGAGAAGTTCGCAAGCGACGTGCTCGAGCGTTTCGACAACCCGTATGTTGACCATCAGGTGACAAGCATCATGCTGAACTCATTCCCGAAGTTCTGCGCACGCGACCTGCCAGGAGTGAAGACTTACCTGGAGCGCAAGGGTGTGCTGCCCAAGGGACTCGTGTTCGGTCTCGCCGCCATCATCACCTACTACAAGGGTGGCAAGCGTGAGGACGGTGTGGAGATTGTTCCCAACGACTCTCAGGAGATCATGGACTTGCTGAAGAACCTGTGGGCTACCGGTGACACTCAGAAGGTGGCTGACGGTGTGCTCGGAGCTACCGACATCTGGGGTGAGGACCTCAACAAGATTGAGGGTCTCAACGCCATGGTAAAGGCCGACCTCGACATCATCCAGAGCATGGGTATGCTGGAGGCAGTGAAGACGATTCTTTAATTTCTTTTTTTTAAGAAATTAAAGATATTAAAAAATTAAAGAATTAAAAAATTAAAGAGCCACGGAGCGACAGAGTTTTATTCTCTGTTTCTCCGTGGTTTTCATATTAGGCGCAGCTATTCTTCATTTTTCATTCTGCATTCGGTTTGCGCAGCCATTGGCTTTCCCTTCGGTCGCCGAACGATGTTTCTTCATTCTTCATTCTTCATTCTTCATTTAAAAGTTAAGGATGACATCGGCTCCTACCTGCAACGGGTTGCCCTGCTGGGCAAACGAGCGGTTAGTGCCGTCGATGCTGCTGTTGACGAGCATCGTGTTGTACTTGGTGCCGGTGAGGTTCCTGCCCCATACATTTAGCTTTACAACACCTAAATCCACCATGGCATGGGCACCAAGGACGGCATAAATATCCTGACGGTAATCATTGTCGGCATCCCAATATGTCGCACCATTGCCCGCAACGTTCATGCCTAAAGTAAACTTACCTATACGATAGTCAAACATTCCGCTGAAAGTGTGAGAAGGAATAAACGGCACCTGATTATCCTCGTAATCAATAAGTTGGGAATGAGTATAGCCATACGTGGCTGCCCATGTCAGGCGATTGTCGATAGCCGTGCCGCGCAATGTCAACTCAACACCGCAACTGCTGCTGCGTCCTGCATTGATCATTTGACGGCCATAACCATAATCCCCCGCCATCACCGAAAGCTGCAAGTCGCGCACCCTCATATAATACACGGCGGCATCGGCATGAAGCTTTCCGCCAAAGAGGTTGAGATGAGTGCCAAGCTCGTAGTTCCAACTGGTCTCAGGTTTATAAGTGATGGTCTCCTCCACCCTCTGATAGTCCTCGGCAGTGTGCTCCACGGTCATGTCGCCCTTGGCCATGGCTGCAAAGCCCTTGCCTATCTCACGCTGCTCACTGCTGAATATGTCGGAGAACATCTGGATGTTATATCCTCCAGCGCGGAATCCCTTGCTCACCACGGCATAAATGTTGCTGCCGCTGCCAAGGTCACAGGTGAGAGCGAATTTTGGCAGAAGTTCGCTATACCCCTTGTCGGTCTTACCTGTAAAATCCGACACGAACTTGCTCGTGAAGTCAACGGGTATCTGAATCATCTGCCCCCCTTGTCCCGGCATCATCATCATACCCTTGCCGGTGAGCGTGAACATCGACCGGGAGGCATACTCTATGGCTACCTTCTGATAATCGTAGCGAAGTCCGAGGGTGAGGGTGAGGCGGTCGAAGACACTGATATTTGACTCATGATAAACACCCACATTCCACTGTGGTGTACGGAATACTCCGGGCACGTTGTTGTCGGATATATTCAATATGCTTGCCATTGCCTCGGGCATACCCATATTTCCAAGTATCCTGCTGTTCATCGCCTCACCGAAATACACCGGTCCGTTGGTCTTCAGCCATTCCTTGCTGAAGAACACTCCCGAAGCATGATTCCATACACCGACTCCTCGTGACCTTAAAGAAAGCTCCTGCGTCAGGGCGTTCATCTTCTGACGCTGCTCAAGGCGCAGATAGTCCTCAGGCAGATAGTCCTGGTCCATCACCATCTGGTCGTACAGATACTGATAGCTTGTGGTGGAAGCAAGCAGCAGCGAGGGAGTAGCATAAGTGACATGCAATCCGCTGTTTACCATCTGACGCTTGTAGCCATTGAGGAAGGTGGTTTGCGGCTCGTTGAAATGTTTTGACTCAGAATCATATTCGCCATAGGGGAAACCGTTCTGGTTGACATACTGGTAATCGGTGGTGAAGTCGATGTTCCACTCTTTAGTAGGCATCCATACAAGTCGTGTCTTGCCTCCAAACTCATTGCTGAGGTCGGCTTTCTCATTGAGGAACGTATTGTCGAAGAAACCTTTCTGTCCACTGTAGAAGGCAGCTGTGGAGAAGGCAAAGGTCTCGGAGGGACGGTGATAATGGGCAATCTCCACGTCCGACTGCATACCGGTGCCTAAGGACAGGCGCATGTCGGTGCCCTGATAACTCATGGGGTTCTTGGAATACACGCGCATCAGTCCTCCCTCGGTGTTGACGCCATAGAGGGTGCCCTGGGGTCCGCGCAACACATCCACACGGTCTATCTGATAGAAATGATGATTGAATGAACTTTTGTTTACAAGGGGAATATTGTCGTAATAAACTCCCACGGCCGGATTTCCCGAACGGCTTCCGATGCCCCTGACGTAAGTGGAGGAAGTGAGCCTTGACCCGTAGGCAGGAATGGACATCGAGGGCACAAAGTATGCCAAATGAGTCATATCCTTGACATTTAGCGTGTTAAGCTCATTGTCGGTGAAAACAATACTTGAGAGCGGCTGTTTTCTCAGCTTGACGCTCTCCTTAGGCTGGGCTACAACAATGACCTCGTCGAGGTCATAAACCTTAGCGGTATCAACGCGCTCGATGGCGTTGATGCAAACAGACGGGATGACAAATAATGCACCCGCAATCAGAGTTTTTCGTACCATTGTTCAAAAATCTAAATTACGGGTGCAAAGTTACTATGTTTTCCTTATCTACACAATCCTAATATATTATGATTTGGGGATTAGTCCCTGCGGAAAATGTCGCGGGTGTAAACCTTGTCCTCTACATCGCTGAGACATTCGTCGAAACGGTTGGCGATGATGGCATTGGAAAGCGACTTGAAACGCTCAAGGTCGTTGACCACAAGGCTGCCGAAGAAAGTATCACCGTCAGTCAGTGTAGGCTCGTAGATGATGACATTGGCACCCTTGGCCTTCACTCGCTTCATGATACCCTGTATGGCACTCTGACGGAAATTGTCGGAATTGCTCTTCATCGTCAGGCGGAAGATACCAACGGTACAAGCCCCTTCCTTCTCACCCTTGGGGGAGTGACCATACTCGCTGTTTTCGCTATATCCATACCACCCAGCCTTGCGGAGAACAGCATCGGCAATATAGTCCTTACGTGTACGATTAGACTCCACAATAGCCTCAATGAGATTCTCAGGAACATCCTTATAGTTGGCAAGAAGCTGCTTGGTGTCCTTGGGCAGGCAGTAACCGCCATAGCCAAAGGACGGGTTGTTATAGTAGGTGCCGATACGCGGGTCAAGACCTACGCCATTGATGATGGACTTGGTGTCGAGTCCCTTTATCTCGGCGTAAGTGTCGAGCTCGTTGAAATAGCTGACACGCAGCGCAAGATAGGTGTTGGCAAAGAGTTTCACCGCCTCTGCCTCCTTCATTCCCATGAAAAGAGTGTCGATGTTCTCCTTGAGAGCACCTTCATGCAGCAAAGCGGCAAAGGTCTTGGCAGCTTCCTTCATCTTGTCAACGTCGGTGACTTTGAGAATTGCCTCGTTCTCCTCGGCGAAGTCATCACGGTTGATGAGCTTGGGATAACCGACGATGATGCGGCTGGGATAGAGGTTGTCGTAGAGAGCCTTGCTCTCGCGCAGGAACTCGGGCGAGAAGAGCAGGTTGAACTGCTTGACTCCCTTGGCGGCATACTTCACATAGAGGCTACGGGTATAGCCCACGGGGATGGTGCTCTTGATAACCATGACAGCATCGGGATTGACCTCAAGGACGAGGTCTATCACGTCCTCAATATGATGAGTGTCAAAGAAATTCTTCACAGGGTCATAGTTGGTGGGGGCTGCGATGACAACGAAGTCCGCATCCTTATAAGCCTCACGTCCGTCGAGTGTAGCCCTGAGATTGAGATTCTTCCCGGCAAGGTACTTTTCAATATATTCGTCCTGGATAGGAGATATCTTGTTGTTGAGCTTTTCCACCTTTTCGGGTATTACATCCACGGCAGTGACCTGGTGGTTCTGACTGAGCAGTGTGGCAATACTCAAACCGACGTAGCCAGTACCGGCGACGGCAATTTTCAGTTCATTAAAATTTCTCATATATTATCAACAAATTAAATTACATATTTTCACTTGCATAATATGACGACGAACCATAATACCCATACTTGTATCCGTATTTGTAACTATAGCGTCCAGCAGAAGACAGAGTACCGTTGAGAATAAGGGAAAGGTTCTTGAAGCGCTTGTTATTATAAAAAACGCCCAGCTCGCCAAGCATAGAACGCTCAAGTAATCCGGCACGTATAATAAAGATAGTGCGGTCGGAATATTTCTCGATAATCTGAGTGTCAGCAACGATGTCAATAGGCGGACAGTCAATAAAGATGTAATCATATTGAGTGCGCAGGTTCATGACAATATCGCCGAGCTTGCCGTTCTCAAGCAATTCCGTGGGGTTAGGCGGAACGGTGCCTACAGGCAATACATCGAGGGAATAGCCACCTTCCTTCTTGACAATAATGTCTGACAAGCGTTCAATTTTGCCGCCAAGATAGTCGGAGAGACCCTTCTTGGGTGAACCCACATAGGCTGAAGAAGAGGCATGGCGGAGGTCACCGTCAATGACGAGAACCTTCTTGTTCTTGATGGCCATGCAGACAGCAAGGTTCATGGTGATGAACGACTTGCCGGAGCCCGGGTTGAACGATGTCATGACAAAGACATTGCGGTTGTCCTTGGAATCAGACATGAAGTCGAGGTTGGAACGCAGTACGCGGAATGCCTCATTGATGACATCGCGGCTGCCTTCAGAGATAACGAGTTCATTCATTGACTTGCTTCGCCTGCTCTTCTTCGGTTTCCTGATGAATACAGACTTTACCTTTTCAGCCAAGGTCTTGGGCTTGACATATAGAGGAATCTCACCAATGAGGGGGATGGCAACACCTTCAAGATCCTTACGCCCCCTAACCTTGGTATTCATATTCTCACGCTGCCATAAAATCAACGCAGGAATGAGAAGTCCGACAAAGAAAGCTCCAAGGAGAATCATCATCTTTTTGGGAGAAGTGGGTATCTTACTGCCTCGAGGCTCAGTGATGACACGGGTGTTGTAGGCGGTGAAAGCCTGTGAAAGCTCGTTTTCCTCGCGCTTCTCAAGGAGGAAGAGATAAAGAGCCTCCTTCACCTTCTGCTGTCGCTCTACAGACAAGAGATACTTGGCCTGGTTAGGTCCGCTGGCAAGCTTTCCGGTTGCCATGGCATCCATACGCTGTGCGCCTCCCATCTGCTGGCGGAGAGAAGAAATGTAGTTGTCAACAGACTGGAGAATGGTCTGCTTGAGGGAGTGGAGCTTAGTGCTCAAATCCTGGACAAGCGGATTGCTCTCACTACTGCTTGCCAAGAGACGGTTGCGGTCGAGAACAGCATTGTTGTACTCTCCCACGCGCATCTCTATTGCCTGGTTGTCGATGCCGGAGTTGGTAGGCAACGGCTGACTGATGTCTTTGCTTGCCAGCTCATTGCGGAGGAACTGGGCAGTGGCCAGTTGTGTGGAGATTCCCATAATCTCCTTCTTGTTGTCGGCAGACTGCTGCATATACATCCTGGAAGCAGCCTCAAGGTCGGGAACTAGAGTGGTACTCTTGAAAGAAGATATATTGGCATCAACATTTCCAAGCTCACTCTCGATGACGCGGAGTCGTTCGCTAATGAACTTAGATGTGCTGACAGAGATACGGTTCTTGTCCTTAACCCAGTTTTCGTTATACACTGTAATAAGTGTGTTGAGTACATCCTCGGCACGCTTGGTCGATTCGTCATTGAGACTAAGAATTACAATAGAAGACTTTTTCTCGCTCAGCTCCACCGTAAGATTCTTGGCATAGATGTCGGCATAGTCGTTGACATCGCCATGGGTATATTTGAACGGAGTGCCAATGAAATCGTCCTTATAGTTCTTTGAGCGCGACAGGGCAATGACTCCCACCGGGGTCTTGATGCCCACACCAATCTTACCCTCAAAGCTCAGGTTCTCAATCTTGTCACGTGTCTCAGTCTTGGGTGAACAGAAATCGGTGATTATGAAATTGTCCTTGTCAATCAGCTCGATAGACATTGAGAAGGTAGTGGCCGGTTCTCCCTTGAAATACACTTCCACCGGTTGTTTGTTGTACAATGTAACGCGTCGGAGACCTGCACGCACAGAATAGTTCTCGTTGAGACGGAGACGTCTTACCACCTCAGTCATCAACTGCGGAGACTCTATGGTCTTCACCTCATTCAACACATTAGTATTGGATGAAAACAGTCCAAGATCTGAGAAATCACTTGCCGAAAGGGCTGACGCACCCTTCTTGTCCTCCTTGATGAGTATTTCGGCATAACGAGTGTAAACGAAGGGAGTACGGGCCAAGTAAAGGAATGCCAACGCCAAAGCGACAAATACTGACAACACAAACCAGTACCAACGCGAAACGAAAATATTTATAATGTCGGAGAGATTTATGCTTTCCTCTGTAGAATAGATGTTTTCTTCCATAAAAATGTCTATTTTAAATTAATGTATGCTTGAAAAAACACATATTAGATTACTTGAACACCAACACTCCCACGGAAGTGAGGAACGAGCAGAACGTAACCCAAAAGCTGACGTTACTGAATGTGTTATCGTTAATGGTTGACTGTCCCGAACGCATCTTGTTTGGACGAACGTAGATAACGTCGTTCTGCTTAATGTAATACGCAGGTGAATTAAATATATCCTTGCTACGGATGTCAACATTATAGGTTATGCGCTTGCCATCTTTCTCACGTATGAGATAG
Organism: Prevotella sp.; assembly: GCA_022775105.1. Lineage (GTDB taxonomy): Bacteria > Bacteroidota > Bacteroidia > Bacteroidales > Bacteroidaceae > Prevotella. Next base: position 4,929 of record JALFIX010000196.1, on the reverse strand, counting down.
ATTGGACCGCGGATACCGGTAATGGTGAGGTCGCCCGCCATACTGATTGCATCGAGAATGGTGGTGCGGTTACGGGTGATATTATACTTGCCAGCAGACTTCACTTCACCCAAGACGGAGAAAGTAAGGTTAGCGAACTCAACTGTAACAACAGGATTGGTAATCTGTCCCGACTTGACGAGCAGATCCTTAACCCGCCCAGCAGCTTGCTCGCGGGTGAGTCCGGCCACGTGTACCTTTCCAATGACAGGAAAATCGATGAAACCATCAGGACTGACGGTGTAATATGACACGCGATTGTAGGCTGACGAAGTATTGGCTCCACCTAAGTAATATTGCGGACTAACAAGATTGAACAGGGCTGTAAGCTCCGGATCCTTGCATGTCACTATGATGGATATCTGGTCGTCAGGTTCCATACGGATAGTACCTATAGTATCGACAGAGACTGGACGATTCACTTCAAGATCCTGAAAATAAGTTACTTCCTGCAGTGTCGAACGACATGAACTAAAAAGCAGGAGAACTGTAGCTCCGAAAAACAAAAAGACTTTCTTCATTTTCTATTATTTTATAACCATAATATGTTTCAGGTTGCAAAATTACTAATAAATAATCAAACTGCAACATAACATATACAAAAAAAACTTAAAACTATAGATTAAACCTAAATATATCAATGATTTCACTGATTTACAGTACCACAATGCGGACACTTGCCAAGAGTTCTAAGCCTGGAACCACAATTCCCGCAAACATACCTATGAAGAGAACGACTCAGCCTATGAAATGCAAAACAAAGGTAAGCCACCCAAAGGACATAGCCAACATAATAGAGAGTGAGGACACTGAAAACAACATAGTCAACGGCAGATACCGCAGCAAGTCCAAGCAGATAGAGCAAAGCACTGTCAATAGGCAAACGGCGGATTACATCCTCCACGGTTGCAATACCTGTTATGATCATCGACCAAACAAGGACAACAAAGACTCCCAAAACAGGGGGTAAGGAAAAAGGATTAAGCGTGGGATGGAAATAGAATTGTTGCCAACTGTCGGGTGAAAAATTCTGTATCGTGGCATATACCATGGCAGAAGTGGCGACAAGTATGGCAAAAATGGCAGGAAGCAATGAGTCTATGTCGTGAAAATGAACCAAATAGGCATCACGGCGATACAGTTTGCGAAGACCGTAAGTGGCAGTCACAATTACCACCAATGCCAAGAAGAGCAAAAGGTGATTGTCGGAAAACATATCGATAAACTGGGATATGGGATCGTCGGGGGCAACATTAGTAAGAAGAACGCACTCGCGCTGCCATCCCTGGGACATCTGGTCGCGGGCAAGCTTCACCCACACGCTGTCGATGGAATCAGCAGATACGGTCTTTATCTCTGCCACGACAAGTTGGTCGCCCTTATACACGACTGTGGAGTCGATGATAGTGTCGGGACTATCGAAGAGCGACATGGAATCGGTCTTGACCACAAAGTTGTAGTTGTGACCATAGGGTTGGGGAGCTGAGAAAAATACCGACTGCTGCTTATAACATGATGCAAGCAACTGGGAGGCAATTATCATTGCCACTGCATATAACAACGAGCGAAGACTACTTTTCACCATCATAGCACACATTCATCTGACAATGCTTGCAATCAAACTCAAGACGGAAACGGCGACCGTCGGGGAGCACGAGAGAATAGGGTTCACGGAACGGGGAACGTATGCCTCCACGACTGACACAATAGCCCAAGGCATAGCGAAGGCAATAACGGCACTGCATCACTATGCCCTGGGAAGGCATTGACTTCTCAAAAGCCGCTGAGAAATCACGCAAACCATGGGACAAATAGAAATCACGCGAACACGCATTGGCTATATTATATAAATAGGTGAAGCGCGAGGGATATTCGTGAGGGACATCTGTCTTAGAGCCCTTGGAAAGGGACACTGAGGACGGGAACGTTGTGTTAATATGCTTTACCGATTGTGAAATGACCGAAGCAAGACTGCTAACGGCATCACGGCGCAGTCGGGCCAACAGACTCGACGGCACGAAAAAGGTGAAGGATGAAGGTATATTCACTTCATCGCATGTGAAGGAGGTACCACCAAGTTTGGTCAGCTGGCGCACTATATTGTCATGCTGGGGTTTCTCGGCTGTCTGAAGTTCAAGTCCGGAGATTTCCGACTTGCCACTGAATCCCATGCACTCTGCACAGAGACTAAGCCTGTCAGCAGAGGCTGTGAGAGACATACGGACAGGAATCCTACGCTCTGACGAAGGACGGGCGAGGAGACGCTCAAACTCCTGGTCGTTGTTGCGATAAAGCGCAGTTCCACGATGTAATCCCTGTGGCATATTAAGAGGGAACAACCTGTTGTTTTCCACACGGTTGACACGAAATCCTTCAAGTTGACGTTTATCATTCATAAAACACAACCCGTCGCCATTGGCAAAGGCAGAAAGTCCTGCCACGGTAAACCAGGTGCCACGTATTTCCTTCACCTTGCCCACATACTCACCAAGAGCCTTGGGAGTGTCGGGAGAAGAGATGTCAGGACGGCGACCAGAGGCAAAATATGTAGTGAAACCACGGTTGAATGTCTTGTGGAGATTGGGGGTGAAGGTATAGGAACACCTGCCCAATGACGCACGGCGATAACGGTCGGGATAACGCGAGACAAGTTCGTCAAGACGCTGACTGTAGGCCGCTGTGACATTCTTCACATACACAATGTCCTTCAGCCTGCCTTCAATCTTAAAGGATGTCGCCCCGGCATCGGCAAGTGCCTCGATGTTGTCAATTTGGTTCATGTCCTTCAGCGACAACAGATGGCGCGACTTCTCCATCACCTTTCCGTCGGCATCCACCATGTCAAATGCCAAACGGCAGAACTGTGCGCACTCTCCCCTATTGGCAGAACGACCGAAACAATACTGCGAGGCATAGCACAAGCCACTATAGCTGACGCACAAGGCACCATGGACAAACACCTCCAGTTCGACATCAGGCACAGAATGGTGAATCTCGCGTATCTCGTCAACGGAGAGTTCTCGCGCCAGCACTACCCTACTGAAACCGAGCGACTTAAGCCACCGCACCTTGTCAGCAGTGCGGTTGTCGGTCTGTGTACTGGCATGGCACTCCATCGGCAATCCGCCAAGCATATCGAGCACCGCCATATCCTGGACAAGCACGGCATCCACTCCGGCATCGGCAAGCGAGGCGAGCAAGCGGCGGGTGGCATCAAGCTCATTATCATAAATGATGGTGTTGACCGTGACATACACCCTGGCACGGAACGTGTGGGCATATCGGCACAACTCGGCTATGTCGTCAACAGAATTGCCTGCCGCAGCACGGGCACCGAACCTATCGGCACCGATATACACGGCATCCGCACCATGGTCGATGGCAGCCTTGCCACATTCCAAGTCGCGGGCAGGAGCAAGGAGTTCAAGTGGTCGTGTCATTATTGTATCTTTGTGATATCGTAGGGTGTCTCCTGATAGATATAGTAATTTATCCAGTTATGATACAAAAGGTTGGCATGTGCACGCCAAGTGACAAGCGGTTCGTTGTCAGGATTGTCATCACGATAATAGTTGACGGGAAGGTCAACATCGTCGCGTATGTCCTTATCGCGCTTATATTCGGTGTCGAGGGTGTTATAGGCATATTCCATGTGACCGGTGATGAAGAACTCCCTACCCCCTCGTGCCATGACCATGCTGACCCCGTTCTCGGGCGAGTCGGCAATGAGCGTCAGTTCGGGATTGGCAAGGATATCCTCCTTGTGAACCTCTGTGTGGCGGCTATGGGGCATATAGAACACGTCGTCGAAACCACGGAAGATGGGCAGTTGGGGACACAGTGTGTGCTGACGGAACACGCCGAACATCTTCTTGTCGAGTGAATACTTCGGTATGCCGTAGTGATAGTAGAGTCCTGCCTGTGCAGCCCAACAAATATATAAGGTGGAAGTGACATGGGTGCGCGCCCATGAGAATATGGTGGAAATCTCGTCCCAATAGTTAACCTGCTCAAAGTCGAGTTGCTCCACAGGTGCCCCAGTGATAATCATCCCGTCGAACTTCTCATCCTTCATCTTCTCGAAGTCACGATAGAACATCATCATGTGCTCTATAGGCGTGTTTTTGGGTGTATGACTCCTGAGTTTCATAAAGTTCACCTCCATCTGCAGCGGAGTGTTTGAGAGCAGGCGTATAAGGTCAGTCTCAGTGGTAATCTTCAGTGGCATGAGATTGAGGATTACGATCTTCAGTGGTCGGATATCCTGAGTGGTGGCACGAGAATTGTCCATCACGAAGATATTTTCTTTTTTCAACAGCTCGATGGCTGGCAATTTATCCGGTAATCTAAGTGGCATTTCAATATATTAATTTTTTATACAATCTTTACAATACAAGCAGAACAGTTGTCATAGCCTCCCGCATCGATGGCGGCATGGCACAGTTGGCTGGCGTTGCAATCGATGTCGAGCAGGCGCTCGATATGGCAGTCATCCACCATATCGGTCATTCCGTCGGAACAAATCAGGAACACGTCGCCCGGATATATGTCATTTGTTATCTCCTGCAAGTCGATGAACGTGGTGGTGCACCCTGCTCCTATACAGTTGGTGATGGCGCTTGAAATTTTCATCTCGCCATAGATGCCGGCAAAAGAGTGGTCGGTGCTCAACTGCTCAAGCTCGCCGTTGCGGAAACGGTAGATACGGCTGTCGCCACAATTCATCCAATATGTTCTTCCTTCAAAAAACATCATCCCGACAAGTGTGGTTCCCATATTGCGGTAAGCGTCGTCGTTGCGTCCCTGTGAGTTGATAGTTTTGTTTATGCTGTTAATCCAACCAACGATTGCCTCGTTGAAATCCTCGTCGGAGATTTTCTCGGGCAGGTC
>JALFIX010000137.1 GCA_022775105.1 Prevotella sp. | reverse complement strand
CGCCGTCGTTGTGCCATATCTCCTGCACCGGAGTCTTCTGGAAGTCCTTCTCGAGCTTCAGAGTCTGCAGCATATCGTGGTCGAAGTCGCCGAGGAACTTGTAATCGAGGTCGGGATTGTCGACGAGGTTCCACTGGCGGCGTGCGTATTTATGGCTCCAGCCGTTGCCTTCGCGCGGGAAGTCGATCCACTCCGGATGTCCGAACTCGTTACCCATGAAGTTCAGGTATCCGCCGTTGATTGTGGCACATGTCACAAGGCGTATCATCTTGTGTAGCGCTATGCCACGGTGGGCAACATCGTTCTCGTCGCCTTTCTTGAAATGCCAGTACATATCGGCATCTATAAGACGGAAGATGACGGTTTTGTCTCCTACAAGCGCCTGGTCGTGCGATTCGACGTATGATATTGTTTTCTCGTCCTTACGTCTGTCTGTCATTTTCCAGAAGATATCAAAGACTCCCCAGTCCTCATCTCTCTTCTCCTTGATCATCTTTATCCAATAGTCAGGGATACCCATTGCGAGACGATAGTCGAATCCCAGTCCTCCATCCTCGAATCTCGCTGCGAGTCCCGGCATGCCCGACATTTCCTCTGCAATGGTTATGGCGTTCTTGTTCACCTCATGGATAAGTTTGTTGGCGAGGGCGAGATAGCATATGGCGTTATCATCCTGCGCACCGTTGAAATAGTCACCATATCCGCCGAAATCCTGTCCGAGGCCATGGTTATAATATAGCATCGATGTGACACCGTCGAACCGGAATCCGTCGAACTTGAACTCCTCAAGCCAATAGCGGCAGTTAGATAGCAGGAAGTGCATGACGTCGCCTTTGCCATAGTCAAAGCAAAGTGAGTCCCATTGGTTGTGCTCACGTCGTGCGCCGGGATAGAAATACTGGTTAGGGTCGCCGGCAAGATTCCCAAGGCCCTCTATCTCATTCTTTACAGCATGAGAGTGGACAAGGTCCATAATCACAGCTACACCCTGCTCGTGTGCAGCGTCAATGAGAGCCTTCAACTCTTCTGGAGTGCCGAAACGTGATGATGGGGCGAAAAAGTTTGATACATGGTAGCCGAACGAGCCGTAATAAGGATGCTCCTGTATAGCCATCACCTGTATGCAGTTATATCCGTCCTTGACGATGCGCGGGAGGATATTGTCCTTGAATTCGGTGTATGTGCCTACACGCTCAGCGTCCTGTGCCATACCGATATGGCACTCGTAGATGAATAGCGGGTTTTTCTGTGGGCGGAAAGTTTTCTTCTTCCATACGTACTCTTCGGCTGGAGCCCATACTTGGGCTGAGAAGATTTTTGTGACCTCGTCCTGTATTACGCGGCGCGCATATGCTGGTATACGCTCTCCCTCACCTCCTGTCCATTTCACTTTCATCTTGTACAGGTCTCCATGGTGGAGGGCTGTTTTTGGCAACTTCAGTTCCCAGTTCCCGCTGTCAGATATGCGCTTGAGTGCATACCGCTCGTCCTCTTTCCAGTTATTGAAGTCGCCTATAAGGTATATTTCTGTGGCATTGGGAGCCCACTCGCGGAAGACCCATCCGCCTCTTGCTGTGCGGTGGAGTCCAAAATATAGGTGTCCGGAGGCAAATTCTGAGAGTGTTTTCTTCCCTCTTGCTGTCAGCTCGTCGATCATCCACACGGCATGGTCATGACGTCCTCGTATAGCATCCTCGTATGGCTCAAGCCATCTGTCGTTCTTGACAAGGCCTATATGCTTTGGTGCAGCTGGCTTTTTTGGCGCTTTCGCCTTTGCCTGCTTTTGCTTGCAGGTTGTCGCATTTGTTTTCTTGACTGTCATGGAATTAGCTGGGTTTAAGTGTCCTATGTTTATCAGGTGTGTTCGGTAAATCACATTACCTCAGGTCAGTGATTCAAAGCCTACGGGTAGGTGAGCTAAGCTCGGGAGATTTGTCCTCAGAGCCCCTGACCGTATGGGGGTAATGGGACAATATCATGAAAAAAGGTTCCGTATCCATTTTGATTCACTTTCCTAAGGGAAAATGATGTATACCCCCACCCTAATTGTTTGGGATAATATTTACTGCAATATATGACGTGAAGCAAATTGTCATACACGAACTTTTATGACTGCCTTATGGATATTCGCTGCTGTTCCGATGCATGGCTGATGTCCGTCTTGTGGCAGGAAGATTGCCATCATTCCCGGATGGCATACGACAAAGCTCTCACCCTGTACTCCAGGATATTTTGTCACATCCTTCTCTGCGTTATATGGCGCGTCGGGTAGGCTGGCAGTCGGTGTATATCCGTATATCTCGTCAGCATCGAGTGGAATCTGTATGTCGAGCATGTTGATATGGGTTTCCATGACGGCCTCTTCTCTTGTCTTGCCTTTTGTGTCCATAATGTTCACGAAACAGTCAGTGCCGTCAATCAGATGCTTCCCGTTCTCCATTTTGGTGAGGTCGTTCTCTTTCAGGAAAGACATTATTTTCGGGAAGTATGGGTTGAGATGCTCATAGCATCCCAGATTCTCCAATTTGTCTATAATCATAGTTTAATGTATTTTTATTAATATATATCTTTTATTATTTTTGAAAATTCTACTTGTACGCCAAGACTTCTTGTTGTATCTCTGGGGACGGAGTGGTATTGGCCATTGAGAAGAACATTATTCGAAATTTCCATTTATGCAGCCGGGGGGAATAATCTCGTTTTCCGTTAATTCCTTTATGCTGGTTGGTTCCAATTTTCAAATCTATTGAGTATAAAAGAACTTTCCACCTTGTCATCGAAGAATTCCTGCAAGAGCATTTAGGCTCACCACGCTTTTCCATTTTCCGTGTTGGCCGATTGTCTCTGGCTGTTGTCTTTATGTTCTGACACGAGTGCTTCTTCCATCCCTTGACATCCAGGTGAGTGGAATATCTTATCGTTTATTCCTCATGCCTTTCCTGTATGTTCCCCT
>JALFIX010000047.1 GCA_022775105.1 Prevotella sp. | reverse complement strand
GCATGCGACCCAAAACGATGCCGCCAATGCAACCAAGCAATATTCCGCTAACGACATAAATCACCGTTGCCTGCACACCGAACGAACCGAGGAACATGGCAACTGCCACCTCGTTGACCAAAGGCGATGTGATGAGGAATGCCAACGTCACGCCAAGGGGTATGCCACCCTTGACAAAGCCGATGAACAGCGGAATGGAGGAGCAGGAGCAAAACGGAGTGATTGCCCCGAAGACAGACGCCAACAGATATTGAAGTCCATAGAGACGATGACTGACGAGATAGTTCCTCAGTCGCTCGATGGGGAAATAAGCGTTGACAATGCCCATGATGCTGCTGATGAGAAACAGCAAAATCAGAATCTTGATGCTGTCATAGACGAAGAAGTTGACGGCACCGCCCAAGGCTGTGGTGCCGTCCAATCCAATTATTGAATATACAAGCCAATCGGCAAAACTCTGAATCATATTTACCTATATAATAAAAAGCCTCTCCCCCAACCCCTCCCCAAAAGGGAGGGGAGCAAGATAGCTTTTGAGGATGTGAAGCGAAATAAACTAATAGAATCTGAAGTTTTAAAACTAATCATCTCCCCTCTCTATTGGAGAGGGGGCGGGGGTGAGGCTCTTTAATATCGCCTTCACCTCAGCCTCTGAAGGCACCTTACCTTTCAACACCACCTTGCCGTCAATGACTATTGCAGGTGTTGACATGATGTTGTAGCGCATGATTTCCTCGATGTCCTCAACCTTGCTGAGGTCGGCATCCACGCCATTTGACTCCACTACTTTCTCTACGACTGCAAATGTTTTCTTACACTTGGAGCAGCCATGACCAAGCACTTTGATTTCTTTCTTTTCCATATTGCTTAAATATAAAATGTATATGCGTAATATAATCCTACGATGATGAACAGTGCAGCCACCAAGCGGTTGAACCACTTCTGGAACACCTGCATCTTTCGGTAAAAGCCTGCGATATTCCCTATGCTATATGCAATTATCCATGCAACTATCACCACGGGCAATCCCGTAGCCAAGGCATAGACGGCAGGCAGGGCATAGCCTACTGCAGCTGATGCCGACATGGGAATGAGCATGCCGAAATAGAACAGTCCGCTTGTGGGACAAAATGCCATGGCAAACAGTATGCCAAGCAGCACACTGCCCCATGCCCCACGCAGCCTCTCGCTCCGCTCAGATGCACTGAAACCGAAACGCGCCAATGGCAATCTGTCGCCAAACAACATCAGCAGGCCCATGACAATAAGCATAGGACTCAGCAGCAACTCTCCCCAACGGCTAACCTCAGATTGCAGGTCGAAGGTATCGATACCCCTCCGCAGCATCCAAATGAGCAAGGCTCCAAGAAGTGAGTATGCCACGATGCGCCCCAAGGTATAGAGGAGACCATAGATGAATGTACGGTTCTTTCTTTCTATATCCTTGCTGATAAAGCCGATGGCAGTGATGTTGGTGGCAAGCGGACAGGGGCTTACCGCCGTGAGCAGTCCTAAGATGAAAGCTGTCAACACCGGCACGTCACTCCCCTCAAGCCATGTTTGCAGAATATCCATCGCTCAGCCTTATTTCATCAGTTCCTTAATCTTCACGTTCACCCCCTTCTTGAACTCATCCGCATTCTTGCGGGCGTTCTTGAAGGCAAACTGCGTCATGTCGTTACGCTTCTCCTTGCCGTTCTTCCAACCGTTGACAAAGAGCGACGACCATGTGACACGATAGTCCTTGGCTATCTTTGCGCCTTCGGGGGTTGAAATGTCAACCACCTTGAACACCACCTTGCCACTCTTCTTCTCATTGGCAAAGTCCTTTTCCACCACCTCACGGGCATTCTTTTCTATTGCCATACACGTCACACACCGCTGTTTACCATGGAAGTACATCACCTCCACATGGTCTTTCACCTTGGTCTGAGCCAATGCCACCATGGCAAACAGACTCATCACCACGAATAATAAGTTTCTTTTCATTTCGTAATATATATTATATTTTGTAATTCGCAAAACTACGAACATATAGTATCTTAATAAAGGGACATACCTCAGGATGCCCCTTAATATTCTTTAGCAACAACCTTCTTTCTTACAGATACATTGAGCGAAGAACCCGCCGAACAACTCATTGGCAAGTTGCCAGTTGTCGCGGTTTATGCAGTACTTCACCTTAGGAGCTTCCACCTCGCCTTGAATAAGTCCCGATTCCTTCAGCTCCTTTAGATGCTGGGAAACAGTGGCTTTGGCTATTGGAAGTTCCTCATGTATGTCACCGAAATAACAAGTCTCCTGCCTGGCAAGAAACTGCAGGATGGCAATGCGTGCGGGATGTCCCATTGCCTTGGCGAATCTCGCCAACTGTTCCTGTCTGATACTATAATCCTTATTTGCCATATTTCAAAATTTGTTCGCAAAGTTACGAACATATCCACAATCCACCAAACATTCACAACTATTTCTTCATAAAACAAGAATTATTTAACTTTCATTATCGAATCATGTCCCCAATTTATAGTATTTTCACCCCAGTTTCCACCACCACCACCAGCCCTTGCGGAAGTTGCGGAACAGGTGGAAACGGTGGATTTCACCATTGATTATATCTTTTCTTTAAAACATGCTGCAAAAAAACCAATAAATTTCCAATCCTCCAAATATTTTTTTGTTTTTCTGAATAATATTGTTCATAGTAAAGTATGAAGATAACTTCACTCCCCCTTAAATTAGGAGGAGAGGGCTGTCACCTCTAACGAATATAGTATCTACATAATCTAAATGTAATACCACATCTTCTTAAGTGACAGACCTCTCCTCCCCTTCAGAGGGGCAACCTTAACCCAAGTCACCGTCGTCGATTACCTCGTCACCGTTGTCGATTACCTCGTCATCGCCTTCGCCGCCGTTCTCATCGCCGCCGATTACGGGTGGGAGTTCTTCGTCACCGCCGCCGGAGCCGCTTCCTGAATCATCGCTTCCACCAGAGCCGCTGCCGTCTTCCTCCTCGCTCGGAGTCGCAGCCGTGGCACCCGACGTGGTGGTCGTTCCCGGAGTAAGGAATGTGCTCGTCTCACCGCCATAGGTCTTCACGCTGCGCCTGTAAGCCTCGTCACCACTGTACTCAGCCAACATCTCTGCATTGTTGTCGATGAGCACCTGTGTGCTTACAAGTGTCTTGCCGTTGCCCTTGCGTGAGTGAACCCAGCCATAGGCACCCGCTCCCTCGCCCTCTGCGTGCATGAGGAAACCATCCGATGAGGTCGTGAATCCGTGCTTGTTGACGATGTCCCAGAGCTTCATTTCGCTTGTCCTGTTGAGAATCACGTTGGTGGCAGCAAACTGGCAGTATGGAATACCTGTCACGGCATTCACTTTCTGCAGCACGACGAAGAATGAGATCTGGTCCTCGTAGTCGTAGTTGGCATTGTTGTTCACCACAGCCTGCGAGAAGTCCTTCACCGTAGTGTTCTCGTCAATCACCAGTCCACCGAGGAAGATGTCAGTCTTGGCGTGCTCGCCCTTACCCACAGTCGCGATGCTCGGAAGTGAGCCTTGTGTGATTTGATAGGGTGCCGCAATGCAACCGCCTCCTGCTACCTCCTGTCGAGTCAGGTAGATGTTGGAGTATGCCATGTTCACCTTCATGAACATCTGATAATCACTGCATCTCAAAGCTTTCTGCTCAAAGCCTCCGTTGATGAGCGGCATGATTCCCTTGTACATCTGTACAACGTTACTCCATTTGGTACGCTGTCGCTGCTGTCCCGAAGTGCGGGTGTTCTTCACTGTGGTCGCCTTTTCTGAAACGACCGTCTGTCCATTCACTTGCTTGAAGGTAAGGCTACCTGCCGAACCTTTCATCTTTTTAAAAATGCCGTCTAATCTGGCCATAATTACAAAATTTAATTAAACAATAATATATAATAAAGCACATTATTTGTACTAAGGCTCTTTCGATACCAGGAATCTCGTCCAGGCTTTTCGTTGTATGCCTCACTTATGGGGAAATTATGGCTTTTCATGTCCCCTGATTTAACGCAAAAGGGGACATAATTTGGAGGGGACATAACTCCGAAATGCTATATCTCTCTGTTTCAAGACTTTTACTAACCAAAAATTATTTTTATTTTTTTGCAAATGGGGACATGTGAGGGGACATCGATTTTTTCAATATGCCATTATGAACAAATAAGGTTCACATAAAAAATGTTTATTGACGGACAACTAATATCTTTTCATGTCTTTCTAACATAAGCATCCATAGATTTTCCACTCACTGAGTGGAAAATCTACTTTAAGTACAAAAGCTTAGAAATATAAACCATCATTTGACGCATTTATAGCGACTGAATGTAAGCGTCTCCACGAAGGCGTATTGCACCGTCCAAATTAATTGTTTACCTTTGCCGCGTTTTTAATAAAAGGTAACAATGAGAACAGCAGAAGAACGTTATGAGGAGACGTGGAACAGTTATCTCGCGCTTCTCAACAA
>JALFIX010000106.1 GCA_022775105.1 Prevotella sp. | reverse complement strand
CGAGCAGAAGCCAATAATGGTTATGCCTGAAGACCCGCTGTTTCAGATGGAGAATTGATATTCTCCATCTGAGATTAAAGAATTAAAAAATTAAAGTTCTTTATGGAAGATATAAATGAAATGATTGCGGGTGGCAACCTGGTGGTCGCTCTCGCACTGCTCACGGAGAAGTTGACTAAGGAGCCGGAAAATGTCGAGGCACTGAAACTTCGGGGCGAACTGCTGTTGCGTATGGGCGACAAGCAAGGGGCGCAGGAGGATGCACGCCGACTGATGGAGATTGCACCAGATATGGCTGCCGAAATCAGTGGCGACTTCACCGCTAAAGGGGTTGAGCAACGCCCAAAACGTAGGATAAGTAATCTCAATCCGCTTGGTATTTAAGAAAAATAGGGTGAAAAACAAAAAAAAGTAGAAAAATATTTGTGTATTTCGCAAAAATATTATACTTTTGCACCGTAAAAATTTAAAAAGTAAGTAACATTTAAAAAGAAAATAATTATGAGCTTGAATCAGTTCGCATACTTTTACGGCTTTTACTTTTACTTTGCAGGGAACTGTGAAGCGGGAAGTTGCGTGTAGATTTCAACTTATGACAAGAGAAATAAAAAACTCAAAGGTCCCGCTTCATTTCCAATGTTGCGGGACTTTTTGAGTAATTAAAGAATTTAAAAATTAAAGAAACGAAGTTCGACGAAGTCAATTTAAGTTGATTATATATAGATAATGAAAAGAATAGCAATACAGGGAGTAATCGGGTCGTTCCACGACATTGCTGCCCATCAATACTTCGAGGGGGAACAGTTGCAGCTGATATGCTGCGACACATTCGAGGACGTCTTCGAGAATGTGAGAAAAGACCCCACAGTGATTGCAATGACTGCAATCGAGAACACCATTGCGGGCAGTCTCCTGCACAACTACGAGTTGCTCCGCGATTCGGGACTCAGTGTAGTGGGGGAGCACAAGCTGCATATTTCCCATTGCATCTGTTGTCTGCCCGACGACGAGTGGGAGACCATACAGGAGGTTCATTCCCATCCCGTGGCTCTCATGCAGTGCCGCCAGTTCCTTTCCAAGCATCCCTCAATCAAGGCGGTTGAAAGCGACGACACTGCAGGCTCGGCACAGTATATCTCCGAAAACAGCTACAAATGCCAGGGATGGGCTGCCATCTGCAGCAGCACTGCGGCAAGGCTCTACGGACTGAAGGTGCTCGAAGACAATATCGAGGACAACAAGCACAACTTCACGCGATTCCTCGTCTCCTGCAACCCTATGAAGGCCGACTTCCTCCGCCCATTGGAGAAGACCAACAAGTCGAGCCTCGTCTTTTCGCTCCCTCATGAGGAGGGTTCGCTCTCGCAGGTGCTCAGCATCCTGACTTTCTATAAGATAAATCTGACGAAGATACAGTCGCTGCCTATCATTGGTCATGAGTGGGAGTATCTGTTCTACGTGGATGTCACCTACGACAATCTCACTCGCTATCGCCAGAGTATCGACGCAATTATCCCGCTAACAAAAGAACTCAAAATATTAGGTGAATATGAATCCAAATAGCATTCAACCGGCTGAGAGACTCTCGCTCGTCAGCGAATATTACTTCAGCAGAAAGCTGAAAGAGGTGGCACAGATGAACGCCGAAGGCAAGGACGTTATCAGTCTTGCAATCGGCAGTCCCGACATGCCGCCCTCAGAGAAAACCATTGATACATTGTGTGATGTGGCACGACGTCCCGACACCCACGGCTATCAGCCCACTATGGGTACTCCCGAACTGCGCAACGCCATGGCTGAATTCTACAAGCGATGGTATGGCGTGGAACTCGACCCTGCCAAGGAGATTCAGCCACTCATCGGTTCAAAGGAGGGCATACTGCATGTAACCCTCGCCTTCGTAAACCCCGGCGAGGAGGTGCTCGTGCCCAACCCCGGCTATCCCACCTACACCTCGCTGAGCAAGATTCTCGGCGCCAAGGTGGTGAACTACGACCTCATGGAGGACAACGGATGGCAGCCTGACTTCGAACAGTTGGAGAAGATGGACCTCTCCAAGGTAAAGCTCATGTGGACCAACTATCCCAACATGCCCACAGGTGGTAATGCCCGCATGGAGACCTACGAGCGTCTTGTTGATTTCGCACGCCGCCATAACATTGTGGTGGTCAACGACAATCCCTATTCCTTCATCCTCAACGAGAAACCCATTTCGCTGTTGCAGGTGGAGGGAGCCAAGGACTGTTGTATCGAGTTCAACTCGATGTCCAAGAGTCATAACATGCCGGGATGGCGTGTCGGCATGTGCGCCACCAATCCCACCTTCATCTCGTGGATACTCAAGATTAAGAGCAATATCGACAGCGGCACCTTCTGTGGCATCCAGCTTGCCGCCGCAGCCGCCCTCACCAACGAGGCGGAGTGGCACCGCGAGGCAAACATCGAGACCTACGCCCGCCGCCGCAAGTATGCCGAGCAGATAATGGATGTGCTTGGATGCACCTACGACCCCAATCAGGTGGGAATGTTCCTGTGGGGACGCATCCCCGACAGCTATTCCAACTGCGAGGAACTCACCGAGCGTGTGCTCCACGAGGCAAGGGTGTTCATCACCCCCGGATTCATCTTCGGCTCCAAGGGAGAAAGGTATATCCGCATCTCGCTCTGTGCAAATGAGCGCGTCTTCGACGCTGCATTGCACAGAGTGAAATCCGAAATTAAAGAATTAAAGAAACGTAGTTCGTTCTCGCATGATGTGCGGGGGAATAAGAACTTTAATATTTTAATACTTTAATATTTTAATTTAAATTTGAAAATTGGAAATTTTAAAATTTGACACATATGGAATTAGAATTAGAAAAGCTTACGTTGCCCAGTGACAACGAGCGCCCGTTTGTTATAGCAGGACCATGCTCCGCCGAGACAGAGGAGCAAGTGATGAAAACAGCTAAGGACTTGGCAGCCAAAGGTTGCCACATGTTCCGAGCAGGTGTATGGAAACCACGCACCAAGCCAGGTGGTTTCGAGGGTAATGGCGAGAAGGCTCTCCCATGGATGCAGCAGGTGAAGAAGGAGACCGGCATGCTCGTGGCCACCGAGGTAGCCACTCCCGAACACGTCGAACTTGCCCTGAAGTATGGCATCGACATCCTTTGGATAGGTGCCCGCACCACCGCCAACCCCTTTGCCATGCAGGCTCTTGCCGACTCGCTCAAGGGCATCGACGTGCCTGTATTCGTAAAGAATCCCGTCAATCCCGACCTCGAACTGTGGATTGGAGCCATGGAGCGCATCAATCAGGCAGGCATCAAGAAGATGGCTGCCATCCACCGCGGCTTCTCAAGCTACGACAAGAAGATTTACCGTAACATGCCGATGTGGCAGATTCCTATCGAACTGCACCGCCGCATACCCGACCTGCCCATCATCTGCGACCCATCGCACATCGGCGGTCGCCGCGAACTCGTGGCACCTCTCTGCCAGCAGGCCATGGACCTCGGTTTCGACGGACTCATCGTCGAGAGCCACTGCAATCCAGACTGTGCGTGGAGCGATGCCAAGCAGCAGGTCACTCCCGATGTGCTCGACTACATCCTCTCACTGCTCGTGGTGCGCAGCGAGACCAACACCACCGAGAGCATCACCCTGCTCCGTCATCAGATTGACGACCTCGACAACCAGCTCATGGACCTTCTCTCCAAGCGTATGCGCGTATGCCGTGAAATCGGTCAGTACAAGAAGGAGCACAACATGACCATCCTTCAGGCTGCCCGCTACAACGAGATTCTCGAAAAGCGCGGTGCCCAGGGTGCCCTCTGCGGTATGGACAGCGATTTCGTCTCACAGGTGTTTGAGAAAATCCACGAGGAGAGCGTTCGCCAGCAGATGGAGATTATCAACAAATGACGCTTTGGGCGTCATTTTGTTGAAATTAAAATATTAAAATATTAAAGGATTAAAGTTCGTTTGCGATTAATATGGGTAAGGATAATTTGGTTGCAAATTTGAGTTTGGATTTTGCAATTCGCATTGTAAATCTTTACAAGTTCCTATGTACACAAAAAAAGGAATACGTATTGTCAAATCAGGTATTGCGCAGCGGAACAAGCATTGGGGCTAATCTTGCAGAAAGTGAGATGAGCCAAAGCTCCGCTGACTTTATCGCCAAATTACATATTGCCCTAAAAGAAGCCAATGAAACAAAATACTGGCTTACCCTTTTACAAAAAACAAACTATATTACAAAAGAACAATTTGATTCTATAAATAAAGATTTGAGAGTGATAATTGGTCTTCTTGTAAATGGTTTGAAAAAAATAAAGGATAGAGAAGAACTTTAATTCTTTAATTCTTTAATTCTTTAATTTTAAAATTTGAATGCAATGAAAATTTTGATACTCGGTGCAGGTAAGATGGGAAGTTTCTTCCTTGACCTCCTTAGCTTTGACCACGAGACGGCAGTGTTTGAGAAAGACCCCAAGAGAATGAGGTTTACATATAACTGCCAGAGACTTACGGCATTGGACGAGGTAAGGGAGTTTGCTCCCGAACTCGTCATCAATGCCGTCACAGTGAAATACACCATTCCGGCATTCAAGGAAGTGTTGCCCTACCTGCCCAAGGATTGCATCATCAGCGACATATCGTCGGTGAAGACCAACCTCAAGGAATACTACGACTCCACAGGCTTCCGCTATGTCAGCACACACCCCATGTTCGGACCCACGTTCGCCAACCTCAACCAGCTGCACGAGGAGAATGCCATCATCATCAGCGAGGGCGACTATATGGGACGCATCTTCTTCAAGGACCTCTATCAGCGTCTCGGTCTCAACATCTATGAATACACCTTCGAGGAGCACGACCGCACGGTGGCTTACTCCCTGAGTATCCCCTTCGTCAGCACCTTCGTGTTCGCAGCCGTCATGAAGCATCAGGACGCCCCGGGCACCACCTTCAAGCGCCACATGCGCATAGCCAAGGGAGTGCTCAACGAGGATGACTACCTCCTTCAGGAGATTCTCTTCAACCCCTACACAAGCGACCAGGTGGCACAGATTCGCGACGAGCTGAAGGAACTGCTCGACATCATCGACAACAAGGATGCCGACCGCATGAAACAGTATCTCACCAAGATACGCGACAATGTGAGAAGGGATATTGAGATAACTAAGAATTAAAATATTAAATCATTAAAAAATTAAAAAATTAAAGTTCTCGTTGGCGCATATATATCATTTGGTGGCATTCCTGACAGTGGCTATATGGGGCACCACGTTCGTGTGGACGAAGCTGCTGATAATCAACGGACTGTCACCTGCACAGATTTTCACACTGCGATTTGTCATCGCCTACGTCCTGCTGTTGGGATTCTCATTGTGGCGCGGACGCCATAAATGGTTTTCCGACAGTTGGCGCGATGAGCTGACGATGTTGGGACTGGGACTCACGGGCGGTTCGATGTATTTCCTCACCGAGAATGAGTCGCTCCGCTTCACCACAGCCACCAACACGTCGCTGATAGTTTGTTCGTGTCCGCTGTTTGCCATGCTCATCATTGCCCTGTTCTATAAGTCAGAGCGGTTCAGTGCGCGTCAGATATTAGGCTCCGTGGTTGCCCTGGCAGGCATGGCGGTGGTGGTTCTCAATGGCCATTTCATTCTCCATCTCTCCCCCTTGGGCGACACTCTCGCCTTCTCCGCCTGTCTCTGTTGGGCGTTATACACGTTGCTGATGAAGCCCGTCATGGGGCGTTATCCCGCGATGTTCATCACGCGCAAGGTGTTTTTCTATGGCATATTGACCATATTGCCTTATTACGTCTTCGTGCCGGATATGCCCTCGTTGGATGTTCTCCTGCGTCCCGCCGTGATGTGGAACCTGCTGTTTCTCGGCAGTGTGGCGTCGATGTTGTGCTATCTCACGTGGAGCTGGTGCATGAAAGGTCTTGGAGCCGTGGTCTGCACCAATTGGGTGTATGTCAACCCCATCACCACCATCGTGGCTGCATGGCTCATCTTGGGCGAGCAGATAACCACCTATTTCCTCATGGGCTCCGTCCTGATAATAGCGGGAATGTATCTCTCGTCGAAGAAATAATTCTTTAATTCTTTAATTTTTTAATTCTTTAATTCTTTAATTTTTTAAATTGTAAATTTAAAAACAACATGTCAGCAGCAAAATGGATAGGCGGCATACTTGGATTTATGACCGCAGGGCCACTCGGCGCATTGGCGGGAGTGGCATTAGGGGCACTGTTTGACAGTGGTCTCGACTCAGTGAATACCCCCGAAAACTCAGGCACCCGCACCTTCTCGGGCACCCGCACCGACGAGGAGCAGCGCAACAGCTTCATGTTCTCGCTGATGGTGCTCTCCTCCTACGTCATCAAGGCCGACGGCAGGGTGATGCACTCCGAGATGGAGATGGTGAGAAACTTCCTCCAGTCGAGCTTCGGGGTCGAAGCCCGCAACCAGGGCGAACAGATACTTCTCCGCCTCTTCGATGAGCAGAAGCGTCAGGGTCGCATACAGTTCCAGAACACCGTGGCGCAGTGTTGCGAGCAGATAGCCATGAACATGGAGTATGCCCAGCGTCTGCAGCTCGTCAGCTTCCTCTTGGCGATAGCCCAGGCAGATGGACACATTGACCCGACGGAAATCATGGCAATCCGTGAGTGCGCCCAGTGGATGCACATGCAGCCGGGGGATGTCGATTCCATGCTCAATCTCAAGGGCGACACCCTTGAGGATGCCTATAAGGTGTTGGGAGTCTCTCCCTCAGCCTCCGACGATGAGCTTCGCAAGGCCTACCGCCGCCTCGCCCTTGAGCATCATCCCGACCGCGTTGCCGCCCTTGGCGAGGATGTGCGCAAGGCTGCCGAGCAGAAGTTCCAGGAAATCAACGCCGCTAAGGACCGCATATGGAAGGCTCGCGGCTTGTAGCGAAAAACTCCCCGTAGTCCTTGCATCCCTCAGGCAGCCTGTGCCTCACTATGCACAGCCCCAAGTCGTTTGCCATTCCCGCCAGGTCGCCCCACAGGCTCTCGCCCGCAGCGTCCTGGTCGGGGTAGGAGTGCAGTGTGGTGGTCTTCGGCAGCCTTTCCTTCAGCATCCTCTTGTCCTCCTCGGTCAGTGTGGTTGCCGACGGGATGGCTATTGCCTTCTTCCCGCTTGTCAGCATGGCAAGACAGTCCGTCGGACCCTCCGAGATATACAGGTTGTCGTTGTCCGTCAGCTCCGCCAACTGCGGCAGGTTGAACATCGGGCACACCGACCCCTTCGGAAACTGAAACCTCTGTTTCTTCTCCTTCCCCAAGTATCTCGCCTGCACGTTCAGCAGCCTTCCGTCCACATCCCTGTAAGGCAGCAGCAGTGCAGGGGCGTTAAACCACGGTCCGTCGGTGCTTCCGTTCATCGAAATGTCCCTTCCGATGCTCGAAATGCCCGTTTTCCTCGCCACATCCGCCGAAATCCGCCTCTCATCGAACAGGAAGTGACGCGCCTCAGCCGTCAGCCGTGGTCTCTCCATCAGCCTCTCCAGGTATTCCCTGTTGCATGCCGCCGTCTTCCGCTGCGGTTTCTCTTTCCTCTGCTTGTTGTCGAACTCGCTGATTATCAAGTTGTTTTCGTTCGCCAACCACTTGCAGGCCTCCTTGAACCCCAATCCCCTCACGTGCATAGTCAGTCCGATAGTGTCCTCAGCCCTGCCGCAGCTATAGCATTTACAGATGTTTTTTTCTTTCGAAAAATGAAGTGACATGTGACGCTCCTCATGAAACACGCACAGCGCCCAGTGTCCCCTCAACTTTATCCCCAGCCGAAGAGCCACCCCCATAATGGGCAGCTCTTTCAGTTTCCTCAATTCCTCATTCTTCATTCTTCACTCTTCATTGACTTCGTCGATGGCTGGCTTCACCTCGGGATAGCTCGAGCAAGCTCGGCTCTCCACTCGGTTCGCGCAGCCATTCTTCATTGACTTCGTCGATGGCTGGCTTCACCTCGGGATAGCTCGAGCAAGCTCGGCTCTCCACTCGGTTCGCGCAGCCATTCTTCATTCTTCATTCTTCACTCTTCATTTAAAAATACTCTTCATTTTAAAAGTTCTTCTCAAACACCTCCGCCCCGTCCTCAGTCTGTACCTTCACGATGAGCCTTTTCTTCTGCCACACATACAAGGTCTTCCTCGTCTCCGTCACAAGCTCCATCTCCTGGCGCTTGGCGTCAAGTTGTTCGCGCGTGAATCTCTTCGGCATCTTGTCATACAAGGTGTTTCCCGACACATAGCATCCGTCCTCCTCCTCGTCGATGATCACTATGTTCTTTTCATATTTCTTGCCGAACAGTGCCAGTTGCCATTTCAGGATATAGTCAGCCAAGAAGAAATACACCTTCTTCACCTTGGCCTGCTTCCCCTTGTCCTCGCCCCACAGGTGGTAGATCATCGTGGCAAGCCTCGCCGCCGACACCGAGCAACGCTTGTAGAACGAGTTGCGGGCATACGAGCCGCTCTTGCTCACCATCTCCACCTGATAGTCACACCATCGCTTCTCTGCGGCAAACAGCCAGTCCATGTCCACGTCGTGTATGGGCATCAGCTTGTCCTCGGCGTCATACGTCTCGCCCATCAGCATGTCCTGCGTCTCCTTGATGAGGGCCATGTCCTTGTCCGAGAACTCCCTCTTGATAGTGGCTGAACTTGCCAGCAGGTCGCCCAAGGGCATGTAAATCGAGCGGTTCACGTTGCCCGACTCGATGGCGTCCTTGTCCATATATTTGAACAAAATCGAAGGCGTGGTGTTCCATATGCAGCACCAGTTGATATCCACCGTGGCGTTGTAGCTTTGGTCGCTGTTGGTGTCAGTGCTCGTGAGCGACCCGTAATCATAGGCCTGCTTGGCCATGTCCCTGAGGTCGCCATAGCTTCCCCTTCGCTCAATCAGCGACGACAGCTCGTCGGTGTATAACATGAACGTCAGCGGGTCGCCATACTTCCTCACCATCATGTGCGCCCTCTTCACCATCTTGTTCTTTGTCACCTTGTTCAGGCAAATCTTCACCGTCACGGGCGGTTTCTCCTGGCATTTGTCGCCCTTGGCCTTTTTCCTCTCCGCATAGTCCAGTTCCTTTTTCTCCTCCTGCAGGTCGCGCTTGATTATCGGCTCCATCAGCAGTGCCATCAAGTCGGTGGAGAACGATTTTCCGTCTCCGCTCTGTCCGATGATGATAGAGTGGACAAGCAGGTGGTGCCACTTCATCAGACCGTCGAAGAAGTAGTGGAATCTCAGCCTCGGACTCATGGCGCAGAAGCAAGTCAGCGCCGTGATCAGACAGGCAATCTTGAATTCCATCATCTCCGCCATCTTCCAGAATATTCGCAACACCGGCGGGAGGTCCCGCTCGGTGATGCATGTTACAGGTATGAATTCCTTTCTCATTTCTCAATAATAATTTGTCAAAAAATCTCAGTATTGTCCAGGGCCATCTTCACGATTTCCTGCACCATGATGTCCTGCAGGTATTCCGTTTTCGATGCATCCGCCACCCCGTTCACCTTGGGGTGGTAGTCCTTGGCCTGGAATCTCAGGGCCGCCCACACCACATCCCCCGGGGTGAACTTCGTTGTAGCGTTATTACCGAGCAGCGTAGCCGCAAACGAGTTGTCATACTTGCCGCCCAATTCCTGAATCACGATCGTAGCCTTCTGAATGCTCGATCCGTCCTGCTTCTGCACAGCCACCGGCTGCGTCTGAGCAATCACTTTAAACATAGCTTTCATAACTCTTTAATTTTTTAATTCTTTAATTTTTTAATTTCGCGATGCGATTTTCGCATCGCGAATCAAAAGAACTAAGGCACACGCCTCATTGTACATCCTCATTTCGAAGTTGTCCACCGCCAGCGGATTAACATTCTTCGTGTGCACCTGATACGCCCCGTTAGGCTTCAAGATCATCGACAGCAGTTCGCCGTCCCACACCTTAGTGTTTCTCGTGTGCGCCCTTCTTGGTGCAGCC
Source organism: Prevotella sp. (assembly GCA_022775105.1). Taxonomy (GTDB): domain Bacteria; phylum Bacteroidota; class Bacteroidia; order Bacteroidales; family Bacteroidaceae; genus Prevotella. Next base: position 3,000 of record JALFIX010000106.1, on the reverse strand, counting down.
TCCACGAACGTAGCCTTAGTCCCCGACTTGTTGAAGTTCAAGGCCCCGTTCATCACCGAGCGAGCCATCTGCTCGCAATCCTCATTGACCTCAAGAGTCAAATCAATACCATTTAATACCTTTCTCATAAAAAAAATATTGTGTTAATATCCAATTAAAATCGTCGCGCAGCCCCTACGAACTGCTCATCACCTGGTGCCTGTTAACCCCCTCCCGCTTATAGCTCACATGCACCCATTGCGTTCCAGCCCTGTTTCTCTCCCATATCACCTGGTCGAAGTCAGTCTCATCCATAATGAAGTGCATAATCTTCAGCAGATGTTCGGTATTTTCAACATGTATATCCGCTGCCTCCCCCTTCATGTGCTGCGAGTTCCTTACCCCACCCACGGCCTTGTTGAGTTCCGCGCAACGATACCCTGAAGAAATCACCACCGGCTTGCCGAGAAAATCCCTCAGCGGCTGCAACACCTCCATGCACAGCGCCTTAAGGTTCTCAATAACCCTTTTCTCCTCCTCCTTCGTCCGGGGTCTGTTGTTAATCCCCCTCCGCTCCGCCACGTTAGAGTTGCAAAGCTCCTCATAAGTAAAATTCCGTGTAAGTCTCATAAAAAATCATTCTTCACTCTTTATTGACTTCGTCGATGGCTGGTTTCACCTCGGGATAGCTCGAGCAAGCTCGGCTCTCCACTCGGTTCGCGCAGCCATTCTTCATTCTTCATTGACTTCGTCGATGGCTGGCTTCACCTCGGGATAGCTCGAGCAAGCTCGGCTCTCCACTCGGTTCGCGCAGCCATTCTTCATTCTTCATTCTTCATTCTTCATTTATATATTACCACGCCAGTCCCAACAGCATTCCCTTCTCGTCAATCGGTCCGATGCAAACCGTAGCGTTCAGTGCCACGGCCAATCGTGCCATTCTTGCAGCGCTAACCATCACGTTAGGCTTAATCATCACCCCAGCCGTAATCGTCCGATGGTCTTTAGTCTCCCCCCAAGCCACATGCAATGCATCAACTTCAAGGAAATTTTCCACTATGGATTCCAAGTCCTTTTCCGACTTGACAATCCCTCCACTCACCTTCTCAACTCTACGAGGCATCAGCTTAGCTGTATGAATCTCGTCATTTCCATTCTTATTCTTTTTCATGTTAAAACAATTTATAATAATTAAACATAATGTCTTCATTTTTTAATATTCGAATTCGACGATTGCCGTAGTTGAGTTCACTGGTTTGACGAATGTTAACATTTCGAAATTCTCCAGAACATCGATCTCGTTAAGATACAGACGAAAGTCCTCACCGTCTTTCCTTGTAATCTTTACCGCCAGACAATCACTTTTTACATATCCCTCTGTGTCATACTCACATTCGCTGAGACAGAGCACTTTCCTGAAGAACTCACAAAGCAGTGCAGAAATCTTCTCACACTCAACATCCAACAATCCTTCATTATCCTCTTTGGGCAAATCCGTGTTGATAGATACACGACCGTTCTCAATTTCCACACCCACATTGATGCCGATGCCTCTTAAGAAATCTAACTTTTCAGAGTCAAGAAAAAGGTATTCATTGCCTACATCCGCTGAGATTGACAAACTTTTCTTAAGTTTAAGCTTGTCAATCGACTTAGATTCTACGCCGAGATAATTTAACACCAGGTCAATTACAACATTTGATTTCAATTTTACTGTATTCATTTTTTTAAGATTTTAAGTTTAACATAAGTCCTAAGACTGTGTCTTTGGACCAAAATCAACAATCTGTTCCTTAATGCGCAAGAAGAATTGCCAAACGGCATTTTTCACATGATTATTATCCGGCATAGCACTCAACGCTGTTGTGAAGTGCGCCAGTATAACAGTCACATCGCCCTGCAAGTCATCACTCAGACAACATACGAAGTCCCTGATATTGCTTCCGAGCTTTTCATCTACATGAGGCAACACCTCTTTGAGGTTAGCCTCCGCCTGCGGGGTAAGAGGATATCTCCCCTCAGTCCCCTCCTTGTTTTCTGTTTTACTCATCTTTTTTTTTAAGAAGACCTCCCATGCGTCTCCCGACGCGAGAGGTCTATAATCACATTACACATACATTACAATTATGGAAAAGAAAATCAGTTCATCCTTGTCAAAAATCGCCGTCAAATCATTCTCGACTCCCAACGCCGGAAAACGCCGTTTGTCTGATTTACGGTGCAAAGGAAATACTTTTTTTTGAGATATTTTTTGCTATTCCGTTAGCCAAATGGCTAAAAAACGGGATAACGGAAAAGGGATGCAAACTTTTTGTCTGCATCCCTTTGAATAATTATTTTAAGCTTAAAAATTCCGTTATAGATCCATTCAGGATATCTCGATAAAGGAATAGTAATCTTTTATCAATTGGTCTTCCGTCGCTATCATAAAAGTTATCTATTGCAATGCTCTTCGGATGAGGGGATTGCAAATAACCTGCAAAATGCATTGATTTCAGGTTATAGCCTAACACCTTATTTATTATAGATAGAGTGCACCAATAATCATCATGCAGTTTATCCCACAAATCCCTTGTTTCTTCTGTAAGATTTGATTGTTGATGCATTTTAAATGACATATTAACAAATTTATTTGTTATGTTACTTATAGTTTTAGTATCACTAATTTGCTGTACAATATTAACGTGTTTATTAATTAATTCTCGAAAATCACCACCTCTTCTATTCTTGTTTTTATCTGATAATCCTAAATCCTCCAAAACAAGAAAAATCGAGGCAAAATCTTTTTCATATTTGAATTTACCATATTTCAATATAGTTGGAAGCAGTGCATCAACCAATCGTTCTGCTGCCGCATTAACAAATAATATTTTATATCTGCCTTGTGAAGACAATCTAAAATATTTAATACATCCATCAAGATACTCATACATATATTTGTTGTACATTATTCTCTTTAATGAATCCTCATCTAGTTCATGCCTTACTTTTAATAAAAATGAACAGGGCATTGAAGATGTC
>JALFIX010000045.1 GCA_022775105.1 Prevotella sp. | reverse complement strand
TTGTTGAGAAGCGCGAGATAACTGTTCCACGTCTCCTCATAACGTTCTTCTGCTGTTCTCATTGTTACCTTTTATTAAAAACGCGGCAAAGGTAAACAATTAATTTGGACGGTGCAATACGCCTTCGTGGAGACGCTTACGCTTGAGGGCTGTTTTTCCGGTATACTTTCCCAACCGTTAGGCCAAAACAATACTGTGTATGTATAATCTTTTTCGTATTCCAAGTCGGGACTTTGATCCCTGAAAGTCATTTTTTTATCTATATTAGAAAAGGAGGTGGTGCCAACTTTTTTGCCATTACGGTAAATCACCCACTTGCCTTTGGTGTTATAGTGATTCTTGTCGTAAACCTCTGGTTTCCATTCGATTTTTATGTATTTATCCCATGCATCATAGCTGGCTTGCATTGTACCAGAATTAGGACGAGGATTTCCATTTATCCAGATTGCATCGGAGTTATAATGATAGAAGACTGCATCACTTGTCAAAGGCGAATCCTTATGGTCGTTAGGAAATACCGTGTATTTGTGGCCTTCGATTGAAATAAGAGGATAAATAGGGTGTGCCTTGTAGTTGTCAAGCTCCAGTGTTACTGTAGCTTGCTTAATATTGGCATCACATAACTTGTATTTTGCGTTCACCGGAGACGCTGTATTGTTGTCGCCCTTGTAATCGAGAATTTTCACCAATTCATCGTCTTTAGGCCAATTACCACCGTTTTTCTCCCGTGTGACAAAACGTAGTCCATAAGTCCAGTCTCCCTTGCTATTTTCTTTTCCATTACTGTTGGCAAACGTTTTTGATTCCAAGCCTGACAAGACGAACTTGACTTTTTTGCTGCTGGCATACGATGTATTGATGGACGGCCATGCAGGTGTGGGAAGGGCGAATGCTTGGGAAACATAAGCGTTAGGCACCACTTCATTCTTGTGTTTCTTGTCCTTATAATATACCCATTTGCCCTTTACACCTATCTCCAGTTCTTTTACATATAAAGGCATGGATCTGAAAATGATATGAATATCAAGACTTATCCATTTGCTATCGTCTTTTTCTTCCAGACTGTTGGACAGGGCAATGACTCCCTTGTAGCCTAAAGTGTCAAACTTCAGGGTGCCTACCACTTCATTGCGATAATTCTTGTACACGTCTTTTTCCGTCTTACGGTTATCCGTAATCTCCTCCCATACATCATTCAGGTTAAGGATCTTATTTTTATTGACCATCAGTTCCACCGGACCCTCAAATCCGCTGTTGTCTTCATGGTAGTTGAAGAACTTCAGCGAAAACTTCAGATGGGCTCTATCGGGGAAACTATATCCCACATCTTTGTGAATTACGGGTTTGGATGTGTCAACTGCCGCCACTTGGCTCAATGGCAAGGCGGCTACAAATAACGCGACGATGAACCATGACCATCGCGTCCATAGTTTTTGGTTAATCTTTCTGTCCATAATATTTAAGTTTTTAATTATAAATTGCGATATGACGGTCTTTTTCTGGGTGCAAATATATGTTTTTCTTTTGATATTTCAATCGATTTCATCGACCGTTGAGGCACTTTTTGTTGTTTAGGCAAATTTTTTTGTTGTTTAGGCAAATTTTTAATAGTAGTTAACGTTTGATTCTTTGCAAATCTATTTGCATAATTACAGACTCCCCTAACCACTAAACTAAGACCGTTTTCAATCATTTATGGCAAAAAACGGTTAAATGTTTGGTGATACCAAATTAATTCCTTAACTTTGCAGCGAGTTACGGGCAAATCACTCCTGCAACAGGCTTGAAACTATGGGTATATACATCAATAGAGGCAACAGGGAATTCCGCGACATAGTCACTCACGATTATGTTGACAAGACGTGTCTCATACCAATTGTCAATGCCACGCTAAACTCTGAAAAGCGTTATAGCTGTGTCACCCGCTGCCGTCGGTTCGGAAAGTCGATGGCGGCAAAGATGCTATGTGCCTATTACGACAAGTCTTGCGACTCGCGCGAACTGTTTCGAGGATTGAAGGCAGAGAAGGACAGGTCGTTTGAGACATATCTCAACAAATATTATGTTATATGGGTTGACATGACCGACTTCACTACGAGATTCAGGAGAGAGAAGGAAATAGTGAAGATTATCCAGAATAAAATCATAAATGATATTTTGTCTGAATTTCCTCAGATAAGCAGACAGGACGACGATGACTTAATGGAAATTCTCTATCGCATCAGCGAGAGCACAGACGAGCGTTTCGTGATGATTATTGACGAGTGGGACGCCATCCTTCGCGAGATGGGTACAGACGAATACATCACTACGTCATACGTCGACTTGCTTCGCCGCCTGTTTAAAGGCTCAGGCTCTAACACCGTGTTTGCCGGAGCATACCTTACTGGCATATTGCCAATAAAGAGATACAACACAGAGTCGGCGTTGAACAATTTCCGCGAATATACTATGATAAATCCAGGCAAAATGGCTACGTCTCTTGGATTCACTCACAAGGAAGTGGAAGAGCTATGCAGCAATTTCGGCATGGATATCAAAGAGATGGAACGCTGGTATGACGGCTATCGCATAGGCGATGAGTCTCACATTTTCAATCCTTACTCCGTAATGCGGGCCATCGACGACAACCGTTACCAAAGCTATTGGACTACAACCAGCGCCTACGACTCGGTCATAACCTATATACAGATGAATTTCGATGGACTGAAGGATGACATAATAAGAATGCTTTCGGGAGAGCGCGTATATGTAGATACTACAGAGTTTCTGAATGACATGCGCATTGTCAGAAGTAAAAACGATGTGTTCACCGTTTTGATCCATCTTGGCTACTTGGCATACGATGGTGACACACAAGAATGTTACATACCGAATAAAGAGGTTGCAGACGAGATGAACAATGCCATTAAGGCAACATCATGGATTCTGTTGGCAGAATCAATACAAAACTCCAGGGCACTTCTCTATGACACCATTGCAGGCAAAGAGCAAGCCGTGGCACAAGCCATTGACCAGGCTCACGACGAGAACACCAGTATTCTTGCCTATAACGACGAGAACTCGCTTGCCTGTGTGCTCACAATTGCATATATATGGGCAAGAAACGAGTATGTCATCCATCGCGAGTATGCCACAGGCAAGGGCTATGCCGACCTTGTTATGATTCCCCGTCGCAATGTTAATAAGCCTGCCCTTGTGATAGAGCTAAAATTCAACCATTCCATCGACACTGCCATCGACCAGATAAAGCGCAAGGCCTATCCTTCGAAGATAGCCGAATACACCGGTGACATCCTTCTCGTGGGCATCAACTATGACAAGGAGACAAAGCTGCATACTTGTAAGATAGAAAGACTGACGATATAATTAGTCCTGTTCCGCTCTGAAAAATTTGCCTAAACAACAAAATTATTTGCCTAAACGTAAAAAATCGATGGATTGGGCGTTTTTTACTTTCATCATATTGTCTTTTTTATTAATTTTGCGGCATGGTTGCTTCTTCGGAGGCGACAGTTTTGCTATGCAAAAAATCTAAAATTATAGCTATATGACTAAGAAAATCTTACAAATGAAATGGCTGCTCACGATGCTAATGCTCGTTGCGGCAATGTTGATGCCCACTGTGGCATCGGCAGCGATTACACCGTCGAAGCCAACAAATGGCGACGGTTCAACCAATAATCCTTATCAAATCTCTACTGCCGCGCAACTATATTGGTTTGCGGGACTTGTCAACGGTACATTGACCGATGGCACGGCTAAGAACGCAGCCGCCTGTGCGAAGCTCACGGCTAACATCACAGTGAACAGCAGTGTGCTGAAGTCCGATGGAACCATCAATTCCAGTAAAGTCAGCGGTTTCACCGCATGGACTCCTATCGGTTATTATAACAGTACTTCTGATTATGTCACCTATACAGGTACATTCGATGGAAACGGCAAAACCATCAGCGGACTTTATCTAAATAACCAAGCGAAAAGCCACGTTGGCCTCTTTGGTTATTCAAGTGGTACAATTACGAATGTGGGCATTGTAGATTCTTATTTCTATGGCAGAGAATTTGTTGGTGGTATCTGTGGCTTAAATGCGGGTACTGTCAAAAAATGCTATAACAAATGTCCTATAACAAGTGTCTATAACGGTATTGGTGGCGTATGTGGTGTCAACTATGTAGGAGCGACCATCACTAACTGCTATAATACAGGGAGTATAACTTCAGACCAATATCATATAGGAGGGGTATGCGGATATAACTATGGCAAACTATCCAATTGCTACAGTACGGGTGCTCTTCTCAAAACTAACGGAGATGCTGGCGGCGTGTGCGGCACTAATTCCGGTAGCATTGCCAACTGTTATTATGATAAGGAAAAATGCACAATAAAAGGTATAAACGGGGCGGATGCATCCGGTCAGGCTGAAGGCAAGACCACTGCGCAATTCACAAGTGGCGAGGTGGCTTATATTTTGCAAGGCAGTCAGTCTGGAACCGTATGGGGACAGACAATAGGCACAGACAACAATCCTGTCATAGGAGGGACAAAGGTGAACTATGGCTATCTTGTAAACAATTGCATTAAAGTCTATACGAATTCTTATGTCACGGATTTACCTACACATTCCTGGGATTCCAACGGTTTCTGTAGCAGTTGCAACGGCTATCAGCCAGCAGAGAAGGTAAGCAGCTCTCATCATTCAGAACTTAATGCTACCCACAATGGCTACTATGCCATCGAAAATGCCGGCCAGCTTTATTGGTTTGCTTCCCTTGTCAACGGCTCGCTGGAATATATGTCCCAAAATGCTTCCGCCAATGCCGTTCTCACGACAAATATTACAATAAACACTAATGTGCTTAAATCCGACGGCTCGCTTAATACGGATAAGTCCAGTGGTTTTAGGGGTATGCCTGAAATCATACTTAACACTGGTTACTCAGGAACGTTTGACGGAAATGGCAAGACTATTGGTGGATTGTACAAAGAATCTGGTGCTTCTCTTTTCCAGAAGATTGCTGAGAATGGAATACTGAAGAATCTTGGAATTGTTGATTCCTATATTAATGGAGATTATGTTTGTTCTGGTTTGTGTAGAAATAATTATGGACATATTTTTAATTGTTATAATAAATCAACAATTAAAGCCAATGGAGGTGGGTACGGGAGCGAAGCATCTGGAATTTGTGGACAAAATAATGGTAGAATAGAAAGCTGTTATAATACAGGCATGATTAGCGGTGATAGCAATGTAGGTGGGATTTGTTCTGCTAATTATGGAGTTATTGTAAACTGTTATAATACCGGTGAAATCAATGGAATATATAAATCAGGTGGTCTTGTCTGCCATAATCAAATCACTGGTTCGATAGCTGACTGCTATAGTTCTGGTTCAATAATTATTGGACGAGAAGAGATTGGCAGTATCTGTAGCAAGAATAGTGGAACCATCACCAACTGTTATTACGACAAAGACAAGTGTTCCGTTGGAGGCATCAACAACTCCGACGTAGTCGGTCAGGCGGAAGGCAAGACCACAGCCCAGTTCAAGAGCGGCGAGATGGCACACCTGCTTTCAAAGACCCGCGACACTTGGGATGCCGTGTATGCCCCCACTGCCTGGGGACAGGAAATAAGTGTGGATGACTACCCTGTGCTGGGCGGCAAGAGAGTATATAGCGCATGCACTAATAATGGACTGGTATATGCGAATTATTTCCGTTGCAACACTACTGGACACGACTACGACAACGGCTTCTGTAAGCTTTGCGACTCCTATGAACCGGCCAAGAAAGTTAGCACATCCCATCATTCGGAGCTGAATGCCACCCACAATGGCTACTATGCCATAGAGAATGCAGGCCAGCTCTACTGGTTGTCCGCCCTATCCAACGGAACGATGACCGGCAATACACAAGACCTTGGGGCAAATGCCGTGCTCACTGACAATATCACGGTGAACAAGAACGTACAGAAGTCCGACGGTTCTCTCTCCGACGATGCAGGCGGCTTCAGGGTTTGGAATCCGATAGGCTACTATGCTGACGAATCTCAATCAAGTAGTGATCCGTCATTTTATGTCGGAACATTCGACGGTAACTGCAAGACCATAAGCGGATTGTATTACAATCGTAGAGTTGCCGATGCAGAGTTTATCGGTCTTTTCGGAGCTGTCGGCGAACAAGGGTCGATAACTAACGTAGGTGTAGTGGATTCATATTTCAATGCCTATGCTGTAACTGGAGGTATTTGTGGGTATTTGGTTGGAGGTACAATAAGAAACTGTTATAACTCCGCCACTGTAAAAGGAACCCCGGTAAGCAGTGGAGACACAGACTTTACTATAGGAGGTGTATGCGGAGGGCTTTATCAAGGTACTATATCCAATTGCTACAATAATGGGGCTGTCAGCGGAACGACGAATGTGGGTGCGGTTTGCGGTGCTATAGACGAGTCAAGTCCATTCACCTTCGCCAACTGCTATTATGACAATGAGAAATGCTCGGTGAAAGGTATCAACAATTCCGATGTGTTAGGCAGGACCTTTGGCAAATCTACCGTCCAGTTCAGTAGTGGCGAAGTGTCATACCTGCTCTCCAAGGGATATAACGGCTCGGTATGGGGACAGAAGCTCGGCACTGACGCTTATCCCATACTTGGAGGCGCAAAGGTTTATTACGGTTATGCCCTCGATGACTGCCAGCATATATCATACTCAAACACAACACTTACTGAAACCCCTAACCACACATACGACAATGGCTTCTGTACTATTTGCGATGGCTATCAGCCTGCAATCAAAGTAGATGGCAATTACGCCATCGAGAATGCAGGCCAGCTCTACTGGTTTGCCGACCAAGTCAATAATTACTATCAAACCAATTACACTGATGGTGCCGTGCTCGTTGCCGACATCACAGTCAACAAGGGCGTGTTGAACTCCGATGGTTCACTTTCTGCTAACAGTTCCAGCTTTAGGTCTTGGCCAGGTATAGGCTATTGGACAGAGACACAAAGTCGTGTTTTATATGGCACATTCGACGGCAACGGTCATATCATCAGCGGATTGTACACTAATGATGCCAATAAGGATTATACAGGTTTGATAGGATATGGCCAATGTACTATAAAGAACATAGGTATCGTGGATGCTTACTTCAAGGGCAAGGACTATGTAGGTTCCATCTGTGGATATAATAATTGGGGAAACATCCTCAACTGTTATTCTGTCAGCAGCGTGGCGGGAACATCCAATGTGGGAAGTATTTGCGGATATAATGACAATGGCACAATCGCCAACAATTATTACGACAATAAGAAATGCTCAATAGGAGGAGTCAACGACACTGATGTTTCCGGTCAGACGGTAGGCAAGACCGAAGATAAATTCCATAATGGTGAAGTGGCTTATCTGCTTGCTCATGGAGATGAAAACGTGACATGGGACTACGAGATATGGGGACAGCAGCTCGGAGTGGATGATTATCCCGTCGGCTCTGACTACAAGCTCGTTCCTGCGGCTCTGAAGACGGAAGATGGCACTTATTGGGCAACGTTCAGCGACCAAGGCGATGACATAACCCTTTCTGTTCCTTCAGGCAGGACTCTCAAGGTGTATAATGCCACAGTGAGCGGCGGCAAGTTGACTTTGTCTGAGCGCAACGACTGTCAAGTTGCAGTGGAGGAAGGCGTTCTGCTGAAGACCGACGGCGAATATGTGAATATGAAGGCTAATGAGGATTATACACTGACACCAGTTGCTTATACCTATAACAATCTCGTGGCAACGCCTTCGTACCCTGATATAATAGAATCAGATGCAGGCTATACGCTCTATCGCCTTACCTATAACAAGGTGGCGACAAAAGAAGGTCTCGGCTTCTATCTCGGTTCTGCCGATGGTGTCTCTGACGGCTCACAGCTCAAGGCCACTCCGGGCAAGGCTTATCTGAAGGTGGCCAACTCTGAGGTGAAGACAAGTCCTTCAGGTGCGGCAGTTCGTGCCTTCGTCTTCCCCGACAACGACGAGGACATCACTGGCATAGAGTGCATCACCGTTTCGGATGACGAGTTGCGCGGCAACGGCAATAACAGCGTCCACGACCTCGGCGGTCGCAAGGTAAGCGATTCCTCCAAGGGAGTGGTTATCAAGCGAGGAAGGAAAGAAATTAGGAATTGAGAATCGAACACAGAGGCACAGAGATACAGAGTTTTAATTTAAACACAAAGACACGAAGAAACAAAGATTTTCTTCAGAAACAAAGGTGACAAGCGACTTGAAAGTCGCCACAAAGCCTTGCGGACGGGAAAACTTTGTGGACTTTGTAAGCAGCCTTGCTGCTCTCTGTATCTTCCTTAGGCGGGAAAAGAGAACTTCGTATCTTTGTGTCTTTGTGTTCAAAATACAAAAAAAACTCTGTACCTCCGTGACTCTGTGTTTTTTTAATTAAGAATTAAAAATTAAGAAATTATGAAGAAGGAATATCAAAAGCCGGAGATGGCGTTTTATGAAATCAATCACAAGCAACTGTTGGATTCATCGTTGAACATGTCGGATAACGGTCCTGACGATAACAACGAGGACATTTACTAATTCTGTTTAATTTATCAAATTATGGGCTGCAAGCGAAATCATACTGCTTGCAGCCCTTTTCGTGACTAATGACAAATCGTAAGCATCCATTGCTAAAAATCATTAATTATTGATATGGATATTTGGAAAGTCGCCCCGAAAAGTGTAACTTTGCAACGAAAAGTCGCCCTGAAAAGTGTGATGATTGGCGGAAAAGTCGCCCCGAAAAGTGTATTCTACTGTTTAATATGTAAAATATAAATCAACATGTTTAGAAGAAAGATTGAGGGAGTAATGCTCGCTTGGAAAAAGAATCCACATCGAAAGCCTTTGGTAATCAAGGGTTGCCGACAGTGTGGCAAGACAAGCTCCGTATTGGCTTTTGCAAAAGATCAATACGAAAATGTTGTATATCTTAACTTTCATGAGCACAAGGAATACAAATCTTTCTTCTCTGGTGCTCTTGATGTTGACACTGTGTTATTGAATATCTCAATGGGATTAAAGGGTGTGAATTTCGTTGATGGCAACACTTGTATAGTATTTGACGAAATACAAGATTGCCCCAATGCCCGCTCTTCACTGAAGTTTTTCTGTCTTGACGGTCGCTACGACGTAATCTGTACCGGTTCTCTACTTGGAGTCAATGGTTATAAGACCAAGGAAGAAGATGAAGAGGAGCGACGTGCTTCCATTCCAGTAGGATATGAACATATTGTTACGATGTATCCGATGGATTTCGAGGAATGGCTTTGGGCTAATGGTCTCGAACAGCAGCATATCGACTATCTTGCCGCTTGTTTTCATGATGAGACACCAGTGATGGAAGGAATTCACAACAGGATGAGGGAATTGTTGAGGTTATATATTGTGGTTGGTGGTATGCCCGAGGCTATCAATACGTTTTTTGCCACCAACAATATGAATGATGTAAGAGACGTACAGCAGAACATCGTTGACAATTACAAGTCAGATATGCTGAAATATGCGCTTCAGGAGGATAAGTCCAAAATACGCGAGTGTTTTGACTCTATCCCTTCGCAATTGGCCAAGGAAAATAAGAAATTTCAATATTCTACAATCCGCAAGGGTGCCAGGTCGAAAGATTATCTCGGAAGCCTGCAATGGATTGAGGATGCCGGTATTATACGTCGCTGTTATAACACTTCAATCACCGAACTTCCGCTTGCAGGCAATATGCTCAACGATTGTTTCAAGGTGTATATGGCCGACATCGGATTGCTTGTGAGTATGCTTGAGGATGGTACGGCATGGAGTATTATGCAGGGTGATATGTTGTCATATAAGGGTGCCGTATATGAGAACCTTGCTGCCGACATTTTCGGAAAGATGGGGCGAAAGCTGTATTATTTTCAGAAGGAAGGCGGACTTGAACTTGACTTCCTTATAAGGTATCGTGGGGAATGTTGTCCTGTGGAGTGCAAGGCCCGCACTGGCAACGCCAAGTCATTGCAGACAGTGTTGAAGAATCCCGACCATTATCATGTATGCCATGCTATTAAACTCGGCGACTACAATGTCGGCAGAAACGGCCAAGTGCTCACCATCCCGTTCTATATGGCATTCCTCCTGACTGAAGTGTGAATTAATGGATAACTTCCATTACGACGTCAACCATTGCCTATGAGTTTACCCGTTGTATTTGCCTCACGAGATATACCATGCCAGAATTGGTGCGTTTGCGGACTATACCGTCGATGTTGGTGAGGAACTGGCCGAACTTCGTGACTGCAGATATGCCCAACGACGAACCTGCAACTTGCTTGATGCGCTGGAAGATGGCGGCGGCTGACAGATACTCACCCTCACTCGGGTCCTGACACACCTCGAAGCACAGACGGAAATACTGTTCAGCAGGCGATAGCATTTGATACTTCCTGTTGTGGGCAATCAGTTCCTCTGTTTCCTGTTGGTCAAACCAATATCGCTCGCCCTTGTATATGGCGTCAATAGCCTGTGCATATAGTTGGTCGTAGTTGATGCTTGTCGTCACATCAATGGGAGCTGTGAGTTCCACACCGATGAAACGGCGGCTTCCCGACGGGTCGGCAAGTATGTCGGTCATGTTGGTGGTGGCTATGAACGAGGCGCGCCTTGGCAATGTCTCTATAGAGCGTGCGTAGGGCAGCTTCACCTTCACCGTAGGCAACTGCATGATGTTCTTCAGAAATCCCTGCTGTATGCGTGGAGCAATGGCATTAAACTCGTCGAGATTGATGAGCAGCGACTGTGCCATGGCTATGAGTGTGGCTTTCTTCTCCGCCACATCCAGATTGTCGATGAATGTCTGTTTGAACTGCGGAGGCAACAGGCGGCGGCAGAATGTGGATTTGTTGTAGCCCTGGCGCGAGATGAGCAGTGGAGCCACACTGTTGCCATATCTGCGGTCATATCCCAACCATTGCGCCACCATGCCGATAAACCACTTGCGGAACCATAGTTTCCATTGTTTGCAGTCGGTGGGCAAGCAGTCGGCAAGCCTGCCTATGTGGTCGATGCCGTCCCATTTTAGCTTCAGATCGTAGAGGTAATCCTGCACAGGGTCGTAAATAATTACCTTTTGGGAGTGCAGATAGCGGTTGAAGTCCTTGTCCCAAATCCTCAGCCCGCTGCTCTGCATGTCGAGCAGTATGGAGTTAAACCTCTGTGCGTCGAGCGGCAGCCATCCGTAGTTAGGCTTTGCCAGTATCTTCATCTCCGGCACATATTCAAGCATATTGTATCTGAATTCATATCGGGACTTAAGATATTCGAGCATCTGGCGTATGTCGGAGTCAGAATCGCTCATAAACCCGTCTTCGCCTGTAAACTGCCGGTCATTTATAGGCTGCGTTACTTGTAGCGGCTTGCCTTGGGCTATAGTCTCAATGCGCATGGCAGAGGCTTTGGGATTATAATATGGCTTGGGGTCGAGCGGCAAGCGGAATCCCGCATAAAGGCAGTTGCCCTCTCGTGCCGAGGCTGCCATCTGCACGTTATGGTTTATCACTGCGTCATACATCTTCACCACGATGTCGTATGACAAGCTGCAGAACTCTTCTGCCTCTTCCTCGGTGGTGATGGCATGACCGTCCTTAGGCTCCACTTTCACCAGAATCTTCACAGTTGTGCCCGTGCTTCCGATGAAAGCGGCGAGGGTCATTGGCATCATTGCCGCCACACGCTTCACCGCCTCAAGGTCAGTCTCTTCGTCAATGTGGTCAACGCTCAGTGTCACAATGCCGTTGAATGCACGCATGGTCTCGTTGCCCTGCTTGTCATTCGAGATGTCCAGGGAAGGCAGGAAACTGGGCATCTGGTGCATAAGATAGTAGTCTCCAGTCCATCTCCTGCCACGTCCATAATGATTCTGTGTCATGGATACGAAATTACGGAATACCAAGACAGTGTTCCTGCTGTCATCTTTCGTCATTCTTTCCATAAATTTGTCGAGTGATGAAGCGGTAAGAGTGGTTTTACCCCTTCTATCGTACTTAATTCGTGTTATTTTTACCATGTTTTGCATCATTATTGGGCTATTATGTATTTATTTCGGGCGCAAATATACTAAAAATTCTCTAAATATCCAAGTAATTATAGTTAAAAAACCTTTTTCCTATCACTTCTATCACGCCTTCTATCACTCTTTTATCACTATTTAATGTCTGATAACGAGATTGTTAACGTGATTAGTGATAGAAGTGATAGAAGAAAATGAAAATTTATAGAATGCTCACGCGCGCGCGTATATATGCGGCAATATGATGGAATGTGGATAGTGGTAGTGAATGTGTGATAACAGTTATAATAAAGTTCTCACTATATCTATCATAAAGTGTTTACTAAAGCTACTATAATTATATCAGAACAGGCATTCAATCTATGTTCCGCAGTGCGGAACATACGTTCACCACTGCGGAACGTACATTCCGCAATGCGGAATATAGATACCGCACTGCGGAACATAAAACGAAAGCCAGTTCTAAGCAAATTAAAACAGTTGTCGAGATAACATATAGATAGCTATTGTGATGATATATAAATAGTTATTGAGATGACGAGTGGATGGTTATAGTGATGACGAGTGAATAGTTATAGTGATGACAAATGAACAATGGAGTCTCTTTTAAACAAAAAAACGGGGGAAAAGTTTGGTGATACCAAATATATTCATTAACTTTGCAGCGATATATAACAACATATTGTAAGAAAACGACAGATGAGCAAGTATGAGGTTATGACGAATATATGTGTTGCCATGGTGTCGTCGCCATTGGGATGGTTGAGATTAGAGGCTCAGGGGAATGCGCTCACCCGGTGCAAGTGGTGGGATAAGCCAGTTGATGAAAGTGGTGATGCTATACAAGGTGATGGTAAGGATGAGCCTGAGTGCTTCACTGCCGCCCGAAGGCAGTTGGACGAGTATTTCCGTGGCGAGCGATCTGCATTTGACTTGCCAATAATGTTATGCGGCACCGATTTCCAGAAAGCGGTGTGGCATCAACTCTCGCTTATTCCCTATGGCACCACCATCTCCTATTCCACCCTTGCTTCACTCACGGGTCGGCCCAAGGCGGCGAGGGCAGTGGCGCAGGCCTGTCATTGCAATCCCATAGCGATCATCATCCCCTGCCACAGGGTCATTGGCGCCAATGGCAGTCTTACCGGCTATGCTGCCGGACTGGAGCGCAAGCAAGGCTTGCTCAATATAGAGAATGGTCATACCAAATAATAAAGTTATAGTAAACTAATAAAAATCTAAGTATATATGGCAAAGTACTTACTACAGGAAATGAACGATGTGAGGAATACCGGCAAGAGAACGGTATATCCTAAGATGGTGACAGACCAGACGCTGACCACCAAGGAGTTTATTGATGAGTTGCACAAACATCTGCGCACAGTGGATAAGGGTGTGCTGACGGGAGTGATGTGCGGCATGGCCGACACACTGTCAAGCCTGTTGTCGAGAGGCTACAACGTGACCCTCGACGACATCGGTACATTCTCCATGTCGCTGAAGTTTATTGATGACAAGCCAACTGAGATACAAGAGGAAGACGACCGACTGCTCTACAGGCGAGTGGGAGTGAAGGACATCAACTTCAAGACCTCACCTGAAATGTTGCACGAACTGAGGACGGAGACCAAGTTTGAGCGAGTTATGACAGGGGCAAGAGTGCTGAAGAAGAACCTCTACACCTTGGAGCAGCGCATCGAGAACGCCCTTGCCATAATAGACGATAAAGGCCACATCACCCTCGGCGAGTATGCCCAAGTGAACAATCTCTCGCGCACCACGGCATCCAAGGAACTTGCCAAAATCTCTTCCGATCCCAATATGCCCATCGACTACACAGGTCAGGCATCCCACAAGATATGGATAAGACGTAAGGGTGAGTAAGGCATCAACGTGCTTATATGTCAAAGAGTAGAAAGATGCGATGTCTCTCGTGTGGATATGAGGCAGAGGCAAAGATTTTGGGGAAACAGCGATTTCGGGCAATAAAAATTTCGGGGAAACCGCGATTTTAGTGCTAAAAAATTTTGGGGAAAGAAGAAA
>JALFIX010000076.1 GCA_022775105.1 Prevotella sp. | reverse complement strand
CCAAGGACTGGCGCAACTCCAGTGGCAAGGTGACTGGCGGACAGGAATGGCTCACCGTGTTCAACGGCGAGACGGGCGAGGCAATCCACACCGTATATTATAATCCCAACAGAAACGGCGGCTTAGGAGGCGAGGCTGGATGGACAAAGAACTGGGACGACCGCTCGGGCAAGACCGACAAGGAATACGGCAACCGCGGTGAGCGTTATCTCGCGGCAGTGGCTTTTCTCGACGGGCCCAAGGCTAATCCGTCGGCGGTGATGGTGAGAGGCTACTACACCTATTCTTATATATGGGCAGTGGATTTCGACGGCAAACAGCTCTCCACCAAGTGGCTGCACGCTTCGGACACCAAGACTGCATACAAAGTAACCAAAGCCGACGGCACGTCAAAGACCTACACTGCCGCCGCACCCACAGGAAGGACAAGCGGCAGCAGGACTGCATACGGCAACGGCAACCACAACCTCAGCGTGGGCGACTACGACGGTGACGGCTGCGACGAGATTACACTCGGTGCCGCGGCTATCAACAGCGACGGCACCCTACTCTACTCCACTGGTTTTGGTCATGGCGACGCACTGCACGTGGGCGACATAGATCCTGACCGCCCCGGCATGGAGGTATTCACCGTTCATGAGGGTTCTCCTTACGGATGGGACCTTCACGATGCTGCCACTGGAGCCGTCATCTGCAGTGCCGAAGGCTCAAAGGACAACGGCAGAGGCATTGCTCTAGACCTTATCGCAAACAACAGGGGCTATGAATTCTCATCCTCCAACAACCGCAGCCAACTGAATGCTGCAGGTGAAGTGGTAAGCACCAAGAGCACATCGCTCAACTTCCGCTGCTATTGGAACGGAGACCTGCAGGACGAACTGCTCGACGGAGACATAATGGACACATGGAGCGGAAGCAGCACAACAAGACTGCTAACTCTCTATAACTATGGCAACTCATCCACATGCAACAGCACTAAGAAGACACCCAACCTCACTGCCGACCTCCTCGGCGACTGGCGCGAAGAGATTATCCTATGGGATTCATCCGACGGATGCACACTTAATATCTTCACAACCAACATCGCCACGAAATACAGAGTGCCTACTCTTATGCACGACCACACCTACCGCATGGGCGTGGCATGGCAGAACACTGCATACAACCAGCCTCCCCACGTAGGTTACTACCTGCCCGACTATGTTGAATATCTCGATAAGATTGCCACTGGCATCAACGACATTCAGACAGACAACGCCTCCGATGCCGATTCTGACGCCATATACACCCTGCAGGGTATCAGAAGCAACGGCAAGAAATCCGGTATTTACATAAAAGACGGCAAGATTTGCATTATAGAGTAAATCAAGTATCAGAAGTAAAGAACTGTGCGTTTCTGAAGTAAAGAACTGTGCGGATGCCTCTGGGAGCGTGGGCGTCTCGCCCGCGGCCTGCCGATAAAGCATATATCTTTACCCCGCGTTGTTATTTTGATTACTCTCTGCACTTACAGTGAATATATCTTGCGTACAAAAGCTTCGGACGGAGATGCAAAACCTTTGAATCTCCGTCCAAAGCTTTCGGACGGACATACAAAGGCTTTTGCGAACGTAACGATAGCTTATCGGGATTATTAATCAAGTGAACTTCAGACAGTATCTCAACTGCTATTCATACAGTTCCTCGTTAGCTTGTTCACTCATCCCCACTACAGCTGTTCACTCATCCCCACTACAGCTGTTCATTCATCACCACTACAGCTGTTCATTTCCAATCTAATATCTTCCGAAGCGATATGAGAAGCCGGTGATGAAATTAGTGTTAGAACCAATGCCGACCTCCATAAACCAGCGTATATTCCGCTTGCCGATTTCCAGTCCTAAGGGCACAACGGAGTAAGCCAGACTAACATGGCTCTTGTCGTATGGGGCAATCTCTTCCTCAGAGAGAGCCTCAGAGTCGAGATAAAGCGACTGGAAGTGTAAGCCCGCCGACAATTTGGAATAGAGGCTGCACCATCTGTTGTTCAGCCACGACAGCTTTGCTGACGGCATAAGGAATACCGAGTGACCTTTAATGTCAGTATATCCTCGCCTGATATTGGTGTTTTGGTGATTATCATAGAAATAGTCTTCAGGAAATCCTAAATTCTCAGACGCCTCAAAAATGCCCAAATAGCCGCCAAAGGCAACAGTATGATTCAGATGATAATAATAATTTAGGTACAACCACCCTCCGCCATCAAGATTATAATTATCATTCCACTCATAGACAACACCATCGCTTCCACATTTTGCAGATACGAGTCCGAATTTATTCATAAGTCCTCCCGCATAGTCATCGCTCCAACCAGTTTCCAAGTCAGAGCCTCCTATACCAATACTGATTTCATGCCTATAGTATCTCGTCTTGCTCTCCTTCTTCCCTTGAGCTAATGACACACCTATCGAGCATAATAATATCCCACCAAGAAAACCCATTTTCCTGATACCATTGACCATAAAGTCACGTCCGTGTTGTTTAATGTATTCTTTTTCCATATTAATAATGTTTGTTCCGTTTGCAAAGGTACAACATTTTTTCGTGAAAGCCAACGGATTTGACGAAAAAAAATGATGTACCTAAGTCTTTACAATTGTAAATAATAAAACACATATCTAAATAAAACCTATATGTAGAAGATGATTATAATGGTAATATTACCTTTTCTGTTTTCCCATCTTTGTTTATTATGTATATTCCTTTTCGTTTGTTCTTATTATTCATTTTTATACCTTCTATAGAATACCATGTTACACCATTCAAATCATCAACAATGACCCTATCAATGTTTGTTGGTGTAATTAAGTATTCGTTTCCATTAATATAAGCTATACCATTCCTAACTTCAACCCGATAAAACAGTTCGCTTGTTGGGGAATCTGGAATTGACAAGTCGTTTTTGACGACGAAAGACTCCGAAATTTGTGCATCGTTCTTAGCAGATATGTACAATCGATAATGTCCGTTAGACAATTCTTTATCTATAGTTCCTGAAACATAGACAGGTTCAGTAAGGTATTCTTTATAGCCTACCTCATACGACTCTTCGCTTGTTCCGAATGAGAATATAGGAGAACCGTTTTCATCTGCAATAGTGAATGATAAAGTGCCTATAAATGGATCCGTATTCAGATTAATCATTTCATATACATTAGCAGAAATGATATTCTTCTCATTTTTATTGAGAAGTTCAAATTCTGAACACCCTATCTCTGACCACTTATTTTCTGCCCCAATTTCTTCATTCTCGTTTTCTGTGACATCTACGGTTGCGTATGAAGCAGATAAAATTTCAATCCATTTGTCTGATAAATTTGATTTATATACGAGACAAACGGAATATCGTCCAATTGAGATATTATTTGGCACTGGGCATATAAAACTAATACTGCCAGTCCCTTCAAGATATTCCAACTCCCTTTTTTGACCTGTACTTATGACAAACAACTCTCCCGACTCGCTTTTGAGGGCAACAGAAATAGTCCCACTAAAATCTTTGTACGAGCAATTATATAGTGATGAAACCTTGCAAAGAAGTTCACCACCACGCTTAACCTTTGATAAACTGCAATTAATTTTTGATGATAACAACATATTTGAATTGGCTGAGATACCATCCTCAGGCATAATTCCAATTGTCATCTGTTGACTTTCCGAAAATGGATTGTTCGTTGCATAAATGCCATCTTCTTGTGGGTGGAGGTTCGCTATCTGATAATAACCGTCGCAGACTCCACCCCATCCCCAATTCACGTGATAATCAGGATATTGGTTTTCTCCAATACGATACCCATCAATTACAAATGAATGTCCACCGTCTCTCATACTGGCACCTCCATAATTAACAGGCCTTCCTGAATTAAGTTCATTGATAAGCAAGTTGTGCCAATCCTCAGTTGAACAATAATTTCTTATAACCAACGAGGCATCGTTATCATATCCAAAGTTTTCAATGTATCCATTAAGGAGGTCAGATTGATAAGCTCCGCTTCCTCCTTGGCTTGAAGTACCATAATCCATCTCAACTGAAGCTCCGCAACTTGCCATCAATACCGCAACGGCGTTTGCTTGTTGTTCTGTATATTCAGAAATGTAGGAATCCAACATATTTGACCATTCGAACATATCTTTTGAAAAATCATGGGTTATATTCAACCGATTTGTTCTGGTGTTGTATTTTACATACCCACGACCTTTGTCAGGGAAGGA
The DNA here is from genome assembly GCA_022775105.1 of Prevotella sp. Taxonomy (GTDB): domain Bacteria; phylum Bacteroidota; class Bacteroidia; order Bacteroidales; family Bacteroidaceae; genus Prevotella. Next base: position 22,419 of record JALFIX010000076.1, on the reverse strand, counting down.
GTGAAATTTCATTACTTGTGCCATAGCTGTGGCCACGCATCCTGTCACAGTCCTCTCTCCACGGAATGTTGGACAAAGATTGTTGTAAGGTTTGGATTGCCCCCATTGTATATGGTTTAGTAGTGGTAATACACCTCCGCTTGAAGTGGGAACACTACGCTTAGCAGAAGTTATTGTACTTAAGCTGTCTAAATTCTTAAACTCTTCGACATAACAATTCAACCAATACCGGACAGCTGGGGGAATATTATCAACGTCAAAGGAATTGTCAGATGAATAAGCCAAGATTTCTGGCATTCGTTCGTCGCCTGATACAATAACAAATGATTTATTTTCACCCTCCGTAGTTTGATAGATATAAAAAGCCTCTTTTCCAGAAGCCAATGCCGATTTTCCAACAACGTCAGTTGATTTGACATTGTTCAAATAGTCATTATTTATTTTGTGCTTCTGTTTATGCTTTAGTACAATCGATTCGACTCGTTCAAAAGTTCTCTGTTGAGCAGTCGTTTCATTTACTATCACTAACAGAAGTATAAAAGACAACGTTCTTAATAAAAGAGACTTATTCATATATGATAATTTTATTACAAAGATTCAGAGAGGAAATCCCCCCTGAATCCTCAATGGGTTATTTTTTTTCTACGCAAACATTAAACTTGGGCATTTCCTTTACATAAGAATAATTATTTGTAAAAGCAATGCTTTTCGTTTTATTAAATTTGATTTTATTAGACTTTAAATCAGAGTTCATGTTTGTTGGATACCAACAACCACTAAGTTCAGCAGAATACTCGTTTGTCCCATTATGTTTACCCCATGTAATACAACAGAATTTATCACCATTACGCTCGAAGGTCAAAGTTTGCGGTCCATTTTTTATATGCCAATCTGCATTTTTCTCAATTTCTGGTTTGAAATAGAAATGTGCCATATACGCATCTGTATTTGACATCCATTCATTATATACAGAACCAGAACCACTTCCTTCTCCTGCTATGTAGTAATAATAGTCACATCGTTGTCCATACGAACCTTGCCTGTATGTGGTGACTTTCCATGAAGTTGATGTGTAACTTGGTGTCAACAACATATCAGAATTAGGGGTTTTTGCTTTCGTCTTTATTTTTACCATTGTTACAGGTCCATACTTATGAGAACATTCTGTATTTGTGTCTGAACCATATGCCGCTATGCAATAATCGACCTCCACCTCTGGATAATACGTTGGACTAAAATAAGGAGATACGAAATGGTCTCGTCCTCCAATATGTTCTTCTTCTTTCATAAGTTGATTAAACACGTCTCTATCAGTTAGAGAAGGTAAATCTGAAGCAAAAAAACAACCATGTTTATACCCCTTACAATTAGCATCAAATGTCAGATCACCTGCAAAACCATCACTCATGACGGTCATGTTTCCAATTGACACCTTACAGTTTGCAGCCAATACGCCTTTTTGTGTTACGGTACATGTTGCGGAAGCTGCTCCGTCATTGGTGGTGAAGGTAAGCTGTGCTTCACGGGGTTCGTCTGAGAAGTTCTCCTGAGTTGCAGTTATAGATACGTTTGAAGAGCCTATCCCTGATTTGTTCAAGCTCAACCACTCTGGCGCACCTGAAATAGTCCAAGTCACATCTTGAGTGGCACTGACTGTGATTGTTGTCGTACTATTGACAGAACCTAACAGTTCAACGGAAGGTGATACCTTAATTGTAGTAGTTGGGACTGGATTTGGTTCTGGTTCTGGAACAGGATCATCATCATCACCACCACAAGCAGTAAGAGTAAGGCTTAGCCCTACAATCAAGGCCATGCTAATTAGCCATAAGTAATTTTTAAGTTTCATAAAATTTGGGATAAGAGAAGGGGCGTAACCTAATGTCCGATCACTTATTCAAAATCCAGGTACGGCCAAGCACCTTATGCACAAACAAGTAGGACGAAAGGCCACGCCCCCTATGCAGGGACGTGAACCAATCGCAAACTCGTTCTCGCGTATCGTCATTTTGGCCGTTTCGGATCCTGAGAACAAGAGCGACAAGCTCATGTATATGTATGTCGAACCAGTGGTTTTACCTTCCTTCAAATTAATACTATTGTCCCTTTAGCCAAACAATATGGCAGAGCGGGACATTCGCTCTTTTGGAGGAATTCGGGAGATACATCTGATGTACTCCACTCACTGTTCAAAATGTTTCTTCAATAATATCTGTTTCTTATTTCCTAATAATTTTGTTTAACCTATGTATTCTGTCTATATCCCTTTTTAAATAAAGGTAACAGGAATGAATACGTGTTCCTGCTTATCATATATGTGCGACTCCGCCATACATTCGTAGGCTGCCTCGTCGGTTGTCATATAAGAACTCGTCTAACCTCGACAACTAATAACGTGGCTATGATAGTCCGCTGCAAAATTACAAAAAATTATTGATTTAATGCAAGGAAATGAAAAAAAATATCGCTTGACGGTTTGATTTAACGGAAATTAACGGCAAGACGGACTCCCATTATATATGATAATGTGTAAGGTTGGCACCAATAGGATGCTTGAAGGATTGAAGAATCGAGGGTGAATAATCTATTTATGATAAAAAAACATAAAACAAGGCCATAACGTTTGGCAATATCACGGGAAAACACTATCTTTGCAAACGGAACGGGGAGTTCCGAACTCGTGGTTACGTAAATATATACAACAGATATGAGATTCTACGACAGAAAGGAAGAGCTGGATAAACTGCAAGAAATCAACAGTTTGTCTGAGCGTATAGCAAGGATGACCGTCATCACAGGACGGCGAAGAATAGGCAAGACCTCATTGGTGTTAAAGGCATACGAGAGTGAGGTGATGCTTTATTTCTTCGTCTCGCGAAAGACGGAGGCTGAATTGTGCCGTGACTTTGCCGACGAGATAGCCCAGAAGCTGCGCATGCCTGTTCTTGGCATGCCCACACGCTTTGCCGACATCTTCACCTATCTGATGCAATTGGCGAAGACAAGACATGTCATACTCATGATTGACGAGTTTCAGGAATTCAGACGCGTCAACAACTCCATCTTCTCGGACATGCAGAAGATATGGGACTTAAACAAGTCGGAAGCGAAGATAAACTTGATACTGTGCGGCTCCATCTACCATCTCATGACAGAACTATTCATTAACAGCAAGGAGCCTCTTTACGGCAGGCAGACCGACTTCATCAAGGTGGAGCCTTTCGCACCCAGTGTCCTTAAGGAGATACTCGCCGACCACAACCCCACCTATACCAACGATGACCTGCTTGCACTTTATATCACGACAGGAGGTGTGGCAAAGTATGTGGAACTATTGATGGACAGTAATATACATACCAAGAATGACATACTGCAATCCTTTGTGGCAAGAAATTCCCTTTTCATCTATGAAGGAAAGAGCATGCTCATAGAAGAATTCGGCAAGGACTATGGTCGCTATTTCGACATACTCACCCTAATCTCCTCGGGACACAACTCACGAAGTGACATGGAGGCAATGATGCAATGCGAATTGTCTGGATATTTGAGCCGTCTTGAGAATGACTACGCACTGATAGCCAAGACGCGCCCTATGCTCAGCACGTCGCAAGGGAAAAACATTAGATATGCCATCAACGACCAGTTTATCCGCCTTTGGTTCCGTTTCATTTATAAGCATAATGCGATGATAGAGTCAAATGCTTACTCGCAACTTTTGGAAATAGTGCGCCGTGACTATCCCACATACAGCGGTCGTTCGCTTGAGGAATATTTCAAATGCCGGATGAGGGAGGAAGGACGATACACCAATATCGGGTCATGGTGGGACCGCAAAGGCGAGAATGAGATAGACATCATAGCGGTTGACGACATCTCACATTCCATCACCTTCTTTGAGGTGAAGCGTCAGGAGCAATCCATCGACCTGAGCATCCTAAGGGCAAAGGCCGACAGATTCCTCGAAGCCACTGGTCGCTATTCCAGATACCGCAAGGAATACAAGGGACTGTCAATAGACGACATGTAACCGCCAATCGAAGTGAAGAGCGGACGCAACTATACCCTCTCTTCCTTGAGAAAATGTATGGCTAAATACGCTACACATCTGTCAACGTCACAAAACTATGTTAAACTTGCCTGATTATCAAACATTTATCACATCATAGTCAAAATGGTTGCTTATTCCCGAAATAACTGTAGTGGGAGTTGTCGGGATTCACCACTATTTGCTCCACGACAATCTCGGGGTCAATCATCACTATGCGGAGGGTGTGCTTGCCAGGAGAGGCATTGAGGGGAACACCAAGCCAGCGAAGGTTGTCGAACACCTCGTCACGACGAGGCAGTCGCTTGCCCTTATACCAACCGCTGAGCAGAAGTCCGTTGGGAGCGGGTAATGGCTTGAGAACCTTGGAAACGGCGAGATTCTGCGGAGTGTATTCCCCGAAGGTATCCACTATCCCCTGTCGCGCATCGATAACCTGCATCGGCTCGTTGTCAATCTGCACTCCGAGACGCAAGCCGCGCTCTGGACGTATGTCCTGAGTGGGCAATATGCCAATGGCAACCTTGTCCGTCTTCAGGTCTATTTCGTATTCAAGTGCCGCACCATTGCCTGACACGTCGGAAGCGGCAACTACATTATCGCTGCCCATACATCCCTCGCCACGTCCGAGGTCGGGCAGGAATACCCACTTAGCATCCTTGCCATCCACCTTATTATTATATTTATAGGCAGGAATGGAGTATTCCGAAGTAGCCTTGGGAGCAAGGTCATGCTCCACCTTGAATCCGAGAGTCATGGGATTATAGTTCTTGTCGGGTATCGACCACTTGGTGTAGCCAATATGGTTGTCGAGCATCATGCCGTTCCACTTTCCTCCTGCCAGTTCCTTATTATAATAATCTGTCAGACGGCGGTCCTTCTCCATCAATGCCTCAACGGAGAGCGAGTCGCCCATGGTGGTATAATTGTATATCTGAGCCACACCGGCACTGCCCACTGTCGGATAATACACCAACTGCCAGAAGGCATCCTGAGCCTCCTTCGGCAACTTGGCCTTCAGGTTCTCGCATCTCACTACAAGCGACTGCCACAAGGCATTGGTCTTTAGCATCTCCTCGTTGTTGAATATGCCGGGATATTGGGCCTCAGCCTTGCGCCAAAGGTTATACTTGCTATACTTGGCGATGATGTCGGCAATCTCCACGGCATATTCCTTGCCGAAGATACTTGCGGCGAAGTCTTCGAGCCAACGCTTCTCGTCGCCTGGTTGTATGGCATCTGGATTCCACGCATAGTTCATGATGAAGTCGATAGGCACTTCCTTGGGTTTGAGGTCGCCCACGTTGATAATCCATATACGGTCGATGCCCGACTTATAAGCAAGGTTGAATTGCTCGCGCAGTTTGGGTATGGTGGTGGTGTTCACCCATCGGTCGTTCCAAGGGCCGCCGTTCATGTCGATGTGGTAGTACATGCCCATTCCGCCTTTATGGTTTTGCTCACGCTCACCACCCATCCTCCTTATATATCCCCAGTTATTGTCGCAGAAAAGCAATGTTACATCATCTGGGACGGTGAATCCTGCGTCATAATATCTCTGCACCTCGGTGAATATCGCCCAAAGCTGTGGCACCTCACTCGCCTTCTTCTTATGCACCTTACTTATTATACGACGCTGGGCATCAATGACATTCTTCAGCGTTTTCATATTGTCGGCATCATTGCCAGTTCCCATCGCAACGTCACCGTCACCTCGCATTCCGATTGTAATTATGTTCTCGTAGTCCTTGGAATTCTCGATTCCCTCGGTGAAGAACTTCTCTATGCCCTTGGGGTTCTTGGCATAATCCCAAGGACCCACCTCTTCGCGTCGCCTGGTGTATTCCTTATGGGCACGCATCATCGGCTCGTGATGGGATGTTCCCATCACAATACCCATCTCGTCTGCCACCTTCGGATTGAGAGGGTCGTCCTCATTGAATGCGCTTGCCCACATGGCAGGCCAGAAATAGTTGGCTTTCAAGCGCAACAACAGTTCGAAAATCTTGGAGTATGCCTTGGAGTTGACTCCGCCAAACTGGTTGTTGCACCATGTGCCGAACGAGGGCCATTCGTCATTGATAAAGATACCACGGTATTTCACCTTTGGTTCGCCGTCGGTATATACTCCAGGCTTCACCCATACCTCATCGTGCTTGGCTATCGGAGCGTCAGCCATCCAATACCATGGCGACACACCGAGCTGGCGCGAGAGTTCATATATACCATAGATAGTGCCGCGCTTGTCGGAGCCGAGGATGAGAAGCCTGCCTCCTTCATCAAATATTATATACTGCTCCCACTTCCCTTTCAGCATTTTTGCATACTTTGCGTATTTCTTGGCTATCGGGCTTTTGCCTACTGTAGCCACGGTGATTGGCGCACATTCGCTTCCCGTCACGGCTTTCAAGTCCTGCCGCAGGTTGTTTATAGCCATAATGACACCCTTCCACTCAGCCTTGTCATAGACTATGGTATCAGACGTGCCCGTTAGGGGTATCATACCAGTGCCTTTCTTGAAAGACACGAAATTGTCGGCTGCCCACAAAGTCGTTGTGAGCAGCATCAGAATCGCTGTTGTCAGTTTTCTCTTCATGATATCTATGTTTTTTGCTGCAAAAGTACAAAAAACATATAATATCACCACTATAAAAGTATCAATTAGTTTATTATTTGTATCAATCAGCCCTAATCCCCTTATTATCTCTTTTTAATAATAATCTTATTCTTCAGTGACAGGGCAAAAGATGAAAACAATGTGGAAATCTTGTCGTGAAGATCCTGGGGATAGTTGCCTTTATACAAGTCAAGACGCCGACGCACATTAATGCAATTGTCGGTCTTTTCACATTCGAAAGACAGTCGGCCGGCCTCACATTCATAACGGATGTTTTTGGGCAGTGCCTCCACGTCATAACCCTCAGGCAAAGTGATGGAGATGATTTCATCGTTGGTTCTGCCATCATCGATGACTATTGGTTTGTCATTGGCAAGTTTTCCCGACAAATAATCTGTTGGCTTGAAGATGGCAGTAGGCAGGAACATTCTGTTGCCCGTGGTATTGCCTAACTTGTCGGTGGAAAACGAGAAGTCAAGACCATGGGACAAGCAGGTGGATATAGGAGCAGTGACCTTTGTAACTGACATTGCCGATGCTGAAGGCAATAAAAGCCTACGCAGATGCTCACGTTGTTCCACGGGTGTCCGTTCTGTGAATGAGAGCCAGGGTTGGATACAATGATACCCGGTTCTTTGCTCCACCTTCACGTCGGCCTTGCCCGAAGACATGAGCGTGACGTGGGATGTCCTTACAATAGCATTGCAAGTGTCGGGATAGTCGGGTACAGTGCAGAAGTGTCCGCCAGTGGAGTCTATCAGTATGGCATCATGGCCTGCCATGTCTCCATGTCTGAATCCCAAGGGCAGCGAAGGCGACGTACATTCCACCCAGAGAGTGTCCTTCGGCATAGGTATGCACAGCACCTCGTGGTTACTTTGGTTGGCAGACGCAAAGTCCCTGAACAAACGTTTGCGGTCGGTGTTGAGAATGGCGCAATATGACTTGACGCCCACGTGCTTAAGCATTGCCATCATATAATAGGACAATGCCTTGCAGTCGCCATAGCCTTTCTGATATACATCCGCCGAGGTCATAGGCTGGAGTCCGCCGATACCCAACTGTATGCTGACATACCTTGTGGATTCGCCAAGATAGGAGTATATGGCTTCTATGCGCTCCATGTCTGTCTTGCAGTCCTTGGTAATCTTGTCGAGATGTGCGGTTAGCGGTGCGGGCAGTATGTCCCTGTCCTTCATGAGTTGGTATCTCCACATTCCGAAGGTCTGCCAAGAGGTCATGTCTCCCTGGGTCTTCCCAAATCCAAAGTGTTCTGGCACGAAAAACACCTTTGGCACTTGTTCTGAGGGATGCTGTGAGAATGGTGTTGCCTCAATGGCATCAATGTTCGCACATTCCACTGAGTATGTGACAGTTGTGCCGTCCTCTTTCCTCTGCACTTTATTATTGTCAAAGTTTTGGGCATACCACAGGACCTTAGTGCCATTAGGTACGGCAAGTGAATACGAAGCCTTGTTGACGCGCTGATATTCCGAGGTCTGCGGCATGAAAATCGGGAAGGAGAGAATGCCGTCGGAATAATGCTCTTCCCATTTATATGTGACGGTGAAGGGATAGCTTGACGGTTGAAGCTCATAGACGTATGAATATTCGTCGGAAGCCAGCCCGTCGGCAGTGGAACTGTACTTGAGGTCTGACTTCTTCAGCTTGCGGGTGATATTAGATTTGCCGTAAGTGATGACACCGGAAAACTTCGTAAGCTCCGACATGCCCTTATAGTATATCTCCCCAAAACAAGCCGGAACAAGACCTTTCTCGTCGAGACAGGTAATCTGCCTGGTGCGTCGGCAAACGACATCTTTCGGCGAACGGTAAACAACTTCGGTTATGTCATCATCCACAATAGTGTATGCGTTGCCACCGTCGGCATTGGCGGTGACAATACATATCATGAGGGCATAAACTAATAGTATGAGTCTTCTTGTCATTGTTTTTTCAGTACAAGCATCGACTTGTTGGTCTCGGTGATATTCTGCCAGAACTTTTTCAGATCCTCGTATTTGTCGGGCATATAGAAAATGTTCGCGAGATTGAAGTCAAACTTCACGCTCACAGTATTGGCTGACTGTATCACGAGATAGTTCATGCTGATATCACGATTGCCGAACATCGTCTTTATGGGTTTGGGCATTTCCTCCACCACATACCCGTCGGGGATGGTGAGTGTTGCCACGATAACTATATGCTCCGGGGTTTGGAACTCCATGGGGAATGTGCGTTTCTCCTGCTTGAAGGGCTGACTACCGAACTGAGGTATGAGAAGCGGATTGAGATATATCCTGTCACCGTCAGCCATAGCCTGTTGTGAGAACTCCAACGACACCGAGACATCGGGAGAGATATCAGTGAGCTTGGTGGCGGTCATCTTTTCCACGGTAAATCCGTTATCCTCGCCATACTGCCGAACAAAGTCGGCACTGTCCTTAGCCTCGCGCCTCTTCAGTCTGAGACTGCGGGCGTCCTGTCCATTGTATTTTCCCAACATCTTACCACAGACAACACCTTCAGGTGATATTGTCGCCACGATATTGAAGTTTACCTTGTTGTCCGACTTCAACGCCTGCAGGTTGACAATCTCGTCGTTGCTTGGCACGATGGTATGGGCATTGGTGGTCAGCAATAATGGAGGCAGGACATTCACTGCGCCATCACGGCAAGAAGCGTCTATGACGTTCCAGTTGCCATTGCCGTCGCGCACGCCAATCACCCAAGTGTCGATATATTTCAGCGACGGATGAGTGGGCGGTATTCTCTTTTGTGTGCGGAGATTGGTGACTATTGGGACGGGGGTGAGTCCAGCAGCCTTTATCAGGCCGTACATCACGCTATTGATATCAGTGTTCGAGCCAGTGCCTTGCTTGACTGTGGCCTTGGGCGTTTTCGACCATAAGGTATAGTCGCCGTTCCACTTCACCCTGTCAGACACGAACTTGAATATGTCGGTCATTTTCGTCTTCACATCGCCGTTCTGTGCAATTCCGTTCTTTTTCATCTCCTCCACGAGAGGATTGTATTCTCTGAGAGCACCGCCAAACTCCTTGTCTCCCGATAGCTGTTCATATATATCGCGCCAAGTGGTGGAGTAATGCCTTGAGAAAGCCCCTGGCAGGTCTATTGACCTCAGCTCATAGTTGATTTGCGTGGCATAGTCTTCAGGACACCACATATACTCGTCCTTCACGAGTGCAGGAAGATGATATGCCTCAAACCTGTACCTGTCAGCCTCACCCCTTGCCACACTGCCACCAATCATCATGGGGAGATTGACCCGTGTAATTTGGGGCACGAGTCTCTCAAGTCCAGGAGTGTCGAGATAGAAGACGAAATATCTTGGTATGGTCACCTCATATTCGGTGTACATGACCGGTATGGTTGACTGTGCCATCCACGAGTGGATGTCATAAAACCTGCGGGATAAAATGCTATACTCGTATTCAATGACAGTGCCTTTCCTAACCTGCGGAATTGTGAACTTTGTGGTCTTGCGGTATTCGTCGTTCCTCTCCTCGAAGATGTCCTTCTTTGCCATCTTGGTTTTCACTACCTTACCGTTCTCAATATTATACGACGTGGCTGAAATGTCTGTCACGACCTCATTGTCCTCGGTATCTCCTGACTTGTTCCTGTAGGTCACGGCTATGTTGGCATAGTCCTTGCCGTCATCATTGAGCACTTTTATCTTCTCCTTTATATTATAGGTAATTCGGAAACCATTCTCAATATATGAATACTCCACGGTCTCGCCGTGATAGAGCACCACGGCATTGGCGGATGAGTCGCGCACATAGATGCTCATGTTCATCTCGTCCATGGTGGGCTTGCCCATCTTCTTGTTGGGCTTGTACTCACCGCTTCCGTCCAGAGCAAAGGCTGAAGCGGAAATCATCATGACTGAAATCAGGAATGTCAATATCCTCATTTATTATTGTATTTTTGTTATTCGGCGCAAAGGTACACAATTATTCTGACTTATAAACATATTTCCCCCATTTTTTTCGACAAATGGGGGAAATTATGCTATTTTCGGGTATAGTCTGACTCTACACCGTGGAGAAATGTCTTGCCATGACCTCCGAGGTCAACTATGATGCGCTGGAAAACGAGACCAGGAGTGAGCGGACGGATGTCCAACTGGTATGTATTGCCATCAACGGGTTTCACTTCAAGCTCTTCCTCTATTTCAATCACACGGGCGGCACCTGCGGGACACATCAGGTCGTAGCAGTGCTGCCAGTTCATGTCCTTGTTGAGGTTGCGCACCACACTCTTGCAGCCTGCAAATCCGAACTCCACGTCGTGTCCGCCCTTGATGAATGGCATCACGGTGGAAAAGACAATGCGCACCTTGGCCTTCTTGGGTTGTGCCGGAAGAGTGAGTCGATAGGATATTTCCGCTTCTCCCTGCTTGGGGGCTGCCAATGCAGATGCCGTCTTGCCAAGATGAGGGATGACAGTCCATTCCTCTCCTTCCGCAGCCTTTGCCTCGTAGTAGTGACATGCGTTCATCACCACCTCGCCGTTGTTTGCTTTATATACATAGCCGCCGCGGGGACTTGGTATGCGGGTAACGGGCACTCGCTCCACCTTGGGCATGGTGTTGAATTGAGGACCGTGCCAGGTGGTATAGCCTATATGCGGCTGAGTCATAATGCCGTCCCACTTGCCGTCGGACATCACCTTATTATAACAATATGTAAGCAGCGAGTCGCGCTCGAAGCAACGTTCCACACGGTCGGCATATTCGTTAGCCTCTGTGTCGCCCATTTTAGCCAAGTGGCGGTTCATGGCGAGCGAGTAATACATGTCGTATAGGTTGGCAAGGGCTTGTATTGGGTAGAGGATGATTTGATAATAGGAAGCCCAGCCCCCCTGCTCCCCGGTGGGGGGTGTTGCTGATGAGGCGGGGGAGTAGCGGAGGGCTTCGGCTTCGAGAGCCATAAATTCGTCGCGCACTTGTTTCCATTCGCCAGATACAAGGTCATAGGTCTTGTCATCGAGCATCTCGGCAGTAACCCTTGCGGCATATTTGTTGTATAAGTTCAGCAAGCGTGCCACTTCCTTGGCATTGTCCCCTGCAAATGAACGGCAGAACTCCTCGGTATATTCCATCAGGTTGTCCTGGTTGAACCGGTCGGGATTCCATGCCATGTCCATAAAGAACTGGGTGACAAACTCAGCCGGCTTGATGTCGCCCACATTCGTTATCCACACCCGGTCGATACCTGAGCGATAAGCAATGTCCATCTGCTGCCACACATGCTGTATCTGCATCTGCTGCAACCATTTCATGGCACGGGGAGCACCGTAATAGCTGAAGTGGTAGTACATGCCGAAGCCTCCCTTACCGGCTGCCCCCGCCGGTATCTTCCTTATATCCCCCCAATTATCATCACACAGCAACACCGTCACGTCGTCGGGCACCTGGAAACCGTCCTCATAATAGTCGAGCATCTCGCTGTATAGCGTCCACACCAATGGCATGTCCTTCGCCTTCTTGCCCATCACGTCATTGATTATCTTCTTCTGGTCGTTGAATATCTTCTTGAGCAACCGCATGTTGGCCTCGCGCCCTCCGGCATCAGCCATGGGGCGGTCTTCGTCGCCACGCAATCCCACGGTAATCATACTCTCATAGTTCTTGGTGTTCTCTATGCCCTCGCGGAAGAATTTCTTCAGTCCCTCCTCATTGGTCATATAGTTCCACTCGCCATTGCCGTAGTTCTGCTTGGTGCGCACCCATTCCTGTTGCGAGCGTTGCATGGGTTCGTGGTGCGAAATGCCCACAACGATGCCCATCTCGTCGGCAAGCCGCGGATTGTCGGGGTCATCCCAGTTGAAGCAGTTGCCTTCGAGCGTACCGTCAGGGTTGCGGAACACGGGCACCATTGGCTTGTACTCCTTAAACGTGCCCCACATTCCAGGCCAGAGGAGGTTTGCCTTCATTCTCAGCAGCAACTCATACACCCGTGAGTACATCTTCGAGTTCATGCCGCCAAACTTCAGCCTTGCCCACTTCTGCATACAGGGATTCTCGTCATTGATAAAGATGCCACGGTATTTCACCTTAGGTTCCCCGTCGGTATATACCCCTGGCTTAACGTACACCTCGTCGTGACGCACAACAGGAATGTCAGCCCACCAATACCATGGCGAAACACCTAATTGGCGCGAGAGCTCGTATATGCCATAGATAGTGCCGCGCTTGTCGGAGCCGAGGATTAGGAGTTCCCCTGTCCCCAGTGGGGCAATAATATATTGCTCCCACTTCCCCCTCAATTGTTTGGCATACTTCTCATATTTCTTGGCTATCGGACTTTTCCCTACGGTAGCCACTATGATATTCGCCTTGTCGCTTCCCGTCACGGCTTTCAGGTCCTGTCTCAGGTTGTTTATAGCCATAATGACACCCTTCCACTCCGCCTTGTCATAGACTATGGTGTCAGACGAGCCTGTGAGAGGTATCATGCCTGTGCTTTTCTTGAAAGACACGAAATTGTCGGCTGCCCACAACGTCGTGATGAGCAACATCAGAATAGCTGTTATCAGTTTTCTCTTCATGTTAAATGTCACTTTACATATTTCCTGCCGTTATGGATATATATACCCTTGCCGCTGGAACCGGTCTTCACTCCACCTATATTATAATATGTGGGAGCATCCGATTCCTTGAGTTCCACCTCACCGATACCCGTACTCTCTGCCTTGCTTATACTGATGTCGCTGAGCATCACATCTCCATAAACCGCCACATTGAGAATGACTTCGATGATTACCCTTGTGGGCGATGTGACGGAGAAGGGCAAAACCACTTTCGACGACCCACTGAATGAATTGCTTGCCTTATTGCCGATGTTGCATGTTGGCGTAACGGTTGTCTCGGCAATAACGTCACCTGTCATAGCATCCAAGGCACGGAAAATGATCGGACCGTCGTTCGACCAGTTGGCTGCCAAGGTGCGGAATTCATATTCACCCTTGCCAATAATCAGGTACGCCGACGAACCGTCATCACCGAAGCGCATCCATCCGTCGCCTTCCTTACCGGTCTTGTTGCGACCGTAGAATCCCATGTCGAAGTCACGCACAGTGCCTGTCATCTTGAACAGTCTTGATCCGAGATAATAACCCTCCGACGGTCCGTGGCGCAGTTCCTCACCGTCCCAGCACGACCAGCCAGCAGGCATAGTTCCCTCAGTCTTGAAGTCATAGTCGAGTCGCAGTTCATCGCTCACGTTCTCTATGTTTACATTTCTCTTCAATGTCTTCTTGTTGCCCTCGGTGTCCTCTGCAACGAGTTCGATGGCAGCAGTGCCAGCAGAGAGTTTTTCAACAGTCCACTCGTATGGAGCGGCATTCTTCACGCCCGCAAGTTCACCATTGACATACAGCGTCACGCTCTTCATCTCTCCCTTGTTGGCAGAAGCCTTTGCCGTCACGTTGATGCTTGCAGTGGCATCAGTGGCATTAAACAGTATAGTGCGCTGGTTGGCAGTCGGGGATGTGAGGTCGAGATTAGGTGCGCTCATGTCGATGGAGAACCGCTTGCAGAACTTCCATATCTCGTCGCCCGTGAACACACCCTTGTCATTTGACACGAAATGGTCCTTGCCAGCGAGCTTCATCAGCACCACTTCCACTCCGTCATCACCCGGACCGTATTCATATTTGGTGATATGGTCGGCGCCACGGTATTTCTCCGTCACCCTGGGAGTGGTGGGACAGTTGTTGCGCTTAACCCATCCGTCGATGAAACTCTGCGCACGGTCGAAGGGCACAACACTGTCTGAAGTGCCGTGGGTATGGATTATAGGAATCGGTCGCGAACTCGTAAACTGCATTCCTCCCATAGGATAACCGCTGATGGGGGCGAATGCCGCTATCTTGTCGGCAATCTTCGTCATGGCATGATAGGTGAGCATACCACCCATGGAAAAACCTGAGAGATACACCCTTCCGCGGTCTATCTTGTATTCCTCGTGCATCTTGTCGATAAGGGCGAGGATGAAGTCGATGTCACTGTTGCCCGTGATGTCCCACTGCAGGTTCTTGCCTTTGGGAAAGACCGTAATAAAACGGGCAGTGTCGCACACGTTCTCAATCTTCATGTAGTTGGCCTGGAAGTCAGGTCCCTGTCCCGAACCGTGGCAAGAAATAAGCAGCGGTTGGTGTTCCTCAATGCCTTGCGGCACATACTGTAGATACTCACGGGTGGAGCCATTCACCGTGATGGTCTTCGACTCCAAAGCACTTGCGGTCATTGCAATCAGCACGACCAATGTCATTAAAATCAGTTTCTTCATATTTATATCGGTTTATGGCTGCAAAATTACCACTTATTCTTTATATACCGCCCGATTTTTGTTTCAGATATAACTGATTTTGTATCAATGTCAGCATTTCGGGAATATATCATGCTTTAGGTGGTGGGGAATAGGGAAACCATGTCCAAGGTCAGTATGTCACATAAGGCGACAGTCTCTTGATAGCCTCCTTGGGAAAGTCGGGACTCGTCGAAAGCTGTTGAAGACTGGTGATGCGGCCGTGGATTCGACGGTAGTCAGTGATGGCTTTTGCCTGATAATAATTGATGTAAGGATGACGTTTCAATTCCGCCAATGTCATGGAGTTGAGGTTTAGACGGCTAGGCGAGGGATTGTCAACTACGAAGTATTGCTTAGCCTCCGCTGGAAAACCCTCGATTTCATCGAGTTGGTCGATGCTCACATAACCGCCGAGGCGCTCTCCGTAGCGGATGATTGCCTTGGAATAATAGCTGCCGATACCCGGAACACGTTGAAGTTCCGTGGTGTCGGCAGTGTTTAGTATAATATGTTCCCCGGGGGAAATCTTCCTTTTGGGTATAGGAATGAGTTCCTTGGACTCATGACTGTCATGATTATCAGAGGATGTCCGTCTGTCATGATTATCCCTGCCCACATATTCAGCGGCAGTCATGGAATATTCCTTGGCAATGCGGATATATGGCAGAAGTTGCTTGTATTGATGGGCGGAAAGACCGTAGAGCTGGGCGAAATCCTCTGGTTTGCGATATATACCGCCATGAGAACGATACTTATAAATGTTCCTCACCTGCCATGGACGAAGTCCAAGTTTCAGCAGGGCTGCACTGTCAGCCGTGTTAGGGTCGAAATAAAACAGTTCTACGGAATTTAGTTCCGTAGCATAATAATACTTCTTGTCCTTTTTCTTCGGATAATATCTTCGCTGTGAGTATGACGAGTCTCTTCCTTGACTGTCGGAATGACTTTTCCCGTATTCTCCAAGCACCCACATAAAGCCACAACCGAAGACTATCAGCAGCGCAAGTGCCGCTATAGCCTGTCGGTCGCGTTTCGAAAAATAGGACTTTATCATAAGTCGTATATTACTTGATAATGATTCCTCCGTTAGGCTGGATTATGACCTTGGCCTTGCCTTTGGCATCCACCTTTATCTTGCCGAGTGTGGATTCTGGCCACAGACTCTTCTTCGACGGTTTGTCGTAGTAGTATGCAGCCGTGGTGCCTGCGAACATCGGGATGTCGATGTCGAGTTTCAATGGCTCTGTTGTGGCATTAAGACCTACGATGTACCACTTCTCGCCGCTTCTTCGTGCCATCACTATATATTTGCCAGGATAGCCGTCGATGAACCTTGTCTCATCCCATGATGTGGGCACTTCTTTCAGGAAGTCAAGCTCCATCTGTGGCAGGTCGGTGAGGTTGTTGGGTTGCATGGCGATGCACTGCACGCTTGTCTGAATAACAATGGCGGCTGCCATCTCGAAGATGTCGGATGTATAGCGGCGATGGCGGCTCTTGTTGTCGGGAGACATATAGCGGTTCATTATCGTGCCTCCCCAATCCATTGATGCCACGGCGTTGCGGCAGAAGGGATGCATGGTAAGCTCAAAACCTTCCTGTATGGCGTGATGCTCATTGAAGAACGTGTTCTCGGATGCAAGTACTGCCTCGCTTGCCACGTAGTTGGGATACATCCTTTCCCATCCGCGGGGCAGTGTGCAACCATGGAAAATCACCTGGATTCCGAAGTCGTTGGCATCGGTTAGGATGTCCTCATATAGCTGCATGGTTTGCTGCTTGTCGCCTGCAAAGAAATCCACCTTTATTCCCTTCACACCGATGCTCTTCAGCCAAGCCATCTCCTTGCGGCGGGCGAGCGTGGTGTTCATGCACTGCTTCGGGGTCTGCGGAGCGTCGCTCCAAGCTCCGTTGCTGTTATACCACAGCATCAGGCTCACTCCCTTGCTTTGTGCATAGTTGCTCAACTTCACAATCTTGTCGCGACCAATCTGAGTGTCCCACCAGTTATCTACCAGCACATATTCATAACCCATGGCAGAGGCAAGGTCGATGAACTTCACCTGGTCGTCGTAGTTGATGGATGAATCCTGCCATATCAGCCAGCTCCATGTATATCGTCCCGGACGATAGTCGATGGAAGCGTCATATTTCTGCTCCACCACGTCAGTGGAGACGGTTGTCTCGACAATAGGCTTTAGGTCGCTGCCCACGGTGATAGTGCGCCAGGGAGTTGCTCCGGGCAATGCGAGAGCCGCGTCCGTAGTGCCATGCCCGTTGGCTTCTCCAGCCATAGGGAAGGCTATACGGTAGGAGCCCCCCTGCCCCCCGGTGGGGGGTTGAGCCGTGCTGTAGTCGCTCAAATGGCTGCCCACATATTTGCCGTCAACGCCTGTCTCTGAGATCAGTACCCAATAATTTCTAACTTCTAATTTCTCATTTCTCACTTTAAACAGGCACGGAAACGTATATCCCTCCCCATACGCCGACTTGTCTGTGAGCGGAGCATCGGGCTTGTATTCCTCCTCATAGCTTGGCTTTGTCCTCTTCCAACCCACCATCGGGCTTGACTGCGGACATATAAAAGAGGTGGTTCCGTCGGGAAGGGCGAATGACGTTGCCTCTTCCTTGATGAATATGCTTGCCGTCTCGCCCCATTGCGGCATGGAGTAACGGAATGCGATGTTGTTGTCCGACACGCGGAACGTCACCGTCACCTCGCGGTTTTGATTGTCAGCGTAGGTGGCATTCAGTTCGTTGGCATGGTATTCCACGTTGCGGGCCTTGATATTTCGGATGTTATAGCGGTCGTTCACCTCGTGGGTCTTTGACTTCTTGAAGGTCAACCCCTTAGAGAAGTCGCCCACGTCGCTGATGAATCCCAATTGCGATGGCTTGATTACCTCCTGTCCGTCGTAATTCACGGCATAAGTCACTATGCCACCCTTGTCCTCGAGGTTGACAATGAGTCGGCCGTCCGGCGATGTCACCTTCAGGTTTTCTGCATTAGCCGTAATCATGGCGAGCATCATTGCGGCAGAAATCAGTAGTTTTTTCATCTTTCTTATAGGTTTTGATAATTCTTCAAATTAGGTTATGATATTACTCTGCAAAATTACGCATTTAATTTTATATCTCCAAACAAATTGGGAGAAAACTGCATTTTTTATCTTTTATTGTTAGATTCCATTACTTTTGTAACTGTTTATAGAGTATAATTTTTAACACAAAGAAACAAAGAAACAAAGTATTTTCCGCCTAAGGAAGATACAGAGAGCAGCAATGCTGCTTACAAAGTCCACAAAGTTTTATTTTCCCATCCGCAAGGCTTCGTGGCGACTTTTTAGTCGCTTGTTGTCTTTGTATCTAAGGAAAACCTTCATTCCTTTGTGTCTTTGTGTTAGAAGTCGTTCTGCAAGGGGTTGAACGTGAGACTTGGACATATCATCGTGCCCGTTGGACTGCTCAACGCCCATCACGAACCGCTAAACTTCTTCACTGTGTATCGTCCTGAGGGCGAGGGAACAATATTGCCTTCCACATGGCACGACACGGGATTGAGCCTTTGGGGACGCGCAGGGGATTTCCTCTATGAGGCAATGGTGGTGGCTGGTCTCGACGCCTTCCTCGTATGGCATCGCGGCCTTTCCATTCCCCGTGCCCGTAACTTACAGGATGTACAGGTGCAGCAGGGCAAGAAGGTGTTCAACGAGATTGGTTGTGCCACTTGCCACCGCCCCTCATGGAAAACAGGCAGCGACAACTATTGGGCACCTGCTATCGTGGGCAACTATTGGAGTTGGGACCCCAAGGAGGTATGGGCATTGATTACGATGATGATATATGCCATAGCCCTCCATGGCAAGAGCATCCCCAGCCTAAGAACCCCGAGAGTCTATCACCGTTTTATGGCGTTAGCCTTCCTCACCATCCTCATGACCTTCTTCGGAGTGAATTACTTCCTTGCGGGCATGCACTCCTATGTATAGTGTCTTCCTCCCGTTTTTGGGCTGTTCCTCCGTTCTTCCTTCGCTCTAACTCCGTTGTAACTCCGTTCATCCTCCGTTCATCCTCCGTTTTTTGAGCGGAAAACAACGGTGTCACTGCGTAGTGACACCCTAAGAATAACGAAGGTGTCAAAGGTGTCAGTGTCAAAGGTGTCATTTGTTATCTTAAGACACTATTTTGCCTCAGAGGGGGGGCACCCTATAGAGGAGAGAGAATTATGTTAAATCATATTATTATATATATTAATATTTATATATAATATATTATATATAAATATTAAACTCTAAAATTACGCGTAAGCGCATAGTTGCAGAATTACGTTTGACACCTTTGACACTGACACCTATGACACCTTGACACTTAATATTACCATTCCAAAACATTTGTGTATTAAGTTAAAAAGTAATAAAGTTCTTAGTAAGAATTTTGTTACTAAGAATTTTGTTACTATCGAAGAGACTTCGTGCCAACTTGTGTCATGGTATCAATACGATACTTATCTCCCCACGACGTTGGGGAAAGACATCTTTGGTGAAGAAGGTCACGGCTGAGATTGAGAGCAAGGACTTGAAAACTGTGTTTATCGATGTGTTTTCCGCTAAATCGGAGTATGAGTTCTTCCGTACTTTTGCCACTGAAGTGGTCAAACAGACTTCGTCGAAAATAGACGAATGCATACCCATTTTATAAATTTGGCGACATCATGTTTATCGACAAGATTCCTGAACAAGAGTGGGTGGAATATATATGCCATCAATTTGCTGCTACAGGTAAAAGTATCAGCCAGGATTTGGCAGCGTTAATTTGCAAGTATGCAGAGTGTCAGTCATCCTATGTGCAGCATCTGTCATGGATAGCATGGTATAAGACAGAGGGACAGGCTGACAAGGACACTATAGACAGTGCATTGTCAGACCTGCTAAAGCAAAACAGTGTGTTCTTTCAGCGTGATGTTGAATCGCTAACTTCTCTGCAGCTGAATTTCATCAAGGCTCTTGCCGATGGCGTTGAAACCGGTTTCAGCAAGAAGGAATACATCAGGAAATATAATCTTGAAAGTTCCGCCAACATCCAGGCCGTGAAAAAGGCGTTAATCTGGCCCAGTAGATATTCTCCGTGGATGACTTAGCACCATGACTACCTAAAAAATGCTCCGCAAGTGGCTTAAGGCGGGAGTGATAGAGAAGAATGTGTTCCACATGACTGACGAGGGCACACCCCAAGGTGGAATAATCTCCCCGACATTGGCGAACATCACACTTGATGGGATGGAGGCATTGGTAGCCAAACACTCAACCCGAAGGGACAACGGCAAGACCTACTCCAACAAGGTAAACCTCGTACGCTATGCAGACGACTTCATCGTCACTGGCGATACGAAGGAGGTACTTGAAGAGATAAAGTCGGAGCTAATTGTGTTCCTAAAAGAAAGAGGTTTGGAACTCTCGGAGGAAAAGACGCTGATAACACATGTCAAGGATGGTTTCGACTTCCTCGGCTTCAACATACGTAAGTACAGAAACGGCATGTTGCTGATTAAGCCGAGCAAGAAGAATCAGAAGAAGTTTGCGGAGACGACGCATGAGGTGATATACAAGATGCGGTCAGCCAAGCAGACGGATGTAATTGGCAAACTCGACCACATAATCTTCCTCCAACTGAGGAGATGGTCGATAAGAAGACACCATGACAAGTCGTTGAAGTGGATAGAGAAGAAGTATTGGCAACACGACGGGAAACGTGGATGGATATTCGGAACAAAGGGCAAGGACAAGAAAGGCAAGGAGAAAATCTATCGCCTTATCCAACTGACCCACACACCGATATTACTATACACGAAGATAAGGTCGGAAGCCAATCCGTTTGACCCACGATACGACGAGTACTTCAAACAACGGCAAGAAGCAAAAAGCCGTACACGCCCGCTTAAACGCAGTGCATGACAGCACATAGAGCCGATTATTTATAACGAGAGATAATTAACAGAATTACACGAGCCGTGTGCGGTGAAAGTCGCATGCACGGTTCTTGAAGGGGAAAGCGGGGGAAACCCCGCAGACCTACTTAGATCATGTTCATATATTATAATAAAAGGTATGCTTCATGGGTTGTTAAAATATAAGTTAGATAATAACGAAAAATAGTATATGCAAACAATAACAATTCCCGCACGTTGACGTTATCAGATTAGAAGAGTTTCGCATGGTATTGTCCAGACACAGGAAATCCCGAAGACTCCATAAATAATATGTTCAATAGATAAAATGTAGAAAGAATGCCACATCACTTCTTATGATATGGCATTCTGATATGAATAAAACAAACTATTCAACAACAATGTCTGTAGTATTTGCAATCATTGCCTCGAATTCGTACCCAGAAGGCATTTCTGCCTTTGAACCACATGGGAATGGCAAGCATGTAAAGCAGAAAATAACAACAGACAATGGAGTTCTGTTTTTGCCAGTAATGTTTACATTCGAACCTGTCAGCATTACGGTTTCACCATTAGCAAGTCGTAAATTGCTAACATGTATTCCCAATCTACCCTTAGTACCGAAACAAGTGGAACGCTTAGCCTCTGTGACTTTCCCATAGGCCAATGTACCCGCAGGAATGGCAACTTTTCCATCAACTTTGACATCTTGAACAAGCTTAAAAGTGACCATGTCACCAACATTGACCTTTGACGCCCTAACATTGTTGGTTGCTGCGAGGGTTATCACAGTTCCACCCTTTACTGTTACTTTCGGCTTCTCTTGTGAAAAGCCAAACGTTGACATAGCCAACAATAAACAAATTAAAAATGATTTAAACATAAATAATAAACGATGTGTCCTCCAGCATCGAAAGGACGGTCCTAACTTTTGAAGCGTGGTGCTGTATGCCACGTCTCTAAGTGAAGGTGCTAGGAAAACCCTTATAAAAAGATATGGAACAACAGCCCCACGCTTATATGCGCGGAGACCATCATACCTTCTCTTGTTTATAAGTGGTGAAGTTTCCTAGGCTTTTCACTTACAAGAAGAAGACATAACGCCTCTTTAATTAACAAGTCTTGGAGATGGCAAAACCAAATCCGTTGCAAAGTTACAAAAAATAATTTATTTACCAAAAAAAATCAATGAAAAAAAGACTTCTATTATTAAGTGGCTATTCTTTTACCTCTTTTTATGTGAAAATATTGTGGTGAACTTAATTTTTCGACATCTTTTATCTTTTAATAGAAAAAAAGCAGGCTGAATATGAAGAAATATGAAAAAAAACTGGCTCAGTAGATATTCTCCGTGGATGACTTAGCACCATGACTATCCAAATATCATGGCGCAACGATACATAAAGAAAGGCATATCTCGTACCCCTCTCAGTTCAGAACGGAATCCCTTCATCTTTGAATTTAACGATTC
>JALFIX010000035.1 GCA_022775105.1 Prevotella sp. | reverse complement strand
TCGTCCAATGTCACAATCTTTTGGATGTCATCAGAATACTCATTGCGTTTCACACCATTTGCACTTACCAAAACCTTATGAGTGGTCTTTGATGTGCGCGACTCCCTCTTGAAAACCTCCTCCTTGCGCAATATGTCTTCAAGGTCAGATGCCTGCATCTCCCATGGGTTTGAGGTGTATTTCATTTCGCATATACTGACAACATCGTCATCCCTATCAATGAGCATGTCAATCTGTACACCAGGCTTACTATTTACAGAACGCCACGAATATACACCTGAAATAATCCCTGAAATACCGAGTGCTTGCTTTATCTGCTCAACATGAAGCATACACACACGCTCAAAACTCAGTCCGCACCATGTATTATAAACAGGCTTATTCAGACTATGCGACCAAAATTGCGGGTCTTTACGGGAATTTCCACTCATGAATTCATAATAAAATATGGTGAAAGGGTCGATGAGTTGGTAAACCGCATCCTTCTTTTCGTTGCCAATAATATTGTAACAACGTATAAACCCGCAACTCTCAAGGTCTTTAAGTAACTGACCGAAGTTGCCGTTGTCAACAAACTTCCCGCTCTTTATAAGCTCGTTCCTTGTCAATCCGGAACGCTTGCCCGACAAGAGCTTCACCACCTTGATATACCCTTCAGGCCTTTTGAACAATGATGCATAAAGCGCATCAAACTCCTCGTATAGCTCGCCACCTGGAGTGAAGAAGTTTTGGTCGATATTTTGTGCAAGACTAAGACCTTTTTGCATCGCTTTCCAATAGAAAGGCACACCTCCCATAATCATATAACCTTCAACCAGTTGTTTTCTCGACATACTTACCTTTCTGCTTTTCATGTATAGCTCACATTCTGAAAGGGTGAAAGGGCGAAGAGGAATTTTATAATCAACACGGTTATGAAGTCCACCCTTGTTCTTGACTATCTTGTTGATGATCCACGAAGTGGCACTTCCGCAGATAATCAGGCACACGTCTTTTCTGGCACTCGCCCATGAGTTCCAAAAGTGTTCAAGGGCGGGTATGAGTCCCGACGCATGAGTGTCCATCCACGGCAGCTCGTCAATAAATACAACTTTCTTTTTCTCAGCAGATTTATTAATGAGTGCCTTCAGCATACTGAATGCGTCCATCCAATTTGTTGGCGTGCTTTTGATGTCCATTCCATATTCTGCCAGAGAGTCGCACCATGCTTTCAGCTGTTTGTTGCGGGTTGAATTGGCGAGTCCACTATGCTGGAAAGTGAACTTGTAGTCAAACGTTTCCCTTATCAGGAATGTTTTCCCGACACGTCGTCTTCCATACACTGCCACAAACTCAGAGTACTCCGATTCGTATGCGTCCCTAAGACGCTGTTGTTCATTCTTTCTTCCTATTAGCATAATGATCATGATTATTTCTGCGGCAAAGGTACAAAAAAATATTGAGATTATGGCGGAATCTATCAAAAAAATGCAGATTCCGCCACAATCTCGATGATTTTTACGTTTTTATTTGTAAAACTCGATAAATGCCTTTATGCAGTTCTCGTGATCCACCATAGAAGCCAATTCCCTCACACTGTGCATCGCGAGAACAGGATTACCCATGTCAACACTTCGAATAGCCACACTTGATGTAAGTATATTGCCAAGAGTGCTTCCACCTGCAACGTCACTACGGTTTACAAATCTCTGACATGGCACGCCTACCCTTTCGCATATCTGCTGAAAAACAGCTGCCGACATTGCGTCGGTAGAATACTTCTGTGCTGCATTAATCTTGATTACGGGACCGCCTCCAAGTAACGCATGATTGGTAGGATCATACTTCTCCGCATAGTTCGGATGGAATCCGTGAGCATTGTCTGCACTCACCATAAACGCTTTCTCAATGCTGCGGAAATAGTCGTCGAGAGAGCCTCCTTGAGCCATCACGATTCGCTGCAGAAGCGACATGAAGAAATTACTGCCCGCTCCCTGTTTTGTTCCAGAGCCTGTTTCCTCATTATCGAATACAGCCAACACCTTTGTTGCATCAGGTTGTCCGTCGTCAGCCTTAAATGCCTCCAATCCTGCATGCACCATTGACAAATCATCTAAGCGTCCGGAAGAAACAAACTCGTTGTTCAGTCCTACCGTACATGCAGATGTTGTATCGTATAGATACAGGTCGAAATCAATAATAGCCTCTTTATCTATCTTCAGTTCGTCGGCAATAACACGCATTATCAGTCCATTCGCCTCAAGTTTGTCATTCACATAGCCCAAGATGGGCAGCATGTCTTTCTGCTTATTGAGCTTCACGCCATCGTTCACCTGTCGGTTGAAATGTATGGCGAGATTGGGGATTACGAGCAACGGGCGCTTGATGTGCAATAGACGTGACTCTGGCCTCAATGCATCATCAGACCGAAGAATAACCCTACCAGCAAGACTCAGCGGACGGTCAAACCATGTGTTAAGTATTGAGCCTCCATAAGCCTCAGTGTTAAGTCTCACCAAAGCTCCTTCGCCAGCCATCTCTGCATTTGGCTTGATGCGGAATGTCGGTGAATCGCTATGTGCGGCAATCATTCTGAAGCCAACCTCAGACAACGCCTTCTTTCCCATGTGGAAGGCAAAGACTGCAGAGTCGTTCTTGGTGATGAAGAACTTCTCGGGCAGATTCTTTATTGCGTCCTCAGCATGCAATTGCACAAACCCATTATTGAGCAATTCGTCGCATACATTCCTCACCGCAAGATAGTTCACCGGTGAGGCATCAAGGAAACTCAGCAGTTTTTCTGTGTATGTAGCCATAGTGCTTATCGTTTTAATGATTATCTGTCTATTTCATATATATCTTGTTTCTCCACTTCCTGTTCAGCATAGCCGAATCCGATAGCAAATATACAAACATTTTCCCAATAATCATCTTACAATAATTATCTTATAATAATCTTTAACGTTTCATTTAAACAAATCGTCCAAAACAATGACGTTGTTAGCAATACTGGAATGATAACCTTGCGCCAATCCCATTGCCGCCACCATAACCATTTGTATGGAGCGTGACTTGTTGTGCATCTTGGAGTTTGCAAAAGCCTCTATCTTGTGGAGTATATTATCTGCCTCATCAGCACTGATCACATATTTGCCGGTTGAGAATTTCATCTCACACAAATAATCCGTAGCTGCCGACTTACACTCCAAGACGAGGTCCACTTGGGCTCCCTTTCCATCTGGACCTTTTACGTTCCAACAATAATGGCGGTCAACAGCAGGAATCCTCAAACTGTTTACTATTTGAGGCAGATGCTCTATGCAGAGCAATTCAAAAGTGTCACCTGCCCATGAATAGAATGACGAGGTACCATGAATCGCATTCCAACCGCCAGGTTTTAACTGTTTCCCATTAACGAACCGAAGGTAGAACAAGGAGAAAAAGTCCTTAAGTTGATACACAGTCTCTACCCTTTCCTTCCCATACCTTGGGTATTCTCTCGTTATGCCTGACTCCCTGAGATTGTCAAGCAACTTACTTAATGTACCACCAGTTTTCATCCCGATAGCCTTACAGATCTCCCCTTGTGTCATACCATAGAACTTGTGCCCAAGGGCTTTCACTATATCCATATAACGTTCCTTACTGGAATAAAGACCCGTATATACATCCATGAATTCCTGATGTATCATTGCGTCAGAGAAAAAAATCCTATCGATGTTGCCAGTGACAGTCTGGTCGTTACGCAATTTGTCCAAATAGTATGGGATGCCACCAAATGCCATATAGCTGATGCACATCTCATAACGTGAGAGCCGGAAATGGTTTTTGCGATAATATTTTTCACATTCTGACAATGTAAACGGCATAAGACGAATTGTCGATGTCAAACGCCCATGCAAGCCTCCGTAGTCGTGTATCACGTTGTCAAGCATCCAACTTGTGGCAGAGCCGCACACCACAAGCAATATGTTCCTCTCACTGTCAGCCCATGAGTTCCAAAAATATCCAAGCTCTGAAATCATTTCTGATGATTGAGGACCTGCAAGCCACGGCAATTCATCGATGAAGACAACCTTTCGGCGTACTCTCTTTGACTGGAGCACCTTTCTTAGAAGAAGAAATGCCTCACGCCAGCATGTAGGCATTGCTTCTTGCTTATTCAATCCAGAGAGAAGGAGAGAATCATAGAAATGAGCCAACTGCAGTTGACGGTAAGACTCATAATTCTTATCACCATCCTTGACGTATGTACCAACAACCTTAAACTGAATTTTCTTTGCAAACATTTCGCTTACCAAGTAGGATTTTCCCACTCGTCTGCGCCCGTAAATAGCAACAAATTCCGACTTCGTGGAATTGTAGAGTCTCTCAAGCGTTGCTATTTCTTCAGTTCTGCCTATAATATTTGCGTAACTCATTATAATACAATTTATTGAATGACGCTGCAAAGATAATGATTATTCCTTAAACCTCCAAATATTTATTTAGAAAATCAGCGAAAACGACACTTTTTTCTTCATTTCCGCTGATTTTCTAAATTATCATCATCTTATTTCAGCTCTTTGTCGTTATTCTACATCTTCCTTACTAAATAGAATTTCTCACTTCTCCGTTTTCAGTTCCACCGCATCCGAGAGGAATCCGCAAAGATACATATCGGCATTTGCAGTGTTTATATGGTTGCTGAATTGCAGAGCCAAGTTGGTCGAGTACGAATGCATCTTCTCGTAATAAGTCTCGTTGTCGCCCTCGCTACTGAATACGCCCCACGTGTTATTTCGGTCGAAGCGTGTGGCAGAACCCAACACCCGCTTTTCTTCCTCCTCGTCGCTGAACGACAACACCGGATTAATCACCATCTTGGGCACATCGTGCACCTGCAACACCGTCTTTCCAGCGTTGTCAAAGGCGACGATGCCAATCAGCGCCTCATCAGCCGCCTCCTTGTGCAGCACCTCCTCGAAGTCGCCACGGTCGCACACCAACTCTTTCACCTCAATCTGCTCTTCCTTGGCAGACATATAAATCCATTGCAGCAGCACCTGTTCGGTTGCCTTTGAATGACATAATAGTATATACATAATCTTTTTGTTTTTTATAAATTATATTTGTTTATGCGAAGATTCCGAGAATGAGAATGATGATGAGCAGAAACCAAAAGCCGAACTTCAGCAAACATCCAAGACAGCTGCCCACACCTTCGAAGAATATGCCTGCAAAGAACCCAAGCCCTTTCAATATCCATCCGCCTATGCTCATCAAGAACAACAAGGCAAAAAAGCAAATGATAAAAAACAATATCTCCATAGCTATCTTCTCTGCTTAATATTACAATTCATACCCAATTCCCTTGGATTTCCAATCCTCACACGCCTCCACTTCCTTGCCAGCAAGATGTCGGCTCATAAGCAAGGCTATCTCTTTGGCAATGGCAATTCGGCGGTCGTCCCATACAGTCACTTCAAACGCCATACGGAGAGTGAAGGCGTTCACCTCACCCCTCCCGCCGTCAACATGACGCCCGATATACATCTTGCTCGAACCGGCATGATACTCCTGACGGTCACTCTTATAGCCGAATTTCTCTTCTGCCATCGTCTCGCACGCCTTGTAGAGATTGTCGTATGCAACAGTATCGCGAACAGTAATGTTCGGATCGGCGAATCCGCCGTCACCACGCCTTGCGCCA
The DNA here is from genome assembly GCA_022775105.1 of Prevotella sp. Classification (GTDB taxonomy): domain Bacteria; phylum Bacteroidota; class Bacteroidia; order Bacteroidales; family Bacteroidaceae; genus Prevotella. The sequence continues at coordinate 10,247 of JALFIX010000035.1, read as the reverse complement.
TGTATCCAATGAAGTTGTGAGGGATACACAGGCTCCTCGGCTCCACTTGCCGATAGCAGCATCACCACCCAGTTTTTATCGCTTCTCTCCATTGCCTTTATGTCGTCAAGGAATGTGGCGATATTCGGGTCGCCATCCTCATTAGCGATGTTGTAGTAGCTAAACGGCTCGTCGGGATTGCACTCCACCTCCTTGCTCACATAGTTGAAGCCCCCATAGAGAGCGAGATACCATGCGAAATTGCCTATGCCAGCCTCACTCACGCTTGAAGTAGAGACGATAGTGACATTGGAGCCACGGTCAACCTTGCATCCGTAGGGAGTGTTGAGCGCGAAATGCTCCACCACAAGTCGGTCGTTAGCCTTCTCGCCCAAAGGCTGAGTAGTGGCAAGATTGCGAAGTCGGAAATCATCCGAGCCATTCACTGCATCAAGGATATCCTTAGTGTCGATGCCTTGCTTTGCCTGAATATCCACCACTGAGACGAATGGAGGCACAGTGCGGTATTTGGTATGCCTACATTGCTTGCGCCTGAACGATTTCTTGAGTCGCAGTTTGAATCCCTCAATCTCCTTCTCCCTTTTGTCCTCGGCTATGGCATCCATGAAGCCCGAACCTATCAATCCCGCAGGAATTGCCACAATGGCTATTGCCACTATACTTAGCAATATGGCGATAACTTTTCCCTCAGTCGTCACAGGTGCCATCTCCACAATGCCGTCAATATTGTCGAGATACCGTGTAAATGTCCATAGCAAAGCTTGCCAGAAGTGTTCAAACACCTCAGGTTGTGCCTCATGTTCGAAGTAAAACAGCAGCAACGACAATATGGCGGTGATGCAGAACAGCAGCTGCAACGACAGCCACATCTCCCTCTTGGTGGCATTATATGCCTTTACCACCAATACAAATGGATTCTCGGTCTTTATCTTTTTCATTGTGATGTTTTCTCACATCTTCCTTACTATCCAGTAATCCACACTTGACGCCTCTCGCGCCCACTTGCCGAGTTGAGCCTCCAATCCGTCAGCTATTGCAGCCGAACAGATGTTCGTGTAGTTGGTAACTATCTGGAATGTCTGACCCTTCTTGATCTTGCGTCCACAGCGGTCTGACTTGGCTGTGATAATAAATGCTGGCATAATGTTTATAATTTAGAATTTACAATAGTATATGCATAATCGTTTCGTTTAATATTACCTTCTTTGTCGATAAGGTTATTAATCTTACTGCCGTAAGGTTATTAATCTTATGACAGCAAGGTTATTAACCTTATCGGCGATATGGTAGAGTATGTTATTTTAATGCAGCCAAGAATCTGCTCCAATCACAAGGCTTCATGTTGCCAGATGTCAAATGCGCACATCGAGGATTTTTCAAGTAAATGACATTGGATGGCAACGTAGAGACTCCAAGTATTGACTTCAACCTATCTTCCCACGCTTTTCTACATCTTAGTATCACAAAAAGTCTGTCATCGTCTTTGAATGCAACTTTTATTATTTCATCCACATATTTCTTTGATGGCAAACTATTTATGATAGAGTTAATCTTTATATTTTTTGAATGATAGGAATGATAATCTATATTAAATAACTTTTCTTCTAAGTTTGGAATATGACTCAATTGTTTAGTCCTTTTCTCCCACCATGTGAATCCCCCATGATAACCGCTTACTGGCTTAATCAGACCCTTCCAATAAGGGTCAAGCCAATACATTGTCTGTGGATGACCTAAACCTGGTATCGGATTATAGCTATGCTGCATCATCTTATCCCAATCAGGATGATTGGTTGTCATAAGTCGATTATCCGAATCACTCCACCCTGGGTTTCCACTCAACAAATACACTTTTGCCTTTGGATTACCAGCAAAGGGTTCTGGATATAATGACAAATCCAGATGATGATTTGCACTTTTTTGAGTCTTGTTAAAAGCCTGCAAAAATGGTAAATCTGATTGAAGTGGGCCATAAGGCATTTTAACTTCTAAATACTTTTCTTCTTCAAGAGTCTGTTTCAAAATTAGTCCCATAATATTTTCGTTTTTATTAAATTTATGCCTACGTCCTTTCTCAAGCGATTCGGCGGTCTCTTTGCTACATTTTAGTAACATCCATATATATAGTAACTTTTGATTGAAATTTCAATAAAACGGCTGTTTTTATTCTCTTTTAATAACCATTAACAATTTTTTGTTTGAATAGCATCTATCAGTCTGCCTGTCTCATCCACCTTCGCCCTTATTCGGGACGTTATTGTGCCCTCATGCCGTTCGTAGTTGTAGAGGTATCCTGCCTGAGGTATTCCATGGATGTCCTTGGTTGAGAATTTCTCCACTGTCTTCAGTTCCCTTGGCTCCACACCCAATACATTATAGAGGTTTTCGGTTATTGAGTCGTGAATGGCCTGCAGATTCAAGTCAACAGCCATGCGAATGTCGCCAATAATCGACGACTTGCGGTTGTTGTCTTTCCTCATATCCATCACCACCTCTCTCTTAGTCTTTCTGAATGGGATGCGTACAGCCTTAGATCCATCCTCGGGTTGTATGTCCAACAAGCGTTCCAAGTCAGGTTTTGTACGTAGTAGTGGATTGCCATAAAGGTTGAACATCAGCACCGTGGCAAGTATCAGTTCATCTTCCTCCACCTTTCGGCTACTGTTGTAGTAGTCACATTTGGCTTTAAGGAAAGCCTCACCTGCCGACATCGTGCCGAGACATTCATATTCAGAGAATCTCGCCATAAACTTCTCTGAATAAGCCGCAGGTTGTATGCTCCATGTGTCATCGTAATTGAAGTTGCCGCATTTCCCCAATGCCGGGACGCAAGCTCCGGAATACAACAGGATTCCATATTCGTACATGGCTGTAAGCAACATACTTTCTTCCCTTTTGTAGTAGATGTATCTTGCACCCCAACAAGCCACAGTATTGAATAACACTGCATTGCCCCCAGTGAGCATAACTGGCTCGAATGCCAGACCATTGCTATAGAAACCAACTTTTTCCGGTTCGCATGAGCCATGCAGGTTGAACACAAGCATATTAGCATTTGACAATGAATTATAGTACAGATCGCTCCTTTCATCGTCAAGGTCAGCCATTATGTCAGGACTGAGATACATTCTGTCGAGCAATAAGCCATCCTCGTCTTTCAATCGTTCTGTAGGCAAGTTGCGCGACATCTCTCGACTTGCGGGAATCCAGTCTCTATGGGTTGTCATCACCGCCCTACCAATTTCAATTCCACCTTCGTCTGTCGTTTCATTGCTCGATGAGAAATATTCAGAGATGTCTTTTTCTATCGTACGACCTGTTATCTTGCCTGTCTCAAGTGGTAGTCGGGCAACGTTGCAACGTGCCTTGGTATAATCGAGGAAATCCAGAGTCAGCTGCCCATAGAAGCAGTAGTAGAAATCAGCATAAACATGAGCGTCATACGGAGTGCCGTCGCCACTGGGATTGTCCTCACACGGCTGTGGAATGACGTCATTGCCACCTATGATGAACAGGCCGAGTTCGGGAGAAGGATGTATTGAGTTGTCCGCCATAAAGTTCTGCAGCACCTCGCTATAGTCCATCCAAGTAGCTTCTCCTAACTCCCTCTGCCGGTCAGCCATATCGAGCATTATCCAGTTTATGCCCATTTCCTCGTTATCTTCTATGAATTCGTTCATTATCTGGATAACTTGCGACCGCTCTTCATCATATTTCTCCGCCAATTTCTTAGTGTCAGTCCATAGAATGCCATTATATTCCTGGTCGCACTCTTCGCTCTTTTTGCCACCTTTCATATATTCTGCGATGTTGCATCCGCACTCCATGCAGAAGCGGGCGTTGGCAGGTAGCCTCGTGCCACATTCAGGACAGAACAACGCCCTTCCTTCTGACGTCTCGTTATGCTCAACGTCAGAAGAAAAGCCGTTCATCTGTTTCCAGGCATCGCCAATGTCCGACTTCAGTTGTGATAGATAATCGTCAAGTTTCATCTATTATGTATGTTAAATTAAATTATTATGTCTGAAAAACATTGGAAAGTCTATTCCTATGGTTATTAGTCAAAAGATTCATAAATAAATGGAATAATTTCACGACCTGTTTTGTCAATATAGCCCCATTTATCATCCTTCTTGACGTAAGCCAAACCTTCACTGAAGCTCCCAGCAGCATCGTACATGCAAGGAATTACTTCTCTGCCTTCTTTGTCAATAAAGCCCCATTTATCATCCTTCTCGACTATAGCCAAACCTTCACTGAAGTTAAAAGTACGATCGTACTTGCAAGGAATTACTTCTCTGCCTTTTTTGTCAATATAGCCCCATTTATCATCCTTCTCGAATATAGCCAAACCTTCACGGAAGTTCCCAGCATAATCGTACTTGCAAGGAATTACTTAATGACCACTCTTGTCCACATATCCATATTTGCCATTACGACGAACTCGAACTAAGTATAATTTTTTTACTATTAATTCATCCAGTTCTATACAAACCATTTTCTCTCCCAGACCATTAACGGCACTGTAGTCAACCTCGACTCCCCCTTGTTGAAGCTTTTCAAAAATATTCATTACTTCCGACTTGTCATCGGTCACTAAAGCCTCTGCAGGAAGTTCTGCGAGTTTTTTTCTAGACACCGAAGAAGACCAACCAAGTATATTTCGTGTCAACATCATAGCCGTAATTTGGTCGGGCACAGACTTTATATATATGGTATATGATATTTGCTTTCGGGCTTCAGCTTCTGCTTTAGCTTTGGCCTTAGCCTCAGCTTCTGCTTTGGCTTTAGCCTTAGCCTCGGCTTCCGCCCTTTCAATGGCTTCACGCTCAGCTCGTTTTTCCGGACTTTCAAATGATATGATGTTTTCCAAATAGAAAGACGTATTCTTCTTGTTTGCGCCCATGCCTTTGCCTACTTCCGGATTAAGTCTCAGATATAAGGCTTTGGCAAATAACCCCAATTCCTCACTATAAATTTCAGTTATTGTGTCAAGAATAGTCCTTGCCTCTTCTTCACCAAAGGTATTAAGCATTTCAACTACTTGCAGAAGAGAGATGTTCTCTTCTGGATATTGAGTGAATCGGTACAGGTCTGTCAAAGCATTCTCTGCCTTCTCTATTTCTCCCAGTTTGTGGTATGCCACATACGACCAATAGGTGCGCCAATAGTTGTCGGTAAGTGTGTCTTGTTCGCAGAGTTCTATCAGTTTCTCTGGAGCAATGGCGGCAAGAGCCACGTAGTACTTGTGTTGCACTTCATCCACTTCTATCTGTTTGGCATATGCCGCCAGTTTCGGAATTTGAAGTCTAACCTTTTGAATGTCGTTAGCCATAAAGTAGCTACTAATGATTTTCATCATTGTTGCAGCCGAACCTTTCAGTGAAGTTTTACGTACACTTGCACTCACCTTTCTACGTGCATTCTCAATCAGTCGTTTGGCAGTCATCTCGTCAAGTCCAAGTTCTATGCGCAATTCTTCGAGCCGAACAACTTCCTCTTGCTGTAATTCATTATCGCTTAGGAAAATGTTAACTTGTTCCGAGAACTGGTTTTTTCTCTCTTGAAGAAGTTCCATCTCTGTTTTATTACCAGCAACATTCGTAATGTTGTTCACTGTGTTGTTTACAGTGGAATATGTGCTGTTGTCGATGTTGTGAACGTCGTGTGAGTCCTGAAGATTCACACCGCCACTAATGGCATTGGCATCTCCAAGATTCAGATTGAAACCATTGGAAGGTTTCTCTATAAGTTTTGTCCCACATTCTGGACAATACTTTCCATTAATTTCTATTTTACAATTTGGACAATACATATTTATATATATAATGTTACTCAGGCCTCCTTGCTAAGGAGCCGTCCATATTCAAATATCCTGTCTTTCCTTTTATTTCAACCTTGATGAGTCCTCCAGACGGTGAATAGATGTAATCGTAGATGCAGGGTGTCACGAGTTTGTATGTCTTGGCGTTTAATAATCCTTTCTTGCTACCTTTCTCAACTTTTATCAGTCCGTTTTGCTCAGAGTAGAAATATGTATATTCACAAGGAACAAGCATTTTGTAGGTATTGGCATCAAACAGTCCTTTCTTGTCGTTTTTCTCAACCTTGATAATACCGTTCAACGGTGAATAAATATATGTATATTCACAAGGTATCAGCACTTTGAAGGTATTAGCATCAAGCAACCCTTTCTTGTCCTCTTTCTCAACCTTGATAGTACCGTTCAACGGTGAATAAATGTAGTCAAAGACAGGAGGAACCACTTCTTTCCCTTCACTATTGCACAAGCCTTTTTTATTGTTTTTCTCAACTTTGAAAAGGCCGTTTGGAGAAAAAATATACACATAGTCATAGCGCTTCTTCAACTTTTCCTCGACAGACGTTGACGTGTCGTCTTCATCATCGTAGTCATCGTCTGATGATGCGATGTCGGCCTCTACCGTTTCAAGTTCTACCAGCTCGATATTTGCTTCTTGTTTGTCTAAACTGTCGTCATTGTCGACTGAGCAATAATACAAGCAGATGCATAACAATAATACTAAGAATATAATAGGATAGCGGAAAAGAATACTATTTGCAGACATCTTTTTTACTTTCTGTTCAGTCTTTTTCTTCGCTTCCTGCTCGGCCTTCTTCTTGGCCTCCTGTGCTGCCTTCTTCTTGGCCTCAAGTGCTGCCTTCTTCTTGGCCTCCACTTCTTCGCGTGTAGGCCCGTTCTGCATTTTCTGTATGTATTCAGCCACCTCTTGTGGATCTGCACCCATTTCGCCTACTAAGTCAAATATTTCGTCCATCTGGGCATCGGTAGCTTCGATGCCCATACAGTACTTATCTATCAATTGTTTTAATTCCTTTTGTATCATAATATCTTTTAATATTATTATAATTTAGCACCACACTCCATGCAGAATCCGTCTTCCGGATTTGCCTGTGCACCACATTTTGGACATTTGCCGGCTTCTGGCTTTGGGGTGGAGGATGGTTGTTGTGACTTGTTGCCACCACTGAAGGCGTTGATGTTGCCAGCGGCGGCTGTCGAGACTTGACCGATGCGGTCCATCGCCTCGTCTTGGGTATGGTCCATACGGCTTTGCTGGTGCATCATGTTGTCACGATACTCCTGCTTCATCTGCATCTGGTCGTCGAGACGCTGTTGCTGGAACTCTTGTTGCTGATTGAACGCCTGCTGCTGATTTGCCAACTGTGCTCCTGCCGCTCCAAGCATTCCCTGTTGCATCATCTGAGCCATCTGCATCATCACCTGCTGGTTTTGTGCGTTCTGTGCGTTCTGATTCTGCATCATTTGCTCGTAGAGAGCCTTCTGCTCTGCCTGTTGCTGTGCCATCAGTTCATTCTCCTTGGCAGAGCCAAGTGCCTGTGCAAAGGCAGACTGTCCGGCATCGCCTACCTGACCGATGTTCTTTGCCATCAGCAGCTCCGCCGTCATGTTCGCCTCAACATTATCGCGATTGATTGCGACATTGGCATCCATAGAGTGTATGCTTTCTGCAGAGCGGTTCTGCTCTTTCAGTTCCGCCAGTTCGGCTTCCTTAATTGCCTGCATGTTGCGTTGGGCAATGGCTGCCTTACGTTCAAGGATGTCAAGGTCGTCGAACTTATCCTGACGCATACGCCCGTGTTCGGCCAAAACCTTCTGTTCTTCGAGTTGTTGGTCAAATATAGCCTGTTGGTTATCTGCCACACGCTCACGTTGTGTTTTATCCCAATCGTAGTTGTCTTCCTTCTGTTGACGCTCGAAGGCACGACTCCAGTCGAACTCGTTGCGCTCGTCGTTGTAGGCATCCATCAAGCGTTTGGTTTCAAGTTGAGCTGCAGTGAGGTTGCCTTGGTGCTGGGCTTGGCGAAGTGCATTAGCCATATCGTGCTCCAAACGGCTGTCCGACAGGCTGAACTCGGCAATCTGTCGCTCCATCTCCAACTTCTGCTCAGCCTGAACACGCATGATGTCGGTAACATTCTCACGACCTATCTTGCCTTGCGTCAGAGTATTCTCAAGGGCTGCCAATTCGTCGTCCTTCACCAGCCCGCTCTTCTTCATGTCGATAAGGGCTTCCCTTATCTCCTCCTTGGCAATGACTTCGTCCTTCTGTAGGTTAGCTTCACGAATACGCTTCTGACTTTCCAGCAAGGCGACAAACTGTTCCATCTCGTCTTCATTAAGCAGTTTGTCCTTGTTGATGTCTTGAAGCGACTGGCGCAGCTCTTCGGCATTTTGTGCCTGGTATATCTGTCGCCTGTTCTGCTCCTGCTCCAGGCGTGAGCGGAACTCGTTGGTGCGTTGCAGGAAACCAAGTTCCTTCTCACTTGCAAACAATTCCCGCTCTACTGCACGAAAACGGTCGAAATCAGAGCTTTGGTCGGTTATGTCGAGCACTCTCACCACTTCTATTCCTTGCATACGTTCATTGCATGTGGCTTGCAGTCTTGTCTTCAGGTTGTTGACTATTGGCTCAGGAAGGCCGTTTGCCTGATAGTCAAGGTTTCTCAGCATCTGTGTGAGCTGAGCCTTTACTCCTGGCTGCAGTTCCTGTTGTATGTCAGCCACTGTCAGACGGCTTCTGTCGGCAAGGTAATTCTGAACAAGCTGCTGCATATTGCTTATTTGCAGTTGCATGGTAACACCCATGTTAACATCCACGAGTTTTGTGGGTATTGCCATTGGTGCAAAACTGAAGTTGCCCTCAGCATCCATTGTCGCGCCGAAGAGCATGTTGATAATTCTGTTGCTCGCTATATACACACGGCAAATCTTGGGTGCTGGCAGCATCTTGAGCTTCTGCACTGTGCGTTGCATTCGGGTGTTACGTTGTTCTGGTTTCTCGTTCTTTTTCTTTCCGAATAGGAAATTCATCACACCACGTCCAAATGCTGCAATCTCACCGAAAACTCCACGCGAAGCAAAACTCTGTGCATTTGCCCTTGCCTTCTCGTCTTCTTCTTTTTCCAGTTCCCTGCGTTGCCTCTCCAGCTCATCTTGCTGCTGGTCGATTTCACTTTGGCGTCGCTCCAATCGGATTTCAGTCTCAGTCTTTGCAGGGAACGTATAGACACCAGCTGGCATCATCGACACAAGTTGACCATCGATATATACCATTGCCATACAACCTTCCTGTATTATCACTCCCTTGAGGTTGTCAGCTGCCGCAAACTCTGTCTCGGTAATTAATCGTGCTATCTCGCCTTTCTGTATGTTCCATATTGCACGCCCACTAACTATGTTCACGCCTTCCACCGAATCAGTATCCACAATTAGTCTTCTCTGTTGTAGCTCCGAGGTCTGTGGTTGTGGCTCCGAGGCCTGTGGTTGCTGACCATTCGTTTGGTTGTTGTTTTGAGGACGCGACACATCCATCCCCAGTTCCTGAGCCTGTTGCTGCAAGCGTTGCAGACGTTCACGACGCACTTGTGCCTGAACACCCTGTGTTCCCCGACTTAGGAAAGTACCTGGGTGAGTCAGGTTGTCGATAAAACCTTTATCTCCAACATTTGAAGCTGGCTGAGCCTCCGATTGAGAACCTGCAGACAGAGGTTGTCCACAATTAGTGCAGAACTTCTGTCCTGCCTTGATGTTGCTGTTTCCGCATTTAGGACATTGCATAATATTCTATGTTTTTAGTCGTTTTTACTTATGGTAATTGGGCATTTGCCGCATTTTCGGCGGCAAAATATACTAATTATTTCCGAAATCGATTTGGTTCAATTTGGTTCAAATACCACATGAATGTTAAAAATCGCGGGATTTCTTGTTTTTAGGGATATTCAAGCCTTCGGCTAAATGATAAAGCCCTCCCGGGTCATTGAGGTCAGGAGGCTTCTTGATGAGATTTTTGTAGTTTTGAATATGCGGATTTCAGAAATTTCGTCAAATTAACGTTAACAAGTTAACACCTGCTGCCTCGAGCCTTTGGGGAGGCAAAAGCATTGTTGCGGCTACCGCCATTTTTTCCTCGGGAGGAAAATAATTTTTCTCCCCGAGAAAGCATATGCGAAACCCTATGGAGCCACATAGCCTCAAGAAGGAAACCTCATAGGAAAGTGTTAACTTGTTAACGAGTAACTTGCATTGAAACGCGTTTTTTACTTGTAAGCGTCTCCACGATGACGTATTGCGTTGTCCAAATTAATTGTTTACCTTTGCCGCGTTTTTTTAAAGAGGTAACAATGAAAACAGCAGAAGAACGTTATGAGGAGACTTGGAACAGTTATCTTGAGCTTCTCAACAA
>JALFIX010000012.1 GCA_022775105.1 Prevotella sp. | reverse complement strand
ATCACTCGGCTATATTGATGAGCTTGCATCCTAATGCCGTTTCAATCTTAGCAATGGTCTGCATGGTGAAGTTGTGTCTGCCAGTCAACCATTTGGATATTTCCGACTCCCTCTTGTGGAGTTTTTGGGCAAAATCCTTTTGAGTGAGGTTCTTTGCTTTTAGAACTTCACTGATGCGCTCCGCTATCCCGAACGAAAGCTCAAACTCAGCCTTCTGTTCTTCTGGTATAGCGGCAAGGCACTGTCTAAACAAAGCATTCTGTATCATAGGCTTGGTGTTATATTTCAAATGTTGCACTCTGAATATCAGTAATCATATTCTTCTCTATGGTTACTTTACCTGATTTCTGTGCTTTGAGCAGCACTTTGTCAAAAGTCTGCAAATCCATCACATAACCGCTCAGCTTGCTGTCTTCCTGGTAAGTGCGAGTATTCTTAACACCTCCGTTTCCGAGTATGAGAATCTGGTCAGATATTCGCAAGCAATACAAACGAAGTTTGCGCGAATCGATGGCAAGAGCCTTGACATTGTCATTCATCCTGCCTTCGTTTCGGAAGAACCGTTCAAGAGCCCCCTTGTCGATAATCTTGGACAAGGCCAAAAGGATAACGTTGAAATCCTTGTTATATGTAGCGTTGTCCTTGAATTCGTTCAGGAACTTCTCAAACTCGCTCACCTCACTGCCATCAAAACAGATGGAGAACATTCCTACATTGTCGTTCTGTTCTATTGTCTTTAATGTTGCTTTTGCCATAGTTATAATACTCTTAATTCACTGCAAAGTTAAGTATAATTTCCGATATAAATTCACTTATGAGTGAATATTTAAGAAAATTTCACCAATAAAGCCAAGATATGGTGGGGTTTTATAGCATTTGTGGAATACAAAACATGGTGTTTACAAACTAAAATGGGGAAGATACAAACCAGATTGGGCGATTTGAAGTATTGGATGTAATTTTGCATCGTCATTTTATAGACAAGTGCGAGGACGGGCTGCGAAGTGGATGCTGGCATTTACGAAGTTGGCTTGCATGATATGGGGTATTTCCTTACTTTCGCAGCGGATTATAGGCGAAATTGTAGCGGAAAGGCGGCTAAAAACGTTAAATTGTTGTAAATACAAATAAAATCTGAGCATTTTGACATTTGTTTGAGAGAAAATTTGTATCTTTGCAGCGCAACGTGGTATATTTGCTCGCAACTGGGTGATGAACCACATTATAAAAAACAGTATATGAAGAAGATGGAATATACAACAAAGACTAATAGTAACCCCCTGAACCTTAGAGATTTAGGGGGGGTATCGGCTTTGCCGTAACGTCTTCATTCACATATAGATACAGAGCCTTCCGCAGGTGTCAGACAATGGCACTGGCGGAAGGCTTTGTGCGTTTGTATATCTTGAACGTATATGAAACTGATACAATGAATAACAAATTAAAAAAGAATATTATGAAAGAAACCAAGAAAAAAAACTACGAGTCGCCTTCGATCAAGGTGTACGAGATGATGCCAATGCAGATATTGAATGCAAGTGCTACTGTCAATGAATGGAACGACGGTGGCAGTTTGGGAACATGCGATTTAGAGTAATCAACCTAATTTAAGTAACAATAAACAATGAGAAAGATTCAAGTTTTTGCTATGGCAGTATTCGCAACATTGATTGCGAGCTGTTCTAACGATGATGAGATGACGCAAACACCTGAAAAGGATACGTCTATCAAAGTAACGGCAAACGTTCAGTCTGCTGCTACCCGTGCCGGCTACAGTAGCGACAACCTGCCGCAGACCTTCTACCTGACTATCACGGGGAATGGTGATACGGATTACACCAATGTCTCAATGACGAAGGGTGAGAACAACCTCTATGCGCCTACGGACGGCAGCAAACTGCTGTGGGCTACTACCAACTACGACGGAGTGAACATTTCGGCTTATACCGCCGACATCACCCAAGGCTTCGCAGTCCAGACCACCCAAAGCTCGGAAGCCAACCTGGAAGCCAGCGACCTGCTGGGTGCAACCAAAAACGGAACCACCGACAATGGGGCAACCATCGACGGCAATGGTGGGATAAACATCGCCTTCAACCATCTGCTAGTCAAGCTGAACATCCACTTCAGCTTCAACAAGGAATACGAAGCGTTGACCATGGACAAGATATCCGCCATCAGCCTCAATGGCGTGCATACACAAGGCACATACAGCGAAGGTGTCCTCACCACTGCGGCGGCTACGGGCGACATCAAACCCTTTACCGCAATGGATGCCACCGCCAAGACGATGACGGCAGAGAGCATCTTCTTCCCAACGCTGGACGGAGACAGCAACCCCACGCTGACCTTCACGCTGACGGAATCGGAGAACGTGACGAGAAATTACTCTTCTACCGTCACATTGCCCGCCGCAGGACTTCAGGCAGGCTACGCATACAGCCTGAATGTAAAGATTGGAGCTACCGAGGTGGAACTGTCGTCCATCCAGACCATCGGACTCACGGGATGGGGAACTCCGGATGGTGACTATGACCAGAATATTCAACAGTAACCTTTTTCAGACAAAAGCAAGATGAAGACAAGACATACAATTTTATCGGTTGCGGCAGCCGCATTGGTTCTGACTGCATGCAGCAATGAGGATGAACTCAGTTTGCAACAGGGCGATGAGGTGGTACGAATAGCCTCGGCATCCGTGGTCAACTCTGCCCAGACGCGCGTGAACAGCGACGGCGCCGGCGATACGTTTGAGAGCGGAGACAGCTTCTGCCTTATCAATAAAAGTCGCCCCAGCCAAAATAAAGGTACCTATGCCACCACAGATGGCACTAACTGGACACAAAGCGGAGGATTGGTGCTGTGGGCAAGCGGCACAAACGAGTTCTCTGCCTATATGCCTGCAACGGCTGCCATTGAGCCGTTCTTGATTCCCGAAGACCAGAGCACGATAGAGAAGCTCAAGTCAGCTGACTATATGACCGCAACAGCCTCTGTGGAGAAAGGTGGAGACGTCAATTTGCAATTTGCCCACCAGTTGACGAAAGTGACATTGAACATCAGCTATACGAATCAATATACAGGCAATGAAGTGGTAAGCGCACTGAAAATAGTTAAAATTCCCAATAGTACACCAAACAGTAATATCATCAAGCAAGCAGGCGAAGGTTATGTCCCATACCCCTTTGTTGCTGACAAGAAATTGAGTGAAGTAGCCCAACAGAGCTACACGGCCATAGTGATTCCCGGTAGTTATTATGATACGGGTACATACTCGTATTTTTTGACAATGACAATCGGTGGTACTGAAGTGAAATTGAAGGCAAACGGTTTTCTTAAAACTAACCGGGCACTTCAAGCCGGCAAAGCCTATACGTTCAACGTGCAGGTGGGAGAAAACCAGGCAACTATTTCCCAGGCAAGTGTAAAAGCATGGTCGGGGACCGACCCGCTTGATGAGGTGGAGCCTGAAAATCCCTATACGACAGTGACGCTCGTCCCCCGAGCAGACAGCGAGAATGGGCGCTTTTTTACTACTTGGAACACCAACGACGAGGTCTTCACTACGGCTTTGACAGCCGATTACGTAAAAGTAACAGGAACCATGCCGTGTGCCCTCTGGGAGGATGGTTGGTATGACCTTTATATGCTCTTTATGGGCTCTCAAAAGCTTAAGACACTGGATTTGTCGGCCACGACAGCCACAGCTATGTCAACATACTCATTATTTCAATCTCCATCCGTAGAAACCATCATCATGCCCGCTACATTGACCAACATTCCTGAACAAAATTTTGCCCAGTGTACAAACCTTCAAGTAGTGGACTTAAGTTTGTGTACAAATGTTCCTGATGTTGATACTAATGCAGCTTTTATAGATAATGGCGAGAATCGCCAGGTTACAGTCTATGTAGCTTCGGGAATGAGAAATACTTTTTTAAATTATTGTCCAGAGGGTAGTCCGATTCCTACTTATCCTTGGCAGACTCTTGAAAACGAAAGCCGGATAAAAATCGTAGAAAAAAAATAACAGGCTGGTAATTAGAGCTTCATTCAACCAGCATTAAGTTCACTCCTATATCAGACGGGAGAGGTGTCTGAATTTGTGTAATTTAGAGTATCCATCACAGAAAGGAGAAGAAAAGGATGGAGAGAGTGTTTTTTTTGTGAAACTTAATCAAAATTATAATTATGACAATACACGATAACGAAGTGCTGTTCTATACAGGTAAAGATGTTCAGATGGAATTTAAAGAGACGAACAAAGTCATTACAGATGGACAAGGGTTTGACGAGAAGACTCCTTTAACATTGGAAGCAATGAACGAGGAAAAAAGTATATGGAAGTTGACAATAAAGGCAGGAAGAAAAGGCTCTTCTGATGTAGCGACAAGATTCGGCAAAGAAGTGTCGAGACACCAGGTTATTGCAACAGATTGCACTGACAATGCCCATATGCCAGATGAATTAAACTTCTATATTGAAGGAAGACTGACATTAACCAATCCAGATGGCACATTCGAAGCTGATGTGCTGATTGGCCAAGGACACAATGCAAGATCACGCAATAACTGGTGGTTCGGAAGTAAAACCATGGTTTCTGCCAATATCAATTATTTTGTTGACGCATTTGGTATCTTGTTTATGAAAAGCGGCAAAAAGAAAGCAACAGTCTTGGAAGATACACAAAAGATTCCAGATATACCTGATTTGGTAAATATTCCATCTGCTTTTTGGGCTCAGGAAAAATCTATTAATTCTTTCGAATTATACAAGATGACCATTCACAAAAAGTAGGTTCGACAATAGATAATAATGGGAGGGGTGTTTTATCTTTATGGTAAGACACCCCTTTACCATGTGATATAATGTAAGTAATAGACAACAGATGTATCTCATTTTCCCAAATAAGCCAACAGGGCTATCACCACAGTATATACCAACAGGAACACACAGAGGAACTTCATCCAGAAGTCGGAGAACCATACACCCTCGCCACGGCTGAGGAGTTTCTCAAGTTTCACCTCGTGTTCCTCCAGAATCCTGAGCTGCAAGGCTCGGTGTTCCTCCAACAGTTGCCTTTCCTTGGCGATGCAGTCTTCAAGCAGCAGGCGGAGCTGAGCGAGATACTCCGGCGAGATTTCTGCCCTGAACACCGTGTTTTGTTCCGCATCCACAATGGCCTTGCAGATGCCGCCTACGACATTGTCACAGCTTTCTGCCGCCGCCTTCAAAGCTCCCTCTGCCTTGCACTCTGCACCAATGGCTGTTTCCAAGTCTTCCATAAACATTTGCAGCACAGATTTTAGCTCGCGCAACTCTTTTAGTGCCTTCTCCAGTTCTTCCTTCTCGGACGCTATCTGCCGCTCGGCTTCGACAGCACCCAACATTTCGTCAACATCTATTGATGGAGATACCTTTGACTTTCCTATGCCCATAATCGAATGTGAGTATTAAAGGTGTTGTTTATCGTTTCAGTCCCTTCCTCCGCTTGCACATGCTGTTGGCCTTTCTTGCGCAGCGGCGTGCCCATTCGCGGTCATCCTCGTCCTTGTTGCGTCCCCAGCCATTGCTGTCACTGTTTCCACCGCCACCGCTCGA
>JALFIX010000005.1 GCA_022775105.1 Prevotella sp. | reverse complement strand
ATATGAATAAAATTCCGAGCATTTTGATGCTTATATGAGAGAAAATTCGTATCTTTGCAGCGCATCTTGGTATATTCACTCAACAATGAGTGATGCGCCACATTAAGAATTATGGAAATGAAGACAATGAAACATACAACAAAGACCAACCATAAACTCCTGAGTCTTAATGATTTAGGGGGGGGGGTATCGGCTTTGCCGTAACGTCTTCATTCATATATAGATACAGAACCTTCCGCAGGTGTCAGACAAGGGCACCGGCGGAAGGCTCTGTGTGTATATCTACACTGTTAAGTTAGTTTACCTCTTGGGAATTAAATATTAAGAATCTAAACGTATTATTATAATATACATATCCATATGAATAAGACTTATAAATTTAAAACAGCAGGATGTCGCAATCCTTTATCATGGAACGTGACAACAAGATGTTCAAGCAATGTCCATGTACTGTTAACAGACAATCAACGGTTGATTATTGATTTTTCCAAAAATGGTGATTACAAGTATATGCCTGTAATCTCTGGTGAAGACATCTCCACTTCAACAGAACTGTCATTTGAAATTTCCTCTGAGGACGGATTTGAATTCTCGTTCAATTCATATTGCAATCTTATGAATGACGGAACATCAATGGGATATACCCATATCTGTAATGGTTGTAGAACTTCCGAAGGAAAGGTTGAGACTGTCCAAATTGAAATTAACTCAATTGCAGAAAGACTGGAATGGGAAACCAATGAAGAATTCATCGCTTATATTTATTGCAGGTATCTTTTGAACAAGAATAATGTTATCACTAATTATTTATCAGACAACAACGTAAAACAGTTTGTTGAGCAAATACAGTCGCTTATAGACCTTGCTAATAGTAAAAATACCAAGTTCCGGTTTGATGAATGGTATATATCACAGCTTGCTAACGTAAAAAGTGCAACTGAACGTGATGCTTTATTGTTCTCAATACTTAAAGCCTATGATGACATGCTAAATGATTTGCCAAACAATGATTTAGAGTATGTACAGTATAATAATTTATTATTTGTAATAGGCAGGAAACAATGGTATGAGGATAGGATGACGTTGGGAAGTTGTCCATTCCAAAACATCCGAGGGATAATATTGAATAATGAAGAGCTATCAAATTTCAGTACAACACATAGCATAATTGGCAACAAAAGGCTATTTGATGAAACAGGAAACTTAATAGCAGCAGCGGGGCATGCTTCTTCGTCTGCATGTTTGGGCATGGATGCAACAAGAAGCCTGAATTTTAGAAATATAGGAATTCATGTATACGAAGGTGCAAGTTCCGAGACGGTCGATGAAATACTCAATAAATCTGTAGTAAATTCAAGGGAAGCAAAGATTCTAATATTGCCAGAGTTGTTTGTCAATCATGAAAAGATTGCATCATTAATTAATATTCTTGATGCAAATACTAATAGTAGTAACCTGGAATTGGTTGTTGCGGGCAGTTATTACAAAGAACATGGTACACAATTTACAAATACAGCAACTTTCTTGTCAAAAGGAGCAGGCAACAAATGGGGTATATTAGGAGAATACAATAAGGTATTCCCCTTCTCAATGGGATATTCGGGAAATGTTGCTAATGAATACAACATCAGTACTAAGGCATATCCAATTGCAGACTATGACCTATTATTGGAAGATTTATACTTGGATGGGAATATCTCTATATTGGGATATCAGGATTGTGTAGTAGGAATCGCAATATGTAGGGATGCAATGGATCTTCTTGACGCAAGAAATCCTCTTCACAGATATTGTGATTTTGTAGATGTCATGTTGGTTATATCTGACAATTCAGGACAGAGTAATATGTTTTCTGGAGTAGGAGAATGCCTTGCCAGATGGCACAATTGTGCCATGCTCTATACCAATGCTGTAAATGAGGCTTCTGATGAAACATCAGAAAAATTTCTGGAAATCTCATTTGGCTTATACCCTTATAAAAACAGGAAATCTTCAAGTTCCACTTCGCTGAGCGGAGTTCTTTCATATAAGGGTAAAATGGTTCTGCAAGGAACAGATGGTTACTCCATTATCCCATCGCTTGGAATTCTTAATTCAAGTGGAATAAAATACGTACAACTGAGCGAACAGGAACTGGAAAATTGTGTCAAACTATATACCTTTGAAAATTTTAACTGTCAAAATAATAAATAAAATGAAAAGAGAAATCAAAGTAATTATGCCAAAGGATGGATACATCTCATGGTTTGTGACAACTCAGAACGCACTTATGACAAGAGTAGAACTGAGGGATGAAAAGGGAAACGTTTGTTTCTCCGAACAGAAAAAGAATGAATTTGATACTTCTATCGATCCGCCTTTAGCGCAGGGGGCTAGATTTATTGTCGGGAGTAATCTTTCATTAACCGTTGAGGTGAAGACAACAAGTGAGCTAAAAGGACGACCTGTTCTTTATGACATTACTGACGATAATGGAAATATCGTAGGAAAGAATTTTACGATAGCCCTTGAGGACTATAGCGACAATGACTTCAATGATATTTATGTAAACATTGTTGGTTGGTATAAAAAGGGGTAATACAAGAATACAAGATTAATAATTATGCCGCCCGAATAAATTATTATAATAAATTCGGGCGGTTTGATGTATAAACAAACAATGAAACAGAAATTTACACATTATTTTAAATCCATAATCCTGGCAATTGCATTCCTATTGTCAGGAACGATGCAGACATTCAGTCAACAACTATGTATTTATGACCAACATGGTAATAAAATTAGTTTTGAAACATCAATTAATAAGGTTGGACTGTCATCATGCGAATATTTTTATCTTGCAGTTCTAGATGCTAATGATTGGCCCGCTGAATATTATTATCCTCAAAGCAGTTCAGAAGATGCGATAAGCATTACTACAACTGCTACCACTTACAACTTATCATCGTCTTGTTCTGAAGGATATTTGACACAACAATTGCGAGATTATTCACAAAAGTTTCAAATATCTGATAGTGAAAGTTCTGATGTAGTGCTTTGCTGGAAATATGAAAATGGAACTCTTTCCATAGCCATACATGACGTATCAAAGGTGAAAGAAAACCAAGAAGCAACATGTACAGCAGATGGGTATGTGACATACAAGTGCAGCCATTGCGGTGAAACAAGAACAGAAATTTTAAATTCTACAGGACATTCCTTCGGTGAATGGCAGACAATGGAAGGCGGGCGGTTCAGAACATGTTTACATGATGAAGAAAATCACATTCAATACGACATGGATGCCACTGGAGTGAATGCACTCGAGATTACGCTGACAGACGGCACCAAGTTGTCATATCCTCAAACTCTCAACCCTGTTGTCAGTTTCAGCGACTTAGATTTGAGCATCAGTTTTGACACGGACAAGACATCAACAGTTAGCAAGGCGGACATCAAAGAATACAATCAGGTGTGGAGCCACAACAAGAATGGATATGCAAAAAATGATGACAATACTTATAGCCACGCATGTGACTATACCGATTGTGGTTATAAGCATGACGACTTGTTCGTGAAAAACGGAGAACAATATTATGTTGCCAAGAAAAAGAATGGCGTGATTAGGGTGGCCGACATGACACTCAATGACAGCGAGGGATATGACTGCGAGGCTGACATCACAGTGGGCAGCGTATCGTATTTAAGAGATATGGCAGGCAACCAATGGGGCACGCTCTGTCTGCCGTTTGCTATTAATCCAAACGCTTACAGCGATTGCAACTTCTATCAGCTTTCCAGCGTGGATAATGAAAATTCAAAGATAGTGCTGAGCAGGATTGACAATCAAGAAATTGCCGCTGGCACACCTGTGCTTGTGCGTCGCAATGCAGCTGTTAAAGTCATCAGCATATCTGTTTTAAGCGAAGAAGAAGGAGAAGGTGTGGCGATGAGCAAAATCATTCAGACAGGCAGCACGGCAGGAAACTACTCGTTGGTAGGCACGCTGACCACCTCTGATGCCCTCGACATCAATGCCTATATCATCAACAATGACAAGTTCTGGAATGTTGGCGACCTCATTAACAGCGGTAAAGCCAACACAGTCAAGGTGGGTGCATTCCACTCTTATCTCTCGGCAAACACAACGTCACCATCGGCACAGGCAAGAATGTTGAGCCTGTCCATCGGTGATGACGACACCACCGCCATCGATGTGCTTAATGCCGCTGATAACAGCGAAGCGGAGATTTACGACCTCAACGGTCATCGACTCCCTGACCTGCAAAAAGGCATTAACATCGTAAAGAGAGGAAACAAGACAACAAAAGTAATCATAAGATAAACGTGAAGAAAGATATGAAAAAGAAAGAATATATCAAGCCGCGGATGACGGTATATGAGATAGCGTCGCTTCAACTGCTTGCCGGAAGCGGCAATGCAACGGAAAGTATTGGATTCGGTACAAATGGAGACGAGCCTGATCCAGACGAATATGGCACTATTTGGGGACAATAAATCTAAAAAACATATACGATTATGAATATCAAGACAAAAAGCATCATAACCCTATGCCTCACGGCATTGGCATCCATGCCACTTTCAGCCCAAAGCTATTTGGGCAGTGTATTTGAAAAAGAAGACGGCACATGGACAAGAGCCAAAAACATTTCGGTGGGAGAAAACAAAGTCACTGTAACCGACTATGACAGCAACAGTTATACGATAACCAACAGCCATGGCAGCACCGCCTCTATCAAAGTTGTTGACAATGTGCTGTATTGCGCCAATGACGAGTCGCTGACATCTGACTTGGTGAAAACAGCATTGAAAACGGGCTGTTTGACATTGGCAGGCACGCTGAACAACCATAATTGGTCTCTCCTGAATGAAGGGAAGTTGAACGGCATAACATCAGCGCGCTTTTACAAAGTAAATGGTGATGAAGCATTCACTGCATTGAGCAATTTAAAATGCTCTTCCTTGTCGTCTGTCACTTTCGAGGATTGTTCATTTCCTAATGTTACCTCCCTTGAAAGACTTCTTTACGGGTCTGCCATCACCTCTTTCACCTGGGGAGGAATGGAGGTTAGCGAAAATCTGAATACATTGGAAAGTATGTTTAGTGGTTGTAACTCCCTGCAAAGCGTATCATTGGAGGGACTGAAAACATCAAACGTAACCAGTTTAAGCGCTTTTTTCTATAATTGCAATTCTTTGTCCAGCATCAATTTAAGCGGATGCGATTTTTCCAATGTTACTGAATGTTCCAGTATGTTTTCGGGGTGTTCTAATCTGCAAAGCATAGACTTAAGCGGACATAACCTGAAGAATGTTACAAATTCCTTTGGTATGTTTAAAGATTGTAAAAAATTAACAAGCATCAACTTTGCCTATTGTGACTTTAGAAAAGTAACAGGTTCAAAATGGATGTTTTATCAATGCAAAGCTTTGCAAACTGTGGACTTAAGCGGTGCTCAGTTGAGCAGTAAAGATTGCTATGAAATGTTTATGGATTGTGGTAATTTAAACTCCGTAAATCTGAGTGGATGCAACTTTAATGGAGTGACTACCTGTTATGAGATGTTTAAAAACTGTAGTGCATTGAAAGAAATAGATTTGAGCGGCTGCAGTTTTAAATGCGCAGATAATGCATCATTGACTTATATGTTCTATAACTGTACTTCATTGGAAACCGTGGACTTTAGCAATTGTGACCTTAGTAATTCGACCAATAACATACATTTGTTTACTAACTGCAAAGCATTGAAGACCATCAGGGCTGTAGGTTGCAATCAAACTACAATAACCAAGCTACGAGAAGCTATAGAATTTTATAAAGACTATCTCAGTGGAGTGAATATCGTGACATCCGATACCTCATCCGAGGCTACGGCAGAATAAAAGTTGCAATACTTCACAGAAATAATAAAGGGTGTATATGCCATAGCTGTTTGGTATATACACCCTTATTTTTCATACTGTCAGAGACGGCAGGGACGGGGCTTACTAATTATATCTTTCTTGGCAGTAAGAATAATAACCTTAGTGCAGCAAGATTAATAACCTTAGTGCCGCAGGGTTATTAACCTTATCAGCAATGAAACCGAATGGCATTGGCATGGCTGCAATTCTCTTATTGTACACCAGTTTATTTCCAATACGCCAACAGGGCAATCACCACAGTATATACCAACAGAAACACACATAGAAACTTCATCCAGAAGTCAGAGAACCATACGCCCTCCCTATGGCTGAGGATTTTTTCAAGTTTCACCTCGTGTTCCTCCAGCATCCTGAGCTGCATGGCTCTGTGCTCCTCCAATAGTTGCCTTTCCTTGGCGATGCAGTCTTCAAGCAGTTGGCGGAGCTGAGCGAGACACTCCGGCGATATTTCTGCCCTGAACACCGTGTTTTGTTCCGCATCCACAATGGCTTTGCAGATGCCGCCTACGACATTGTCACAGCTTTCTGCCGCCGCCTTCAAGGCTCCCTCTGCCTTGCACTCTGCATCGATGGCTGTTTCCAAGTCTTCCATAAACATTTGCAGCACAGATTTTAGCTCGCGCAACTCTTTAAGTGCCTTCTCCAGTTCTTCCTTCTCGGACGCTATCTGCCGTTCGGCTTCGACAGCACCCAACATATCATCAACATCTATTGATGGAGATACCTTTGACTTTCCTATGCCCATATTCTAATGTGAGTATTAAAAAGATGTTGTTTATCGTTTCAGTCCCTTCCTCCGCTTGCACATGCTGTTGGCCTTTCTTGCGCAGCGGCGTGCCCATTCGCGGTCATCCTCGTCCTTGTTGCGTCCCCAGCCATTGCTGTCACTGTTTCCACCGCCACCGCTCGA
>JALFIX010000245.1 GCA_022775105.1 Prevotella sp. | reverse complement strand
GGAGCAGGACGTCTGAACCACGGAGACTTCACATGGGACTTCACCGGAAAGGATGCCGACTACGACGTGGATGCAGCCCTGAAATCAGCCCTGCAGAACTACAAGTCATCACTCGTTGGCATATTTGGCGATGACTCGACTATCGACGACGGCGGAGACGACGGCGGAGACGAAGGCGGAGATGGAGACGAAGGTGGAGAAGAAGGCGGAGAAGACGAAGGTGGAGACACGCCAATCGAGGGAACCATTGGCTGCAACTTCCAGGCGAAGGCTCCTTCCAATTCGGCTTTCACAGTGGTGGGCAACTACAGCACTTCAAAGGGTTCTGCCACTGTGGATGGCACTACCTACACCACATGCCTGAAGATTGAATCATCCACATCCATTTCATTCACTACCACGGAAGAAATGAATATGACGCTATACTTCGGCAGTGAGGACACGAAATGCTCTATCAAAGTGGATGGAACAAAGGTTGCGGGAGACACCACAACCAAGACCCTCACGACCACGATTACCGCAGGCAGCCACAAACTCACAAAGGCTGACAGCTGCAATCTGTTCTACATCAAACTTGAAAAGAAATAAAGTAATCTCAGCTCCCACCTAAGTTAGGGGGAGCTGAGATTTTTGACGACAGGGGAAAATGTATAATTCAGCAAATAATTGGGGAAACATTTGGCGGTCTCGAATTTTATTAGTACTTTTGTGGCGAATTTAAATACTTAGTATAATGGAAGGGATAAGACAAATACCATACGGAGTGTCCGATTTCTTGTCGGTAAGGAAAGACGACTTGTACTATATTGACAAGACAATGTATTTGGAGAAACTGGAAAGCCAGCCACGAACTCTGATATTCATCCGCCCCCGCCGCTTTGGCAAGAGCCTGTTCATCAGCATGATGCAGGCTTACTATGACAAGGCGATGGAGGGACGGTTTGACGAGCTGTTCGGCAACCTGTGGGTGGGCAAGCACCCTACCCCGCTGCGAAATAAATACCAGGTGATGTACTTCGACTATTCGAGGGCTGGAGGCACTATGGACAGGCTTGAGGAGAACTTCAACGAATACAGTTGCGGGTGTCTCGACTTGTTTATTGAAAAATACAAGGACGACTACCCGCAATGGATAGTTGACAAGGTAAGGCAAACAAATTCCGCCCGCGCCAAACTCAACTTTATTAACAGTGCTGCCCAACAGGTACGCATTCCCTTATATCTCATCATCGACGAGTATGACAACTTCACCAACGTTGTGCTTAACGAGGAGGGTGATGCTGTGTATCATGCCATCACGCACGCCAACGGATTCTATCGCGATTTCTTCAAACTGTTCAAGGGAATGTTCGAGCGAATATTCCTCACGGGAGTGAGTCCTGTTACACTCGATGACCTCACCAGCGGCTTCAATATCGGATGGAACGTGTCGATGATTCCAGAATTGGACAAGATGCTCGGATTCTCTACGGAGGACGTGCGCGAGATGTTCACATATTATAAGAAGGTGGGAATGTTGCCCGCCGGATGTGACATAGAGGCGATGATTGAAGAGATGAAGCCGTGGTATGACAACTACTGCTTTGCCAAGGAATGTCTTGCCAGCGACGTGAGGGTGTTCAACTGCGACATGGTGATGTATTACCTCAGACACTATGTGTCATACGGTCAAGCCCCTGAGATTATGCTCGACCCGAACACAAAGACCGACTACAACAAGCTAAAGGGGCTGATAAGACTCGACAAACTCGACGGAGACCGACAGGGAGTTATGCTTGAGATTATTGAAAAGGGAGAGATTGAAGCTACACTCATCCCCTCATTTTCGGCTATGGAGATGACTGAACCTGAGATTTTCCCAAGTCTGTTGTTCTACTACGGCATGCTGACCATCAAGGGTACCAACGGACCTCTGATTACACTCGGCATTCCGAACAACAACGTGAGAAAGCAGTATTATAAATACATTCAGGAACAGTACAACCAATATGCCGTCATAAGAGTTTATAAACTAAAAACGGCATTTATCGGTATGGCGGTTGACGGCAACTGGCGTGACACTCTCCAGTATATGGCTGACTGCTACTATAACCTCTCGTCTGTGCGTGACTGCATTGAGGGCGAGCGCAATATTCAGGGATTCTTCCTTGCATACCTCAACCTCAACGACTACTACTACACCGCTCCAGAAGTAGAGGTAGCCCATGGCTACTGCGACTTCTTCCTCCTGCCAAACCTCACCCACTATCAGGCCAAGCACTGCTATATCATAGAGCTGAAATACATAGCCAAGAAGGACTACACCGAGGAAACCGCCGAGGAGCAATGGCAGAAGGCTGTGGCGCAAATCAACGGCTATGCCGCAGCGCCGAGAGTGGGAGCTCTGCGTCAGGGAACGCAAATGCACAAGATTATCATGCAGTTCGTAGGATGGGAGTTATTGAGGATGGAGGAAGTGTGATTTTCAGTTTACACTTTCAATTTTGCAAGTATGCTGCTTCGACTCCTTGTCGTAGTTTATTCCCACGAGAAGGATGTCACCCGTATAGTCAGCCAACTTGGCGGGATAGTTCTTCCGCTTGATTTGGCTGATGGCAGTGTCAGTCGATTGGTTGTATTTCAGCTCGATGACGAGTGCAGGCTTTGAGACATTGCGACGGGGAATCATCACAAGGTCGGCATAGCCCTTGCCTGTGGCATACTCACGGCGAATCACATACTCGTTCTTTGCCCAAATATATGCAATTGAAAGCACGCAGGCAAGCGAGTTCTCATCGTTATAGGAGAGGATGCTCGTATTCTCGTCATGAGCGAGGTCAATGGCTTTGGCTACGGCTTGCTCGTTGCCGTAGATGGTGGCGGCGAGAAGGTTCTTCGAGTTTTGAATCGTTTTGGCCAATTCGTCCCAAGCAGTCGCCTTGATTGCGTTATTCATTTCATCACCAACCTCCTTGTTCGGGATAAAGCACTCTTGTTCATCCTCATCGTATGCCAGATAACCGAGGTGTATCAACACGGTAAGGACATCATTCTTGCTGCGCACGATGTGCATGTCGTTCGTAAACTCTGTCGTATCAACATATACGTGCTCTCCTGCAAGCATACGGATTATGTCATCCTTCAGACCATCGAAGTTCATCTGGATATAGGTGACCACGGAGTCGTATGCTCCGGTAGTTGTCCAATAGCTCCTGCAATCTCCACGCTGGATGGCTTTCATTACGGAATATGGATTATAAATGGACTTCTCCTTGCCGATATTATATCCGTCATACCACATCTTCAGTTCTTCCATGGATGCGTTGTGCTGCTCTGCCAATGACTGAACTTCATCCTTGGTGAATCCAAAACACGGGGCAAGAAAAGCAGGGTCTATAACCGAATACTCATTAAAGTTGTTCAAAGCCGACTCAGTGTTATACTTCTTTATTGGCAGGATTCCAGTGAGATATGCCCCGGCAAAGACACGGTCGGAGTCCTGGGTCTTAAACAAGCGGCGAAGTAGCATGACATACTCGTCAAGGATTGTCGGGGCGACACCCGACGTGTCTCCCTTCATCTTCCTTCTGTCGGGAAACTCACGGCAGATGGCATCCCACTCGTCGATGATAAAGAAGAACTTCTCACCTGTGGATTCTCGGATGGATGAGAGGGTATCCATAAGGTCGGAGTTATCCTTATATCTCACATCAGGAAATGCATCCTTCAATTCCTCAATGATTTTCTCCTGTATAACCCTCACAATCCTGTCCCCAAGTTCTGGTCTGGCTGTGAAAGATGTCACATCGAGATAAATCACGCTGTATTTGTTTAGATACTTCTCGAAAGACTTGTCCTTCTCGGCATCCAATCCTACAAAAAGCTCGCGCGAGTCGCACGACTTGTCGTAATAGGCACACAACATCTTTGCAGCCATCGACTTGCCGAATCTCCGGCTGCGGGTCACGCAGCTATAGCGACACTCGGTGTTGAGCGTCTTATTAATTAATGGAATCAGCGATGTCTTGTCAACATACTCGCTATTGACGATGTCAGTAAACTCACAGTTACCTTTATTTATATATGTACCCATAATTATTTCGCGTGTTGCAGGAGTGATCAGCCCGCATCTGATTGCAAAGATACAAATAATTCGATAATAATCCAAACAATCACCTCGCCATAATCATTAATTTACCACTATTTAACAAACGGCAGACTACCGCGTAACTATTCTGATGGTATAATTTTAAACACAAAGACACGAAGAAACTGTTTAAAATTACGCCGAATTATTACTGTTTTTATCGCAAACATGACGGTTTAGCTTCAAATTAGCATAAAAAACACGTGGTTTTGAATGAAAAACGGCTTCTACTGCCACCATTATCACCCTACTGCCACCCCTACTGCCACCACTTAACAACCTGTATTTAAGCATATTAACCCCAAAGGTGGCAGTAGTGGCAGTAAAATTTAAAAAAATCATAGTATAGGGGGATTCTAAAATGCCTATACTTATGTCCTAACAATAGAGGAACCTCGTTACAAGTGAATAGGGCATCCACTTGACAAGTGAACAGGGCATCCACTTGACAAGTGAACAGGGCAAGTTCGTGGGATGGAAGCTGTGGAGAATGGAGGAAGTGGAGAAGCAGAATGGTTATAAAAAGGCGGAAGACTATTGGTAGTCTTCCGCCTTTGATTATCTTATCCTTGTATTGAAAAAATTACATTGGATGAACAGGACGTATTGAAAGGCCATGCGCACGCGAACAATAGGTCACATTCGGAGTTCCGCTTGCATCGAATTCCAAATCCCAACTGAACACGTTGTCCGTACGGAGAGTATAGGAACTACCAGTCTGATAAAAACCATTTTCTCCAATACCGCTTTCATTGCTACCATATTTCTTTCCTGCGGCAGGCAAGAAAATAGAGCGTCCGTTAGGACCAGTCACTTGATAGCCATTAACACCATCCTTTGTTGTCCACTTCCAGATGCAGTTTTCCTTTAGTTCCAGAATCTCTTCCTGAGTAGGCAAACGCCAGGTGCTTCCCCAAAGTTCTTGGGCTGCATCGAATGTGGTACCACTGATATCACTACCATAATTCTGACCGTAGGTATCAGAATTGCTGGTTGAATAATCCGACTTCGTCTTGGTCTCGCCCCATGCAAAATATGATCCATATTCACTTGGCATAGTTGCACCTATGTTAATATCTGCCCATGCAACGGACAAACCGAGGTTTACATATTTACCCGCAGCCGGCTTATCATTCGGGTCGTCGTTTCCTTCGGGATTGTCAATCACAGGCACATTGTCATCATATACCGGGCGCAAAGGCATCCACACATTCTTGTCTGTAAAAGTTACAATAATGAAATTAGTAGTATTGAAATTAGCATATTTTGGCTGATATAAATCTATTATCTCAGAAGTCCAATAGAATGTAGATCTGCCGATATCAATGCCTTCAGGATGTCTTGAGTTCTTGTAGCCATTGCTTGGAAGGAAAATGGAGTTTCCGTTTTTGGCGGAAATCTTCCAACCGGAAACACCGCTGCCACCAAAGTTCTCCTCATATTCCCACGTAAGGTTTTGAAGTTCCTTTATCTCTGCTTCGGTTGGCATACGCCAGTTGCCTCCCCACTGAACATGGGCAAGGTCGTATTCCGTGCCTGCAATGTTTGAATTAGTGTTGCCAACTGCATAGTCGCCGCTTGAAGCTGAGTACAGTTCGCCTGTCGGGTCTCCCCAGCCATAGTATCCGCCACGGTCGTAAATACTTGAGGCACCCATGTTCCAAGAAGCCCACTTCACACTAAGCCCAAGGTCAACCATATTTGCCACTGGGAAACTTGTGCTGGGAGTAGTGAACGAACTGACATCGCTATATACGTTTTCACCGTTGTAGGTGACGTATGCCTTATAGAAGTATTTTGTACCGGGTGTCAAAGACGACAAAGTAAAGCGCAACGCAGAGTTTGATACTGTTGAAGTCAACTTCATGGGAGCTGATGAGAGCAAGTCCTCAGAAGTGGCATACAACACGCCAACTTCGCCGAGCTTGTCCAACTGTATGTTAGTGTTTATTGAAACAATAACACTTGCCTGGCTTTTCTGAATATCAGAGGCAGGCGCTGCAGTCACAGAGAGGATTTCATCCACCTCGGGGTCAAATGATATGCTCTCGATATCTGTGCTGTTGTAAAGTTGCTTGGTGCCGTCCTTGAGCTGTATCACAACAGTGTGCTGTGCCATATTGCACAACATAAATGACAACATCAGCAACAATCCGAATAATCGTTTCATCGTTTGATAATTTTATATGAGTTGTTGTTAACCTTAATTATATACACTCCGTCAGGAGCTGAAGTGAGATCGATAGAAACACTGTCGTGATTGCGTGTCGCTAAATGCTGATAGCTCTTGCCATCAAGTGAATTCACTGTGAGGGACGATTTTCCATCCACACCTTCTATAGCAACATGACTTCCGTCGGTGAATCTGAACTGGACACCCTTCATCTCCAGTCTTTCCACCGAAGACGAACCATGTTCCTTGAAGTATAACTTTGTGATATCCTCATACTTGTAACCGTTCAATTCAGTCATGAAATCAGCTGTCTTAATGACAATCTTGTCAGTGTCGAATGTCACGACAGGCTTTTCCGCAAGTATATATGAATGGCTTAAGCCATCATTTAACAAGACCACCAAAGCATCTGCCTCTTCGGTTTGGGCAAACATCCGCTGCCCGCAGCACAGAGCTGCCAACATAAGCAAGAGTATGGTTATGTGTCTATTCATCTTTCTTTCTTTCATAGTCTAAGTAACCTTTAAAAATTAACTCTACGTCCCCCTCAGAAGAATTCGAGAAAACAGTAATCTCTTTCAAGAAAGGACCACGCACTTTAAATGGCGACATGTCAAGATGCACAGTAAGTGTATCACTCTTCTCGGTCTTGAGCGATGCCGACGAAAAATCCACCAGAGTACATTCACAGCTTGTCTCGACTTTTGAGATCACCAATGGGGACTTGCCTATATTCTTATATGGAATCTTGTACGTATGCACCGGTGAGTCCATATAGACTGTTCCGACATCAATAGAAAGCGAGTCGAACGCTATCAGAGCTTCTTTCTGCTTTTTTGCTGTGGCAGTAGTGAAACACATCGTCAGCATCAAAGAGAGAAGAAGATGCAAACAAGCCGTGTGTTTAATTGGTCTCATAAACATCCTGTACACCTTGTGCGTTCTTGTCGAGAAGAGTCAAATACCACTTGCCTTCAATCTGCACAGGGTTTAGGGATATTGTAGTGGTGCCAATCTGCTTCTCAATGTCTCCATCTTCCCTAACCTTGACAACCACCCTTGCCTCGTTGTTAAGTTCACTCCTAAGGATGAGCGTTGTCACCTTGCAGTCATATATAGGCATGCTGCTATAAACATGAGTGAATCCCTGGCGGGCTTCATCTGTAATCGGGAATATACTGTCGTTGCGTACGAAATACAACATATTGGCGGCAGCATCAATATCTTTAGATTTTAGTGCTGTAACATAGTTTTCGACCAGAGAATTGATTTCAGAAGAATCCTTGCTGGAATAATTCACGGAAGCCGGTCTTAGATACTGCTCCGCAATGGTCATTTCCTTTTTCTTTCCCGATGAGCAGGAGAGAATAGTTAACGACAAAGTAGTTCCGAGAAAAACATAAAATATCTTTTTCATTATTTAAAAATTAAAAAAAGGAGAGGAGCAAAACTCCTCCCCTTTAATGGTGAATTAATTAAAGTTTAATAACTTCTTAATTTCTTGGTTGTGCATTTGCAGAAGTCTTCTTAACAGTAATGGTGACTTCAGTGCGAATCTTACCCCAGTAGTATGTTACTACAACAGGAACCTTAACCTCGAACTGCTGTACAGTAGAGCTGAAGTTCTTGTAAGTAAGAGTAGCGGCATCGTGACCACCGTTAGCGTTGTAGATGAAGTCAAGCTTGCTGTTTACATTCTTCAGAGGCTCCCACTTACCAGACTGGTTGGTAGTAACCTTAGCGCTCTGGCTCAGGAAGTCGCCATCAGCAACACCCTCAACCTCGATACCGGTGATTCCATAGTATGTGCAATATGCACCGTGGAGACCTGTAGAAGGCTTCCAAGCGTCACGCCAGTCAGAGAATGTAACCATCTCGTGGAGCTTGATAACCTGAAGTGTAGTAGTGTTAGCATCCTCGATAGTCTTGTTTGCATTAGCAACATTGATAGGACGCAGGAAGCGTACATCGAATGTCTTGCCGTCAAGCTCGAGTGGCATAGGACACAGGTTAACAGCCTTAACAGTTACGATAGCCTTAACAACGTCATTAGCAAGAGCGTTGTGTGAAGCATAGTTCAGAAGTTCCTGAGCGCATACAGAAGTACGTACGTATTCAATCTTCTGTTCGTTTACATTAGCCTCGCTTGAAATCTTGGCGATAGTCTCCCAACCAGTTGTTACCTGAGAATAGGTCTTACCTGCCACTACAACGTGAGCATCGAGAGTCTTGTCTGTAGCCTTAACCCAGTAGCTATTGCCGTCGTTGCCCTTGAATACGTTACCATTGTTCTTTGAAGAGAATACAAGGTCAAGTGTCAACTTGGTATTCTTATACTCATTGCCAGCAGTCTTATCATTGCTTACAGTGATAATCTTAGCAGGGTTGATGTTGTTGCTCAACATAACTGCAGAGAAGGTCTGAATCATAACATCACCTGTACCACCTACATTATCCTCAGGTGAGAGAACGTTGTTGTGGATTTCATAAGTACCGTTGGTGCTGGTGTTAGATGCGTACCAGTAAGACGGGTTCTTGATAGGATCCCAGTTGATAGCACCTGAAGGCTTGGTTACGATAGCGTTACCGCTGTTGAAGCGTACCCATACATCAGGATACTTGAGACGATTCTTAGACTCGTACTTGATGGCTGTCTCTACGGATTTCTTATTCTTAGTTACGAAATATTCAACAACCTGAGCACCTGTCATATTCCACCACAGAGTACTTGACTTGGTCTCGTCCTCGCTTGATGTAACGTCAGTGATAGTTGTAACAGTTCCGTAATACTGGCTTGCAGTAGCTTCAGTGAACTTCTTTGTAGTAGAGTTGTAAACATACTGCTTCAATTCGCCAGATGTACCTGTGCGATATACAGGAGCGCCATAGTAAGTCTCAAACTCCTCACGAGTGATGCCAAGCATATTGTAGAGGTCATACTCAGTAACGTTCCATGTAGTGTTGTAGCTCCATGAAAGAGGAGAGCACTCATAGTTATATACAGGAACTTTGGCTGCTGTGTAAGAGATGTACTTGTCAGCCTCAGGATTTGCCTCACGGTCAATAATCTTGATGCGGATATAACCATAGTCATAAACGGTGTTCTCATTCTCTTCATCTACGAGAGATACACGTACAAGAGGAGTACGTCCAACTGTTGTGGCACGATCCTGAGTTGCACCGTAAGCCTGCTGCTTACCATCAGCTGATACCATCTGAGGACGGAAGGTATATCCGTCAGCAGGATTAATAGCTGCGTGAGCAGACTCGCTTGTAGCATTTGCACCGTATGTAAGACCTGTAAGCTCGAACTTATACTTCAAACCATATTTAGAAGGATCTGCAAGCAGTGCGTGAGAGCCACTTGTAGTGGTATAGTGTGTTTCAACCAACTTTCTGAGGTCGAGTTCACCATCATAATAGCACCAATCCTGAGGACCGAATGTGTCGTGAGCTTCAAATGCAGTCTGCATCAGACGACCATTATCAGTATGACCAGCAATACCAGGACAAAGATCATGTGTATTCTTTACGCCAAGGAAAGGAACAGTTGAACCTGCTTTGTGAACAAGGCGAAGGTCCTGAATCTTTTCTGTATATACAGTTGCATAGTCAGATGTGATAGTTGTGTCATTAATGCCCTTAGCAATAGTTACCTGAGTAGCAAAGTTAGTAACCTTGTTATCACCAGATACGGTCATAATCTTAGTTGCGTCAGAAGCCTTAATTTCAACACTCAGGATACCCTTAGAAGCGTCCCAGTTCTTCACAGTAAGTCCGGCAGCTGAACTTCTTGTAACGTAATCAACATCGTTGTCGAGCAGCTTGACATCCTTGAAGCTTGCCTTGTCAACATTTGAAGGATTCATGTGATACTCAGCAGTGAAGTCAAGTACCTTGCTGAATGCAACAGTCGGGAAACGATCATGGTTGGTATAACCAACAGTCTCCTTCTTCTCGGCATTTGTAGCAGCAAGCTTCCAGTTGGTGTTCTGGAGGAACAACATCTTAGTAGCTTCGATACCATAGTAGTATGCATCCGGAACGAATACAAGGCTACGGAGAGAAGCCTTAACCAACACGTTCAGAGTATTAACGTCAGCGTTCAGAGCGTCAATCTTTTCAGAAAGCTTCTGAAGTTCATCCTTAATCTCCTGAACGTTCAGGTCCTTTGTCTTTTCCTGGAGAGCCTTGATAGCTTTAATCAGCTCATCATAGTGATTACCCTCAAGTTTCTCCAAAGCATCAATCTGCTGCTGCAAGTCCTTAACAGCGGCTACACGAGCATTTTCCTCGTCCTTCAAGCCAGACTTAAGAGTAGAGATGTCAGTAAGGGCGCTACCCAAGTCAGTCTGCACAGCCTCCAACTTGGCATAGATTTCCTTTACCTTAGCATCGTACTCAGACTTATCAACCTTTGAGCTAATCAAAGTGTTGAGATCATTAAGAGCGGACTCAGCTGTGGCCAATCGAGCTGCAAGAGCTGCTGCCTCAGCCTTTGCACGTTCGGTCTCCTGACCAACAACTCCTTCCAGTTGCGTCTTTAAGGATGCGATGGCGCTTTCAACGTCTGCCTTAGCTGCCTTCAAGGAACTCAAGTCATCGACCTGCTCCTGCAGACGGTTGACATCGTCGTCGTAGTCCTTACAAGAATAAAGAGTACTCGTCGAAACCATCGCAACGGCTCCGAAGAGTAATGCACTAAAAATCTTTTTTCTCATTTTGTTAAAAATTAAATTAAACGTATGTGTTATTAAATTCTATGTTCACCTTATCTCTATATATATTGCAAGAGGTATCTGATTTAAACTCAGAGCGTTCGACTGCTTTTAAGCACAGTTTTTCCGACCTTTCGCCTTTTCAGACATATACTCTTGGTTGCAAAATTAGGAAAAATGTCTGATACGGACAAGGATTAGTGCTAAATATATTAAAAATATCACAATAATCTTGACTTAAATCAATTTTCCCTCTTTTGCCTTATTTAAGAGTCTTTTTCACTGTTCCGTCGGCATAACGGGTTATGACGAGACCCTTGGCGTTCTTCGACACTTTCTGTCCGTTGGCAGAATAACGTGCCACAACTGAGTGGTTGCTGCTGTTGGCTACGCCATTGATGCCTGTCGGGTCGATGGTGACGTTGAGGGTATAAGTCTTGACATACTTGAGCTCCTCGTTGTACATGTTTACGACCAAGGTGTTGTTGCCTTCCTCGTAATGGATAAGGGCAAAGGCGTTGTCGCCGTTGGCACACTCGAAGTCGATGTCCTCGTCGGTGGGGATTTCAGCCAGGGTGATGTTGTATGTGGTATTGTCGGCAGAGAATCCTTCCACTTCCTTGTCGAAGATGGTCATTGACGTGGGGACAGGGGCATAGTTGAGTTCAACGTCATCGATGTAGAGCACGTCGGGATTAGAACTTGACTTGCTGCCGCCTCCAGGCACTGAGCAGGTGTTGATGGTGACGAGGATGGAGGCAGGGTCAATCTCCTCGTCCACCTCCTTATTATATATAAAAGGTATAGTGACCTTCTGCCATTCGTCGGTGGCCTTCAGCTCCGAGGCGGCATTGGCGATGAGGTTCTCGTAGGCTGTGCCTTCGGGTGCCGGCTCCTGGAAGTAACCCTCGCCGATGATGTTTGCGCTCAGCATGGCGGGATAGGTGTTGTCCCCGCCGTTCTTGAACTTATACCAGAGGCTGATGGATGTGGGATGTCCGTTGAATGTGTTATAGAATGGGTCGCCATTGCCGTCAACATCCGTGGAGTTGGGGTTGACGAAGACATTGTTGTCGCTGCTCGCGGGGGTCATCGATCCCACTGCCATACGACCGGTGGTGATGGTGCCGTTGGCTGAGATGCCCAATGTCACGCCCGACTGGAGTTTCACGGACTTGCTACCTGTTGACTCAGCTGGAACATCATCGGATATGAATGCGCTTGCACCTGCGAATGAGGCGAGACCTGTTCCGCTCTTGATTCCGTGCCATCCGTTTGGTTCGTCGGAAGTGCCTGCCTTGTGCCAGTTCTCGAAATCGGCACCGTAGATTTGTGTAGCCTGATTGCAGAGGGCAACATTGACACCTACTGCCGGCACTTTAAGGCGGATAGCGAGCAAGTCACCGGCAACGAATCCTTCCAATGTTGTTGGAAGAGGCCCCACAGCTGCCCAAGCCCCGCCGAGGGTTATTGTGCCGTCATAAGTGAGGTGGACAAGTCCGAACCCTGATGTGGCATCAATATTATTTATGGTGATGTCGCCTACGGGCATACCGCCGAAGGAGAAGTCCTTGAGCAGGATGTCGTATTTGCCGTCGGCGTTCTTGTCGCATGTCAGGTCAATCTGCATGTATGGACTCGGAGCGCCATAAACGTCAACGGCCAGTCCGCACCTGTAGGTGTCTGCCATTGAGGACAGCGACATGAGGGCTGCCGCCACTAAAGTAAAAATTTTCTTCATAACTATTATCCTTTCTTTTAAAAGTTGTTATTTTAATTTATACGTTAATCCGATAGTGCCGTATATGGGATAAAGGGTTTGCTCGATGGTCTTGAACGAACTCTTGAAGGCATCGTTGAGTCCCCATGTAAGGTCGGCATACACTCCCACCCGCTTGCCTATGCGGTAGTCGGCACCAATGGCAATGCCCACATGGAACTTGCGCATGTCTTCGCTGAAGTCGTATGTGGGGCTGTCCTCGTCCTCGGGCCCCATATCCACCTTGTCGCCGGTGGGATTGCCGGTGCGCAGATAGCCGTCATAGACGTGCCCCTTGAACGAGCGTGTGGCTACGTAGGACATGTAAGGTCCGCACTTGATGAGCCAGCGGCCTGTGTGGAACGTTGCCATGACGGGCACGGTGAGCATCCACAGGTTGCAGTCGGTGACGAGGCGTCCGGTGTACATGCCCTCAAGTTCGTTGCCTCCTTGCACCATTTCCATGTGATAGTTCTTCACCGTGGCGTCGATTTTCATGCCCTTGTTCTCAAGCCGCACTCCGGCTGCAAGTCCCCATTTGCCCCAAAGGTCCTTCTGCACGTCGAGACCGAGGCTGATGTTGGGCTGGAAGTCGTAGCTGTTGAGCTTGCGGATGGTGGCGGGCATGCCCACGGGAGCCGTGCCTCCGATGTTGTAGCCAATGCGGAACGTATAGTTGAGACTGTCGGGCAAGCTGAACGCCCACGTTGATATTGTGATAGCCACGAGGGCTATAGATAATACTATCCTCTTCATATAAATATTAGAAAAAATATGGTTATTCAGTTTCTTCGCAGATAATCTCCACGTCGTCGATATAGAGGGTACTGCCAGGTGCGCCTTCGTAGTAGGCACCATCTGTGCTCGATGTGAACACCACTGTGAGGCTATAGCCCTGTCGCTGGAGAATGTCGGGGTCGAGGTCATTGTTATAGTCGAAAATGATCTCGAATGGTGACCATGTGTCAGTTTCGGGTATCTCCTTCATCTCTGCAAGGGCCACGATGTTGGGATTGGTCTTTGAGTCTTCGCCAAAGAGTATCACCTCGTTGCCTTGTGCATCGCGGTTGCGATAGAGCACGGCATAGATGGCAGCACGATCCTTGATTTCGGGATGTTCCTCAATCTTGTAGTTTACGTATCTCCAAAAAACATCTCCTGCCTTGTATTTATAAAGTCCCGTCACCTTGTATGGCTTGCGGTCGAATGGGCGTCCCATGCGTGTGGTGTGGAGTGTGTTTTTCAGAGCTTCAGACACGTCGAACTCGCCAATGAAGAAGTTTCCGGCAGCCAAGGGGCGGCGCACTAACTTTCCCCATTCTCCGGTGCTGCATGTCGTGAGGCGTATTCCCTTGCCATGAAATCCCTCGGCCACCACCGATGGATAGTCCTCAATGTCAGCTTTGGTGTTGCTGAGCGCAAATCCCGAGTTGGCATTCGAGAACACCTCCATACTCACGGTTGAGTTGTCGCCAGTGGGACATTGTTCATACCAACGGCAGTAGGTGGCACCCGTGAAAGGGTCGGAGTATGTAATGCCTGAATCATCGAATGAATAGCTTGTCGGTATTTGGGGCAAGAGGAAATTGACGAGATATTCTCTTGTCCATTGTTTGTCCTGTGATGTGACAGTATATTTCACAGGCCCATTGCTGAAGTCTTGGCAACTTCCGTTTGCTGGCGAGATAGTTGCTCCCTCGGTTATTTCAAACTGGGGGCAGATGGAGTCTAACCGTGCTTCCGGGCGTACGATGAAGTATATTGTTCTGTCGGAATATAACACTTTTTTTGTAGTGTCGGAGATATTGAAGAACATATTCTGCCATTCGTCCTCCCCTAACTGCACCCATGCCTTGGTGATGTCACATTCGGCATTGGGAGCTTCGTCCTTGAAGCAAGATGTGAGCGATAGCGCCGCCAAACCTAACGATATAAGTTGTATAATTCTCATTTTTATCTGCTTTATCTGAAATCCGCCGCAAAATTACAAAAAAACTTTCAATCTATCGACTGTTTTGCCAATAAATTGAAAGTTTTTAGGTGTTTTTGAATAATTTATTCTACCTTTAGGTAATTTTTAAAACACAGAGACACAGAGTCACTGAGTTTTTTATATTTTTAAACACAAAGAAACAAAGAGACAATGCTCTTTTTCGGCGGCGGAAGATACAGAGAGCAGCTAAAGCTGCTTGTAACAAAGGGCACAAAGGTCTCTGTGTTCAATTCTTATTACACGAGTATCACGGTCACTCCTCTTGCCGCCTGTGCTCCCATCACGAGGGCCTGGGCGATGTCGGCAGTCTTGGAGGGGCCGCTGATGAAGGTGCCGTAGCCGTAGTCGTTCATCTCTACGAGACGGTATGCCTCGTGCATGTTATCGACGATCTTGGTGTGGTCGAGGATGATTACGAGATATTCGGAGATGAAGCAGACGGCCTTCTCCTTCATGGTCTGGGGAATCCAGATGCATCCGTTCTCTGCCACACCGAACATGCCGCGTATCACTCCCACGTCGGTGCCGTTGAGGTCTTTGGCCTCTTCCACGGTGTCGGGATTGAGGTTGGCGATGGTTATCTCGGGCTGGTTGGAGGCAATCACCTTGGCATCGGGATAAGCGCGACGGATGATGTCGTTGAGGTTTTCACCGGGCTTTGCCTGGATGACCTTGCCGCCGACGGTCTCGCTCATGCTGATAAACTGTGCGAGGCTGTCCTCGTACTTTGTTGCCTTGATGTCGTCAAGTGAGGGCATGTCATAAGTCTCGCGTATGTTGCCCCTTATCTTTGATAATAATTCTTCTTTATTCATAATATTCTTTTTTGTCCACAGATTATTTTTATCCACAGATTTTCACAGATTGATATGTTTATTTTAAATTATCACAGATTTTTAAATATCTAAAGATATTTTGATTTCCACAGATTACGTTGCGCAGCCAAAATCTGTGTTAATCCAAGATAAATTATTATCTGTGTTAATCTGTGGGTTAAAAAGTCTGCGGGGTTAAACTTTTCCGTTTTTCCACATACTCTCGAAGGACTGCTTGGCAAATTCGGGGAGTTCGCGTCCCTTGCCCCAGGCATTTAAGCCGTTGTACTTGGTGAAGCGGGGGAGGGAGTTGACTATCGGGGCGAACTTCAACGCAGTGGAGAAGAGGGCGGGACGGTCGAAGATAAACTTCATGCCTTCGCTCATCATCTTCTTCATCTTGTTGGCCTTGCCGAGCTTTTCAAGTTCCTGTCGCCACAGGTAAATCTGTTCGGAGAGGTTCACCTTGGCAGGACACACGTTGTCGCATGAACAGCAGAGCGAACATGCGCTGACATTGTCGTGATAGGTGTAGCGGTCGCGCATCATGCCGAGGTTGATGCCTATGGGACCGGGGATGAAATATGTGTAGGAATATCCACCCGAGCGGCGATATACCGGACAAGTGTTCATGCACGAGCCGCAGCGGATACACTTCAGCGTCTGCCAGTGGTCCTTGGAGGCGAGGATGTCACTGCGCCCGTTATCCACGAGGATGATGTGCATCTCGGCACCCGGACGTGCCTTGCGGAAATGAGAGGTATAGGTGGTGGTGGGTTGTCCAGTGGCACTGCGGCAGAGCAGTCGCTGGAACACTGCGAGTGAGTCGTAGTCGGGGATTATCTTCTCAAGACCGATGGCTGCGAGGTGCAGCTTGGGCATGGATGTGGACATGTCGGCATTGCCCTCGTTGGTGCATACCACGATGTCGCCAGTGGCAGCCACACCGAAGTTGGCTCCCGTCATGCCGGCATCGGCAGTGATGAACTCGTTGCGCAGGCTCAGTCGTGCCTGATAAGTAAGGTATGTTGGGTCGTAGTTTCCCTTCTCGCTTCCCAACTCCTTCTCGAAAAGCTGTCCCACCTCCTCTTGCGTGATATGGATGGCAGGCATGACGATATGGCTTGGCTTGGAGTGCATCAGCTGGATGATACGCTCGCCGAGGTCGGTCTCAACCACCTCGATGCCGTGCTTTTCGAGATAAGGGTTCATCTCACATTCCTCAGTAAGCATCGACTTGCTCTTCACCATCTTCTTCACGTTGTGCTTCTGAAGTATGTCGAGCACAATCTCGTTGAACTCCTTGGCGTTCTTTGCCCAATGGACGATAACACCGTTGCGCGAAGCGTTGTCGGCAAACATCTCGAGATATTTGTCCATGTGGGTTATGGTGTGACGCTTGATGAGGTCAGCCTTCTCGCGGAGCTGTTCCCATTCGTCAACACCCATAGCCATATTGTCTCTCTTGGCGCGCACCGACCAGAACGTGGCGTCGTGCCATTTAGCCTTGTCGGCATTCTTCAGGAACGCCTCGGCTGCCTTGCTGTGTAGTGTGCTCATATTGTTAAAGTCCTGCTGCTAAGATTTGTACTACGTGAATAAACTTGATAGGCTTTTCGTTGCGCTTGGCAATGCCCTGGAGGTGCATAAGGCACGACGAGTCGGGACCGGTGATATATTCGGCTCCTGTGGCGATGTGGCGTTCGAGCTTGTCGGTTCCCATCTGTACCGACACGTCGGGTTCCTCAACTGAGAACATTCCTCCGAAACCGCAACACTCGTCAACGCGCTCGGGTTCCTTGACGGTGATGCCTTCCACCAAGGCGAGAAGGTCCTTGATCTTGGAGAACTTGGGCACGTTGCGCTCGCTTGGTGAGGAGAGTCCCAACTCGCGCACTCCGTGGCATGAGTTATGCACGCTCACCACATGTGGGAACTTGCCCGGGAGAGAGGCTGGCTTGACCACGTCGTGGATAAACTCCACCACATCCATGATTTTCTTGGATGTCATGCACTCGTGTTCGCCATGCAGCAAACGAGGATAATTGATTTTGACGAATGCGGCGCAGCTGGCTGACGGGGCAACGACATAGTCGAATGGGGCAAAGAGTTGGTCGAGGTGTTCAGCCTCTGTCTTTGCCATTCTCTCGAAACCCGCGTTTGCCATTGGCTGTCCGCAGCAGGTCTGGTTAAGCGGATATTCTACATCCACCCCCAAGTGTTTCAATAGTTTGTAAGTTGCCACGCCCACCTCAGGATATATGGCATTGACGTAGCAAGGAATAAACAGTCCAACT
>JALFIX010000209.1 GCA_022775105.1 Prevotella sp. | reverse complement strand
ATGCGGATATGATACAAAGATTTATTCGCATGTCTGGAAAGCGCCCACACAGGCTATTAAATACCAACGATTTCAAAGAACTATTATATTATGGCGTCTCGGACGCTGCGTGATTATTCAAATTTTTAACGAACTATTGTTTGTCATTAAAAAAACAACAAATAGACCCACAACCGCTCTGCTTTTCGGCACAACAAACTGGACACCCTAGTAAATTGTTCAATTGTGAGCCAGAAGAAAGGTTGTCAAGTAAGTCCGTTCACCGGGTATGAACTGTAAAGAAACTTAGGTGAATGAAATGAAGAATGTAAAGGTGATTAGTTCACCAAATAAAGAGTGTAAACAGATATAGTTAATCGCCCTCAAATGTGACAACGGTTTTCAGGGATAGTCATCATAAGTTAAGGCTAAGACTTGTGGGCAAAGGTAAAAATTGGAATAATCGTTTAATATGTTTCAATTTATAATTATTCTTGCAAATTTATTTAGAATTTCGATATTTTTGTGTATCTTTGCCACCAAATTCGGATTTCGTAATTAATAGTGCCCGAAATTCTTCTCTTGATACCCATTCCCTAATCAGAGAGGTTTGTAGCGCATTGTGGCAAACAATTGTTTGTCCGACCCGTGATGGTTCATTATTCGTATTTCCGTGGGGAAGGAATCGTTTTGTCGAATAATGAATAACTTAATCCAAATATCTATTATGAAAAAGAAACTATATTCTTTAGTATTGGCAATCTTGGTAGCAGGAAGTTGCCTTGCCGATGAGGTGCCCGCGCTCAAAATCAACAAGAGCGACGGCGAGAGCGCAGTGGTATTGTCGGAACTGCTGAGCATCAAATATGCGGACTCCGATATGTTGGTGAACATGAAGGACGGCTCGCAGATGGTATTCCCGCTTGATGACATCATCGTTATGCAACTGGGACAGGCGACAACTGCTATCAATAGCATCTTTTCAGATAAGGCAGAAACGTATGTAATAACCGACTTGCAGGGAAATGTAGTGTCGAGGGGTAAGGGTGAAAGGTTTACTTTGCCATCACAAAAAGGGGTTTATATCATCTCCGTAGGCGACAAATCAAGAAAAATCTTAGTGAAATAAAAGGGGGAGAGGGATATGAAAAGATTATTATCCATCATACTGTTTTTTGCGCTTGTATCTTGTGTGGCAATGGCACAACGTGCGCTTATGATAAGGCATGCTGACGGAGTGACTGATGCTGTATCAACGGCAGCAATAGATTCATTGGAGTTCAGCGACGACGGTTCGGTACTTAAGATAGTCGGCAAGGATGGCAAGCTCGTGGAGATTGGAGCCAGTGGTATTAGTCTTTCCTATGGCGAAATGCCCGCCGAGTTCACGGTGGAATACAACGGTACAACGGCAAGTGTGGTCAATCCTTTCCTCTTGGAAGGTGTGACGGCTACGGTTGCAGGAGCCGATGTCACAGTGAACAACAGCAATGTGAGTACAGAGTATTCATTCACTCTCTCGGGCGAAACCACTGACGGCTCGTTCATCTACAATGGTGAATACAAGGCAACGTTTGTGCTTAATGGTCTGAGCATCACAAGCACTAAGGGTGCCGCCATCGACATTGAATGTGGCAAGCGCATTGCCTTGGAACTGAAGAAAGGCACAGTGAACACCCTTGTTGATTGCTCCGGAGGCAAGCAAAAGGCGGCTCTATACTGCAAGGGACATCTTGAAATAGATAAGTCGGGCACGCTCAATGTCACTGGTAACACTAAGCATGCCATTTCGGCAAAAGAGTATATCCAACTGAAGAAGTCGGAGGGAAGTATTAACATTCTCGGTGCTGTAAGCGACGGCATACATTGCGGACAATATTTCCTCTCTAACGGATATACCGTAAGCATCAAGAACATCGGTGGCGACGGCATTCAGGCAGAACTGAGCGGAAATGACCCATACGAGGAGGATTATCCCGACGGAAGCGTGACAATACAGGGAGGAACATACGACATTGAGGTGACTGCCACTGAGGCTTCGGCAATAAAGGCTGATACCGACATTACTATCAACAGCAGTAAGATGCCTACGAGCATCTCCATCTTGGCCACAGGCGACGACGGAAGGGGCATTGACGCCAATGGCAATGTGACTATCAACGATGATGGCACGGAGGTGAAGATAACAAATAGCGGAGCCGCAAGCAAGAGTGTAAAGGTGGGCAATAGCGAGAATATCGGAACATTCACGCTCAATGGCGGCACACTGACCGCCAATATCAGCGGCACGATGGTGCTGGATGGTACAGATGCCTCATACTGTGCTGCCGTAAAGACTGGTTATTATGTAGGCAATGGTGGAGTGATGAATGTTACGGCAATAACAGGAAATGCTTCACGCGCCATCTCTGCCGACGAGAACATTGTGATAACCGATGGTGACTACACTATCGTAAATTCATGCAACGGACAGGCGGGAACATCCGACAACTATACAGCCAAGGCTCTCACCTGCGACAAGAATATCACTATCGAAGGTGGCAATTTTGATATCAAGATGTCGGGCACAGGAGGCAAGGGGCTAAAGGCAGACGGCGAACTTGTCATTGGAAGGACCGACGGTTCGGGACCTATGATGAGGATTGCCACTACGGGCACCAAGCTTAGTGGTGGCAGCACATCCGGTGGCACCACACCAGGCAGTAATCGTCCGGGTGGTCATGGTGGCAACTGGGGAGGCGGAAGCACTTCAAGCTCCGGTTCCTCGTCAAAGGCCATCAAGGCCGATGGTGCTGCTTATGTCAAGGGTGGCAGCATTTATGTTACTACTGCAACCGATGGTGCAGAGGGACTTGAGTCAAAGACCTCCATTACAATTAGTGGAGGCACACATTACTTCCAGTGCTATGACGACTGCATAAACTCTGCGGGCATGATTACATTTGCAGGCGGCACAACGGTTTGCATAGCCAATGGCAATGATGCTGTGGATTCCAACTACGGACGCTCGGGGGCAATAACCATAGCGGGCGGCAATGTCTTCGCTTACTCGGCAACGGGTTCGGAAGAAGGTATCGATTGCGACAATAATTCATACATCGTTGTTACGGGTGGCATTGCAGTCTCTGCCGGTGGAAGGATGGGCAGCAGCGGCACGTCGAGCATAGGTTCTTCTACACAAGGATATTATCTCGGTGCTTCACCTTCAAGCTATTCTTCGACAAACTACTATACCCTCTGCAACACTTCTGGCGAAGCAATCTGCACGTATAAGTTTGCCAGCAACGTGTCAAACTCCCTCGGTCTTCTCACTGCCTCCAATCTTGGCAAGGGTAGTATAACCATAAAGACC
Organism: Prevotella sp.; assembly: GCA_022775105.1. GTDB lineage: Bacteria > Bacteroidota > Bacteroidia > Bacteroidales > Bacteroidaceae > Prevotella. The sequence goes on along the minus strand of JALFIX010000209.1, from coordinate 716 downwards.
GGAACGGAAAAGCCAACTGCATGTGATGTAAGTGTGAACGATGTTTTCTTTATTAATCCGACAGTCACCACTACTGGCACGGCAGCCACAGTAACAGCGAAGTAATCTTAGGATTGTGAAGGCATTTATAGCCAACCGTTGTCCTTATACCATTTGATGGTGAGGCGCACTCCATGGTCGAGGCCGTATTCGGAATGGAAGTCCAGTTCGTCTTCGGCTGGAGTGATGTCACAACGCCAGTTGCGTTGCTTCATGATATGGTATTTCTCGCGAGGACCATATACTCCTGTTGGGACGTAGAGTGATGCAAGGCAGTTTTCCCCTTGCGGTCATCTCGTAGAGATATTTCTCGCTCTACGATGACATCTTTGCGCTCAGAGGTTCGGACTTAAAGCAACAAGCCGCATCAAGGCGTTTGTCTTTAAGTTCATCTCAGTGCCAGCCAAATGGGTCTGGACATCAAGGCAGTATGTGTTGAATATCCATTCATGCAACAACGCTTATGCTGATGTGTTCCAGAATGACTTTGGATAACACCGACAACTTATGGTCGTAATTCTGCGTATTGCCTCAAGTCTCATGGTGGGGTAAGGGGCATTTATATGTCTTTATGGTGACATTCGATGCACTGTGCCCCCTTTTTACTAACGATGCAGATTATTTTCGTTTCTGTATCATATTAGGTGCGTAGTTGCGGATTTGAGGTAAAATATTTT
>JALFIX010000204.1 GCA_022775105.1 Prevotella sp. | reverse complement strand
GAATATGTGTAGTAGCCTCTCACCATTACAGCCGAGGGATTGGCCTTAGGTCCGTCGAGATAGGCCACAGCCGCGAGATAACGCTCACCGCGGTTGCCGTATTCCTTGTCGGTCTTGCCCGAACGGTCGTCCCAGTTCTTTGTCCATCCGGCTTCGCCTCCGATGCCGCCGTTTCTGTTGGGATTATAATATACGGTGTGGATAGCCTCGCCCGTCTCGCCGTTGAAGACGGTGAGCCATTCCTGTCCGCCAGTCACCTTGCCACTGGAGTTGCGCCAGTCCTTGGAGTTATCTACAGCCTTGATCTTTCCGTCGGTTGCGGCATCGCTCACGTAGTTGCCGTTGCCGTCCTTGCTGCCCGCGGCAGTCTTGCAAATCATCTCAGCCTTGCCGTTGCCGTCGAAGTCATACACGAGGAACTGGGTGTAGTGGGCGCCGGCCCTTATGTTCACGCCGAGGTCTATGCGCCACAGTTTCTCAGGTTTCTCCGAAGTCATGTCCAACTTATAAGCATCGAGATAGACATTGCCAGTATATCCCGAATGCGAATTGTCCTTGGAGTTTGACGGGTCCCATTTCACAATCAGTTCATACTGTCCGTCGCCGTCAACGTCGCCCACGGAGCAGTCGTTGGGAGTATATGAATAACTATCGCCCGCAGGAGTGACTCCGTCGGCAGGACGGTCGAGGGTTTGCCTGAGGAAGATGTTGCCCCACGGAGTGAAAGCCTTGGTGCGCTCCACCTCGTTGCCGTTGATTTTGACGGCAATCTCATAACTGCTTGTCTTGCTTCCGCTGATGTCGCTGAAGTTTGTCACGCTGAGGTCGCTCTTGATAACAGTGCCGTTTCTTATGACATCAAACTTGGTGTTGAGGTAATCGGTGCCGAGGAATCGCCAACTTAGGAATATTCCCCTGCCACTGGAAGAGGGCAGAGCCACGGGAGCACGGTCGAGTTTTTCCATTTGCCTCGTTTCTTGTGCGCTTACACCTGTTGAGGTGAATAAGAGCATCAGAGTGTAAATTAGATGTTTCATTCTTGTTTTATTTAGTGGATTTTTAAATTTGTTGCAAAAGTACGTGAAATAACGATAGAAATACTATATAATTTGATATTTAACCTTAAATAAACGATAAAAGCCATAATGTAACATTTCTGAATGTTTATGTAACAAAAAGCAGCCGTGATATGGGATAAAATACTTAACTTTGCACGCAGAATTAATTCTATAAACAAAAACAAAGAAACATAATGAGGATTAGAAACCTATTTCTCGCCGTGGCGATGATGACCTGCGGCAGTATTTCGGCACAGCAGTGGCCGTATCAGAACACCAACCTTTCGGCTCACGAAAGAGCAGTTGACCTTACGTCTCGCCTTACCCTCAAAGAGAAGGCCGACCTGATGTGCGACGAATCGCCAGCCATCCCCCGACTCGGCATCAAGCCATTCAGTTGGTGGAGTGAGGCTCTGCACGGACTTGCCAACCAGGGCAATGTCACTGTGTTCCCCGAACCTATTGGTATGGCGGCTTCGTTCAACGTGCCATTGGTGGAGCGTGTATTCACCGTGGCTTCCGACGAGACACGAGCCAAGTGGAACGAACAATATCAGAATGGTATCCCCACAACGAGATTCCACTGCCTTTCGGTGTGGACTCCCAACGTGAACATATTCCGCGATCCTCGTTGGGGACGCGGACAGGAGACTTACGGCGAAGACCCATATCTCACTTCGTTGATGGGACAGGCAGTGGTGCGTGGACTCCAAGGCCCCGAGACTGCCAAGCACCGCAAGCTCCTTGCCTGTGCCAAGCACTATGCCATACACAGCGGTCCCGAGTGGAGCCGCCATACCGCCAATATCAATGATGTGTCGCCGCGTGACCTGTGGGAGACATATATGCCGGCATTCAAGGACTTGGTGCAGAAGGCAAAGGTGAGGGAGGTGATGTGTGCCTATCAGCGTTGGGACGACGAGCCTTGCTGCGGCAGCACCAAGCTCCTTCAGCAGATACTACGCGATGAGTGGGGATTCAAGTATATGGTGGTGAGCGACTGCGGTGCCATCGCCGACTTCCACATGAATCACAAAACCTCGTCAACTCCTTATCACTCAGCGGCTAAGGGGGTTATAGCAGGAACTGACGTGGAGTGTGGCTTTGGTTATGCATACGCCAAACTGCCCGAGGCTGTGGCTAAGGGACTGATAAGCGAGAAGGAAATTGACAAACATGTTGTTAGATTGCTCGAAGCCCGCTTTGAATTAGGTGAGATGGATGAGCATGAGGCTTGCGAGTGGTCGAAGCTCTCTCCCTCTATCCTCAGTTGCAAGGAGCATCGCCAGCTCTCGCTCGATATGGCGAGACAGAGCATTGTGCTGCTTAAAAATGAGGAATTGCTTCCCCTTTCCAGGAAGCAGAAGATTGCTGTCGTCGGGCCTAATGCCGACAATATCCCGATGATGTGGGGAAATTATAACGGCACTCCTAACTCCACTGTCACTATTCTTGATGGCATACGCGCCAAGGTGGGCAAGAAGAACGTGACGTATCTCAAGGGATGCGACCTCACCGAGGAATGTGTTGTCAACAGTTTCCTGCAGCAGTGCTCTGCCGATGGCAAGAAGGGCATCCGCGGAACATTCTGGAATAATACCACCCGTAGCGGAAAACCGGTAACAAAGGAGTATTACGTCAATCCTATCGCAGTGACTACAAACGGCCAGCACACCTTTGCCGACGGTGTGAAGATGGAGGACTTCTCGGCTCTCTACGAGACTACATTCGTGCCCGAAAAGTCGTGCAAGGCGGTCATCCGAATGCAATACACCGGAGCATTCTCGCTCAAGGTCAATGGCAAGACCCTCGCTGCCGACAGTACATGGCGTGACCAACCGATGCGCTTCGAACTCGATGTTGAGAAGGGTAAGACATACGATGTGGAATTGGCATACCATACTGTGAAGACATGGGCTGCCAATATGAAACTGAATATCGGTGAGGAACTGCCAATCAATTATGATGAGACCATCCAAAAGCTCAAGGGCATAGAGACCGTGATATTCGTAGGTGGTATATCGTCGCAACTTGAAGGCGAGGAGATGCCTGTGACTATCGACGGATTCAAGGGTGGTGACCGCACTCACATTGAACTGCCGAAGGTGCAGCGTGAGTTCATCCGTCATCTTGCCGAGGCTGGCAAGAAGATAGTCTTCGTCAACTGCTCTGGCTCTGCCATTGCCCTTGCTCCCGAGGCTGAGCGTTGTGCAGCCATCGTGCAGGCATGGTATCCCGGACAGGAGGGCGGCACTGCCGTTGCCGATGTCCTCTTCGGCGACTATAATCCTCAGGGAAAACTTCCTGTAACATTCTACAAGAACAGCAATCAGTTGCCCGATTTCGAGGACTACTCGATGAAGGGACGCACATATCGCTATTTCTCCGACCCATTGTATGCCTTTGGCTATGGCTTGAGCTACACAACATTTAAGTATGAAAATATTAAAATATTAAAGAATGAAAGTTCTTCTAAGCAAGATATACAGCCCGCAGGCCATTCTTCACTCTTCACTCTTCATTCTTCATTAAAAAACACCGGCAAGCGCGAAGGCACGGAGGTCATCCAGGTGTATGTTCGCCGCTGTGATGATGCCGATGGTCCGCTGAAGACCCTCAAGGCCTTTGAGCGTGTGACATTGAAGCCGGGAGAGACTAAGAACGTGGAAATCAAGCTCGACGAGGAGGCATTCACCCTCTTCGACCCATCGACAAACACCATGCGTGTAGTTCCCGGCAAGTATGAGATCTTCGTCGGCAGCAGTTCACGTCCTGAGGACTTGCAGAAATTGGAGGTTGATATTAATTAGGAATGGATTAATGAAGAAATATTGTATGATTGCTATTGCCCTGATGATGTCGGTGGCGATGTATGCACAAAGAGAGAAATGGAAGGTTGCCGACAAGGGACCTTCCATAGACAATTATTTTATGTCGGCTACTGCGGAACATGCAGTGCCTGATGAAGAGGGATTTATCCGCCGATGGACTCTGCTTGAGCCTATCGACAAGCCCAATCGCGGAAATACCGTCTTTACAGATTCCTATTTGCGTGAACATCTCACGAAGGAATATTTCAAGGGGCAGATTACCGACAAACCGAAAGACGGACAGAAGGTGAAGGTGGGAAAACAAAGGTTGAAATGGCATAAACTCGACAGCAAGCTATACAACGTGAAACTGTTCCGCTTTGCCACAGGACTCGATAAGCAGTATTACGGCATTATCTTCTTTGCCTATACAGTGATAGAGTGCGACGAGGACATCCCCGGAGTGCGTCTCTCTGTGGGTTCCAATTCTGCTTCTATGTGGTGGCTCAACGGCGAGGAGACACTTATGCTCTCCGGCGACCGCCGTATGGTGGTCGATGATTGCATGTCGCAACGCATCACACTGAAGAAGGGGCAGAACATACTTCGTGGTGCAGTGATAAACGGGCCTGGAATGAGCGACTTCTGTGTGAGATTTATTGACGAGAAAGGTAATCCTGTAAATAATATCAGAGTAAGATGAGAAGCAAGACAATAGCAGTAATGGCAGCCATGACGCTTGCCACTACTATGGCAAAGGCGCAGATTGGTCAGCCATGGATTCACGACCCTTCAACTCTTGCCGAATGTGACGGCAAATACTATACCTTCGGCACCGGTGGCGGTGGACTTATCTCCGAGGACGGATGGAGCTGGAAGGGTGGGGCAGTGCGCCCTGGAGGCGGTGCCGCTCCCGATGCACTGAAGATAGGCGACAGATACCTTATTATATATGGTGCCACTGGTGGCGGTCTTGGTGGCGGTCACAGCGGTGTCATCTATACCATGTGGAACAAGACCCTCGACCCCAAATCACCCGACTTCAAGTTCTCGGAGCCGATAGAGGTGGTCCGCTCTGCCGACCTTGAGGACAACGACGCCATCGACCCCGGATTGCTGCTCGACCCCACGACGGGCAGACTGTGGGTGTCCTACGGCACATACTTCGGATTCATCCGACTCATTGAGATTGACCCTAAGACAGGCAAGCGCGTTGAGGGAAACAAGGAAAAGGACATCGCCATCGACTGCGAAGCTACCGACCTGATCTATCGCAACGGATGGTATTATCTCCTCGGAACTCACGGCACTTGCTGCGACGGAGTGAACTCTACATATAATATCGTGGCAGGACGCTCGCGACAAGTCACCGGACCTTATCTCGACAACGTGGGAAGAGACATGATAAAAGGTGGCGGAAAGATGGTCGTTCCGGCATCACGAAGAGCAGTGGGAGCAGGACATTTCGGTCGCACCGTCATCGACGAGGGTGTCGAGGTGACATCGTTCCATTATGAGGCAGACTTCGAGCGGAGCGGCAGAAGTGTGCTCGCCATTCGTCCGCTGTTGTGGAAAAACGACTGGCCTGTGGCAGGCGAGCAGTTTGAGGGTGGCACAATGAGCATTGAGTCGGAACGCCGTGGATATGCACTGGAGTTGGCGGTCGATTTCGTGCGCATGGAACAGGAACGACGAATGTGGTGGAAGATAGACCCGGCAGAACCCACCAAACCGCTGCCATCGCAGACTCTCGACAACGTGAGACAGACATGGCCCGAGGGCAATATCCCCGTTAGAGCGGGCGACAATATGTTCCGTCCGCATCAGCGTTGGACCATCACTCCAGTACACGAGGCAGGCGGCTATCTCAGCAACCCCTATTTCAAGATCACCATCGAGGGCACCAATCGCGCTCTTGCCGCCACTGCCGACAAGGAATTGGCTACCGTGCCCGAATATACGGGCGAGTCAAATCAACTATGGCGCATCGAGCAACTCATCGACGGCACATACCGCATTATGCCAAAGACCATTCCTTGCATGGAAGGAATCAACACCAAGTATTGCATCTACTCCATAGCTGACAGTACTCCCACTCTTGCCGAATATGATTTCAATACCGACAACTCCAAATGGAATTTCCGCAAATGAAAAAACTACTGACTACAATGGCTCTGATGGGGTTCGCCACCACCATGATGATGGCACAAAACCCCATCATACGCGACCAATATACCGCCGACCCTACGGCGAGAGTGTTCAACGGACGGATGTATGTCTATCCATCGCATGACATCGTGAGCCCTGTCGAGCCAGAGAAGAAATGGTTCTCTATGGAGGACTATCATGTCTTCTCGTCGGAGAACCTCACCGACTGGACCGATCACGGTGTGATTGTCACACAGAACAAGGTGCCATGGGTGAAGCGCGACTCCTACGCCATGTGGGCTCCCGACTGCGTGGAGAAGGACGGGCGATACTATTTCTATTTCCCCGCGGCTCCCCGTGGCGACAAGAAGGGATTTGGCGTGGGAGTGGCGATAGCCGACAGTCCCGAAGGTCCTTTCCGACCGATGTGGCGACCTATCGAAGGTCTTAATGGCATTGATCCCTGTGTGCTCATCGACCCCAAGGACGGCAAGTCATATATATACTGGGCTGGTATGGGTATGTGGATGGCACGGCTGAAGGACAACATGATGGAACTTGACTCCAAGCCTGAGCAGGTAAAAAACCTGCCAGAGGGATTCAAGGAAGGACCCTTTGTCTTTGAGCGTCAAGGGAAGTACTACTACACCTTCCCATGGGTGCGCGACTCAACCGAGACCCTTGCCTACGCCATGGGCGACTCGCCTATGGGTCCGTTTGAGTTCAAGGGTGTCATTATGGAGGAATCACCAGTGGCATGCTGGACAAACCACCATTCCATCGTTGAATACAAGGGACAATGGTATCTCTTCTATCATCACAACGACTATTCGCCCACGTTCGACAAACTGCGTTCTGTCCGCTGCGATTCTCTCTTCTTCAATGCCGACGGCACCATTCGTCCTGTCATTCCCACACTCCGTGGCGTTGGCGTAACATCCGCCCGCACCAAGATACATATAGACCGCTATAGCCGTATATCAGGCGGAGCGACAATCGCCTTCCTCGATGAAACCATATATTTTGAGGGGTGGAAGACCATTTTCCCAAAGAAAGGAGCGTCGGTGGATTATGCCCGTGTGGACTTCGGCAGCGAGGCTGTATGTGAGGTTGTCGTTAGGGCTAAGTCGGCCTCCGCCGCACGCATAGCCATAAAGTCAGGAGGAAAACTCGTGGCAACGGTAGATATACCCAAGTCATCCGCATGGCGCGACGTGAGAGCGAAAGTAAAGGATTCTCCATGTGGAGTGAATGACATCAACGTGTCATTAATTAAAGGTAACATGGCAGAGATAGACTATATCGGATTTGACATGCTTCCCTGGGAACAGGGAGCGATGAAAACGGGAAAATATCGCAATGTGTTCAATGAAATGGGATATTCTCATGCAGAGATTGACGCCAAGCTGCAAGAGGCTTTCGACGGACTCTTCACCGGTCCCAACAAAGTGTATTTCGAGGTGGGCGACTCGATGGCATACATCTCCGACATCAAGAATCACGACGTGCGCACCGAGGGTATGTCCTATGGAATGATGATTGCTGTACAGTTCGATCGTAAGGACATCTTTGACCGACTGTGGAGATGGTCAAAGCGATATATGCAGCACCAAAGCGGTCAGCGCAAGGGCTACTTCCGTTGGAGCTGCAAGACCGACGGCACTCCCAATGCCCAAGGAGCAGCCTCCGACGGCGAACTCTACTACATCACCTCGCTCATCTTCGCCTCCAACCGTTGGGGCAACGACACCGGCATCAACTATCTTGCCGAGGCGCAGAACATCCTCGACTGCTCGATGCAGAAGACGGGAATGACCGAGGCAGCACCGCTTATCAACATCCAGCATAAGCTCATCACCTTCACTCCCGACCCATTTGGAGGTCAGTTCACCGACCCCTCCTATCATATCCCCGTCTTCTATGAGATATGGGCGAAATATGCCAATGACGGTCGCTCGCAGTTCTGGCTCGACTGTGCCAAGGCATCCCGCGAGTACCTCCACAAGAGCGTTCATCCAGTGACAGGCCTTAATCCTGACTACAACAACTACGACGGTTCACTCATGCACCGCCCCGGTGTCATTGGCGATGCCTTCCGTTATGATTCCTGGCGTGTGCCCATGAATATCGCCATGGACTATTCCTGGTCGTGTGCCGACCGCGCGTGGCAGCAGCAGTATGCCAACCGCATCCAGAACTTCTTCTATTCGAAAGGTATTGACACCTTCCTCGATCAATACAACATCGACGGCAGCGAGCCCGACGACATTCTCGATGCCGGGGGCTACAAGCGTCTGCGCCATTCCGTCGGTTTGGTTGCCACGTCGGCAACAGTCTCCTTGGCTGCCACCCATGTGAAAAGCCGTGATTTCATCGACCGTCTGTGGAACTCCCGCCATGAGCCCTACGACGATGGCTATTTCGACGCCTACTACGATGGCCTCGTCCGTCTCTTCGCCCTAATGCACCTCAGCGGACGTTATCGTATAATAGAAAAATAATAATAGTGGCAGCCAACTCTGGCTGCCATTGCTTTTTTTTCAATTCTTCATAGATAGTCGCAATTATTCGCGTAATACTTAAAAATAATAAAAATATAAGAAAAAGTTGGGCGTTTGTTTGCAAAATAACGAAATAATGACTAATTTTGCAGCAAAAATAACGTATAACCAATATTTTCTGTATTTATGTGTTTCTTTAAATTAGATGAAACTAAAATGATTAGGGTTTGCTTGATGCTCCTGGCATTAAGTATATCCTCTATGGCTTTGGCAGACAACACAATAGCCGAGCTTCAGGAAGAGATAGCCTTATTACAAATTAGGTCGAAGGTGAATTTCCTTTCTCTTTGTGTCATAATATGCGTGATAATGATATTCTTTATGTGGGGTATCAAAGAACGCCATCACAAGAATGTGATGATGCTTGAGCGCAAGAACCAGGCCATGCAGCGAGCCAACAAGCTGCTGCAGGAGGCAAGGGACTTTGCCGAGCACGAGTCGCGGATGAAGTCATTATACACCAAGAACCTTGCCCATGAGATACGCACCCCGCTTCATCAGATGTATGGTTTCGTGCAGTTGCTTGCAAGCGATGACCTGGCTATGGATGAAGAACAGCGCAAGGAGGTGGTGAAGGTTATTCATGACGGATGTGAACAACTGAAACGTGTGGTTGAGAATATCGACGAGGTGTCGGCAAGGCTTGACAAGATGGAGACACTGTCGGATGTGGAATCGGTATTGAAAATCTAAAGACTGGTATGGGTATGATTCACAACACGAGTAATATGCCGCAAATGATGCAATACGGATTGGCATTCCAGCATCTGTTGGCGGTTTTCGCGGGCACGGTGTTCGTTCCTATTGTCTTGGGCTTGCCCATTCCAATGGCATTGTTGTTTTCGGGAGTGGCGACGCTTGTCTTCCATTATTTCACTGGAGGCAAGATACCACTCTATTTAAGCAGTTCGTTTACTATTCTTGTCGGTATGGCATTCATCCGCAAGGTATGCCTGGATGCCGGTATCCAAGACAGCCTGGCATTGAGTTACGTTTGTCTCGGGGTGTTTGTCATTGGTGTAATATATCTTGTTATAGCCCAGTTGCTGCGCTTTGTGTCGCGCGAAAGGATAACGCGCGTCTTCCCGCCCGTCCTTACCGGTGCTTTCATCATGGCATTGGGTATCGACATGCTTTTCTCGACAACGTATTCCATCAAGACCGACTGGATAACAGGAATGACTACAGTTGCGGCTATTGTCGTGGCGCAGGTGTTTTGCAAGGGGGCATGCCGTATGATGTCAATAAATGTGGGTGTGGTTGCGGGGCTTGCGGTAGCATGCTTCCGTGGTGGCTTTAACACGGATGTCTTGCTCAGTGTCCCATATCTTGCCCAGCCATTTGATGATAATTTCATGGCTTTCAGAGTGCTTGAGAAAATTGACATGAATCTTATACTGACAACGGTGGAAACCGTCATTCCGCTTGCCCTGATATCAGTGGGGGAACATGTCTCGGATATGCTTGCCATAAGCCGTACGACAAAGATTGACTACATGCGCATTGTCGGGCTGCCTCGCACGTTGAGTGCCAACGGGCTGGCTACCATAATGGCCTCAGTGTTCGGCGCTCCGATGAATACGCCATACACACAGACTACAGGACTCATACAGCTAAACCGCATCTGCGACCCATATATACTGCGCATAACAGCAGTGGCAATGATATTCCTTTCATTCTCGCCTAAGGTGGCTGCCCTTATCGGGTCGATACCCATAGCAGTCATTGGCGGCATCACGCTGGTGATGTATTGTATGGTTATTATGGTGGGATGGCGCACGATAGGCATAGTGGGCAATGGGCGTGTTGAACCCCGCTCGCTTGTAATCATCATCACCGTGCTGGCCATTTCCGTAGGCGTAAAGTTCTTGTGCGACGGTGGCATTCAGGTGGGTAACACCCAATTGTCATCGCTTACACTTGCTTTTGTGGCAGGTATAATATTAAACTTAATCATTCCCGGAAAACAAAAGAGAAATGCTGAATAGACTATTTGGATTCAAACCTAACGTTCACTCTCTGCGCACTGAAATATTTGCAGGCTTTAGTACGTTCATTGTAATGGCGTATATCCTCGCCCTTGCGCCAAAGGTGTTCACTGGTGTGGGGGGGAAGGACGACCCATTCCCAGTTGACGCGCTGTTCACTGCCACTGCCTTGGTGAGCATGTTGACCACACTCCTTATGGCTGTATATGCCAAGCGGCCTCTTGCCGTGGCGCCAGGAGTGGGACTGCTTTATTTTATAAGCGGAACGGTGTGTACCACATTGGGCTATTCATGGCACTTCGCACTTACGGCAATATTAATAGAGGGAGTGCTGTTCTCGATATTGTCGTTTTCCGGGTTGCGCACGTTGATAGTGGAGTGCATACCCATATCGCTGCGCAGTGCCATAGGCGTCGGGGTTGGGTTCTTTCTTGCGTCGCTTGGACTGAAGAGCGCGGGAATGACCGACAACACCACAGCCATTATCTCGCTTGCAAGTATAGTCACTGAACCGGAGAAGCAGCTGTTTGCCATTTGTCTGCTTGTCTCGGGCGTACTCATTATCTGCAAGGTGCATGGAGCCATCTTCTTCAGTATTCTTGCATCAACGATATTAGGCATCCCCATGGGATTGACACATTTGGACAGTTTGGTGAAGATGCCTGATTCACCCCTGCCTTTGTTCTGCGAGATGGAGTTTAGTGCTGACATATTCTCGATAGACATGCTGGTGTGTGTGGTGTCGATACTCTTCCTCGACATGTTCGATACCATCGGCACGGTGTTGGGAGTGTTGAGCAGGAGCGGCATGACGCGCCCCAACGGACGAGTGATTGGCATGTCGCGCATATTGCAGGTGGATGCGGTTAGCTCGTTTCTCAGCGGCATATTCGGCACATCTACTTGTACGAGTTATCTTGAGAGCGCGGCTGGAGTTGCCGAAGGCGGGCGCACAGGAGTGACTTCGGCTGTCACAGCATTGTGTTTCTTGCTTGCCATATTCTTCTCGCCGTTATTCCTTGCAATACCGGGAGTGGTTACCGGCGCAATCCTTCTGATGGTCAGTGTGCAAATGTTCTCAGCCATCCGTCATATCAATCTTGCCGACCCTGTAGAGGCCATACCTTCGGTGCTTGTCATCCTCGTTATGGCGATTATCGGAAGCATCAGCGACGGCATTGTGGTAGGTGTCATCACATACGCAGTGCTGAACTTCACCTCGGATATGAAAAAGGAGCGCGAGCGCAAAAAGAATGGCAAGATATTTGAGGTTTAGGTAATTTGGGAATCTTTTGCCGCAAGAAGTAATAAATAACTAATTGCGGCAAAAGATGATTGTTGTTAACTTATTTGGTGTATTTCATTATTTGATGAATACCTTGCGCGTTGCGCCGCTCTTCATCTTCAGTATGTTGTATCCTCGCTTGAGGGCATTGCGCTTGATGCCGTCCATACCGTAAACCTCTGTCACTGCATCGTCGTCGGAGAAGACGTTGCCTATGCCAGTATCGGAGAGGTTGCGCAGTTCACATTCGAGAAGAAGGTGCTCGCTGAAACCTTCCGTTGTGAAAGCTATGACATAATCGGTCTCGTCTGTGATTTCAAATTCCAGGATGTGTCTCTCTGCCGATGACAGGTCGGCGGACTTGTTGCCGTTGGCATTAGGAGCGGACAGCAATCCTCTTTCCTCGGCATATATTTCTCCCGCCGTGTCCTCAATGCTTACATTATAAAGAGGCTCACCCTTCCATGCTGCCATCACGAATGTCAGCTTATATTTTCCAGGAGCAAGCGTGAGGGGATAGTCGTCCTGCATACCGTATTTTGCCGATACCTCGCGCCAATAGAATCCGCGCTCTTGCCATCCGCCGAATCCGGTGAATGTGCGTGCTCCCGAACCGTAGCTGTTTGGGTATTCATGCACTTCTTCCCCTCCTTGTGTGGCTTGCCATCCTACGGGGATAGTGCCTTCGCTCACGTTTGTGAAATCGAGTGTATAGACTATCGACTTGTCAATTATCTTCGAGAAGAGCGGAGTGAGCGTGACGTTGTCGTTGGGCATCACCATAGTGCCGTCCTCATTGAAGAACGGATGCTGGCGGGGATGGATATACCATCCGGAGAACTCATAACCCTCGTCGGGAGTGATGTCGAAGGCAACAGTCTCGCCTTCGGCAGCTGTTTCCACCTTGGGCTTTGCCGTTCCGTGCTTGCCCTCGTTAATGGCGATAGAGAACTTCTCCACAGGCTCATTGGCAGGAACATACTCGATATAGTCAATCATCATCTTAATTCCCTCCGTGTTCTTCAGATTGAGTGTGTTTTCGCCTTCCTTGAGAGTGACAGGAAGCGACACCTTTTGCCAAAGGTTCTTCTCGGTCTTCTTGATTTCAGCCTTTTGAGTATTGCCGTTGAGTTCCACGTCGAGCGTTCCAGCCTTGTTGTATGCGTTATATTTGATGACAAGGTTGTAGTCTCCACCCTTTTTCATCGTGATGGTATGGCGGAGTGCGCCTGCCTTGCTTACTGTTGTCTCGATAAAGCCGTTACCTGAATGTCCATATACGGTTCCGCGCTGTCCGTAAGGGTCAAGAATACAAGTGACTGACTTATAGTCCATATCCTCAGCCTCAATGATTATGGGACCGAAATAGTCCTCAGGCATTTTTGGCATATCTGCGGTAAGGGCAGTAGCGGGAAGATAGTCAGTGGCACGACCTGTGGCATTTCCCTCGCATTTCACGCAGATGTCAACCGGACCATTGTGATACATATTTATGGTATATGTGCCTGTGGCTTCGTCCCATTCGTCGGAGTGGGTGAGTGTGGCATTCACTCGCTTGGTGGCTGTATATGAAGGTTTAGTTTTTGCCCCAGTGATGACAATCTTGTCGAGCACGTTGTCTATGGTGTCGTTTCGGAAGTTGTTGAGATAGAAGTCGATGTGGTCGGCATACTCACGTATGGCTCCCGAGGAGAGCTTTCCCCATGTCAACTGTAATTTGTCGCATGTGTTGTATTGCAGTGGGACGTCGGCACTTGCGGTGGTCTTGTTATTGAAATATGTATAAGGAGTGTAGGTGATAATCTGGTTGCGGAACCTTGAGACGAATAGGTCGCCGGTGCTTATCTCGGGATATTGCTCGTCGAAAGCCTTCTTCTTTGCCGTTTCTTTAGGCCAGGTGGAAGTGCGCTTTGACTTCATCACCTGCACAGGGATAGTCTTCGCCAGGTCGTCATACAGTTCCACGCAAACGGGAATAGTGGCGTAACGTCCTGTCTTCTTAAAATAGCAGAAATTGTCCATCCATTGTCCGTTGCCACGGTTGAAGGGGTCATCCTGCTTATAGATATTGTCATAGAGTGATCCCCATGCAGCATATTTGTCCTCATCGCTGCCCGAAGTGACATTGTTGACAACCACAATCTTGGTCTTGCCCACAACCTCCTCACGAGTGGGTATATACAGGGAACCGTCGAGCACTTTCTTCCACATGTCTATCCACACGTTGGGGAAACCGTCGAAGTAACCCCAGTTGCGACGCTGGTATCCATCCACGGTGGTGTTGTTGAGATTCCTGAAGTCCTCTGTCCATATAAGCTCAGGCCCGTCCCATACGGCACCTCCGTTAACACAGGTCTGTTCCATCACGGGAGCTATACCTGCGGCTATTGGATATTTCTTGCCGTGGTCCTTGCTGATGAGCGTTTCGAGTGCGCCGTTCCATCCGCAGTTGTCGTAGCGCACACCGTAGTTGTTGGCCAATCCCGAGATAAACGGCGATATGGTGACACTCTCGTTGTTATACCAGCATGACGAGGTGGTGTATTTGTAGAGCCAAAGTATAGCCTCGGGATATTTGCGGCAGACGGCAAGCAGGTTTGGATCGCGCTTCATCATACCGTTTGGTGACAGCAAGTGCGACCATATATTACCGCAGAAACTGATGGTGAGCAGTCCGCCGTAATTGTGTGACATCTCCATCAACTTGGCGAAGAGGGCGATGCGTTCGGCTTGCTTTGCCGATGCCGGATTATCCACTTCGTCGAACCCCCAGAACTGTTCGGCGAAATTCCATCCGAGAAAGTTTGGATAGCGCTTGAAGAAGTATTCGTAGGTGGTGAGGTCGGAGTCGAGCAGGTGTCCCATACCTCCACTTGCAGGCTAGAGCATAAACCACATATTGTTGTGCTGGCACACCGATGCCCACGACTTATATGTCTGCACGGCATCCTGCGGCATCTTATACACCATTTTCTCCTTGTCGTATTGGCACGACATGGACAGGTTCATACATACAAAAGGCTTGATTTCATCGGGCACAAGGTCGATAATCTTCTGTGGGTCGGCCTTGTTCCACACGTCAACATGCACGAGCCACAGTGGGTGGCGTGAGTCAATGGGACGGCGCTCTTGTGCCGTCGCGGAGATGCTTGCGATTAGGAGCATCATCATCAGTAGGGTTTTCAATCCCTGAGTAGCTTTAAGTTTCATATTCATACAAAAAAATTAAATGATTCGATTGATTTGCGTGCAAAGTTAGTTATTATATTTATATTATAAGGTGAAAAAAGTATCAAATGTTTTTTTGTTTTTTCCGAAATGTAACAAATCTACAACAAAATGAGCTGATTTTGGGTTTTCGGCTATTATGAAATGGCGTAATTTGACAAATGTAACATCTATGTAACATATATAAACATTCTCATTGGTTTATACTAAGTTTTTTGAGGTTGAAATGATTTTGAAACCTTCTGAAACGATTTTCGGGGCTTATATATTAATATTGTTTTACCTTTGCAGCGCAAATCTGTTAATGCAGATGAAAACAACCCAGAATTGATTCTAAAATTTAATAGTATTTACCAAAAAAACAAGAAGATCAATGAAGAAAGTTAAACAACTGATCAGACGGTCAATCCCGCTACTGATGATGCTTCTCTTCTTTGCTGCCACGGCAAGTGCTCAGCAGGGTGTCGAAGTGACGGGACAGGTAGTCGATAGCAATGGCGAGTCCATCATCGGCGCTACCGTCAAAGTAAAGGGAAGTTCTTCCGTTGGTACAGTGACCGATTTCGACGGTAACTTCAAGTTGAAGGTACCCTCTCAAAATTCGGTGCTGGTCATCTCTTACGTAGGAATGAATCCCGAAGAAGTAAAGGTGGGCAACAAAAAGTCCATCCGTGTCAAAATGACCGAGGACAACAAACTCCTCAATGAGGTGGTTGTTGTGGGTTATGGTCAGCAGAAGAAAGTGTCGGTGGTTGGAGCCATCACCCAGACCGACGAGAAGGTGCTGCAGAAGCACGAGGGTGTGAGCAGCCTTGGACAAGCCCTCACGGGTAACCTCCCCGGTCTTATCACCTATTCTTCTACTGGTATGCCTGGTGAGGAAGAGCCGAAGATTATCATCCGTACGCAGACCTCGTGGAACAACTCAGACCCACTCGTGCTCGTGGATGGTATCGAGCGCCCGATGTCGAGCGTCGATGTGTCTTCGGTAGCAAGTATCTCTGTGCTCAAGGACGCTTCCGCCACAGCCGTGTATGGTGTGAAGGGTGCCAATGGTGTTATCCTTATTACTACTAAGCGCGGACAGGAAGGAAAGGCAGTGGTTAATCTCAAGGCCAACATGACAATGAAGGTTGCCTCGAAGTTGCCTGAGAAGTATGACTCCTACGACACATTTATGCTCAAGAACCGCGTGCTCCAGCGCGAATTTGCAAAGAACGGCGCAGGTGCATGGGGCGGCGTGAAGCCGATGGCCATCATCGACAAGTATCGTAATCCTGCCAATGATGAGGAATGGGACCGCTATGCCAATGTCGATTGGGAGGATGAACTCTTCCGCAGCAGCACAATGTCCTATAACCTCAATGCCAACATCACCGGTGGTACCAAGTTCGTCAAGTACTATGCTGCCGTTGACTATATCCACGAGGGTGACCTCTTCAAGGAGTTCAAGAACAACCGTGGTTATCAGGCCGGTTACGGCTTCAACCGCGTGAACATGCGCTCGAATATTGACTTCAAGCTTACTGGCACAACAGATTTCTCTGTCAATCTCTTCGGTAGCAACGGCGTGCGCACCTCTCCTTGGGGCGGCACTACCAGCGATGGTCACTGGTCATCTGTATATCAGACAGCTCCCGATGCCTTCCGTCCTATCTATTCAGACGGTACATGGGGTTACTTCGGTCCTTCGCGTGCAGATGCCCCCAATGCTATGGCTTTGCTTGCCAACTCAGGTATTGAGAAGCGCACCACCACCCGCTTGAACACCGACTTCATCCTCAACCAGAAGCTCGACTTCGTTACAAAGGGCTTGAGCTTCAAGGCCAATTTCTCTCTCGACAACACCTTCCTTGAGACAGGACGTGGTATCAACGACAGTTCGTTCGAGACCTTCCCCGAGAAGTACATTAACCCCGAGACAGGCGCCGAGTCATGGAACGGTACCAACGGTGAGGACAAGCAGGATGTCAACAGATGGAACCTCACGGCAGGTAGCGTTGACAAGAATGCCACATACCGTAAAATCTACTACTCCCTGCAGCTCAACTACGCACGCCAGTTTGGCAAGCACGATGTGACTGCCATGGGACTCTTCTCACGTGAGAAAACCACATCCGGTAGCGAGTTCGCCCACTACCGTGAGGACTGGGTATTCCGAACAACCTACAACTACGACCTGCGTTACTTCTTCGAGTTCAACGGAGCATACAACGGTTCTGAGAAGTTTGGTCCTAACAACCGCTTCGATTTCTTCCCCTCAGTGTCTCTCGGATGGATGCCAACCAACGAGTCATTCCTTAAGGATATCAAGAACGTCGATATGATCAAGTTCCGTGGTTCATGGGGTAAGATTGGTGACGACAACGTGGGTGGACGCTGGCTCTATTCAGACCAGTGGAGCTATGGCGGCAATGCCCAAATGGGTACACCACTTGCCAATACACCTTATACTATATATACGCCTACGCGTATTGGTAACCCCGACATCCATTGGGAGAATGTTGAGAAGAAGAACTTCGGTGTTGACTTCTCTTTCTTCAAGGGCTTGCTCGCCGGTTCGTTTGACTTGTTCAAGGACCACCGTACCGATATCCTTCTCTCCGGTGGCAGCCAGAGTGTTCCTTCGTTCTTCGGCGATACAGCTCCCACACGTAACATCGGTGAGACCGAGAGTAAGGGTTATGAACTTGTTCTGCGCAGCAATTATGTATTCCCCAACAAAATACGCGTGTATGCCAACTTCAATATGACCCATGCCACCAACAAGGTGCTCTTTGCCGATGACCCTGCCTTTAAGCCTGCTTATCGCAAGACAGCAGGATATTCCATCGGTCAGACCCTCACTTATCTCGATTATGGTTTCATAAAGTCTTGGGATGACATCTATGGTAGCACTGAGCGCATCTCCAATGAGGACGTTAAGTTTGCCGGCGACTACCTCATCATGGACTTCAACGGTGACGGTATCATCGACGACAACGACCAGGCTCCTTACAAGTACTCGGGCATACCTCAGAACACCTATTCAACAACAGTTGGATTTGAGTACAAGGGCTTCCAGGTTTCTGCACAGTTCTATGGAGTTACCAACGTGACACGTTATGTTGACTTCCCGACATTCAACCGCAACCGTAACCTTGCGTTTGTCGAGGGTTCCTACTTTACAATCAACAATCCTGACGGCGAGCTTACCCTGCCTCGTTACGGTACGACAATGCCTACCGGCGGCAACGGAACACGCTATCTCTATGACGGTTCATACGTACGTCTGAAGAATGTTGAGATTGCATACACCTTCACAGGCAAGTTTATCCAGAAGCTCAATCTCAAGTCACTGAGAGTATATCTCAATGGCGACAACCTGCTCCTCTGGACTGATATGCCCGACGACCGTGAGTCAAACTTCAGCGGTGGCGGCGGTTCAGGTGCTTATCCTACCATGCGTCGTTTCAACCTCGGTGTGAACGTAACTCTTTAAATGAAGAGTGAAGAATGAAGAGTGAAGAATGAAAAATGAATATTGAATATTGAATATTATGAAAAAATATATTAAGTCACTTATAGCATTTGTACTGGCAATGCCACTTGCCTCCTCGTGCACCGACTATCTCGACAAGGCACCTGGCAGTGACATTCTGCCTACTGACCCCTATAAGAACTACACCAACTTCCAGGGTTTTATAGAGGAGCTGTACAACTGCATTCCCATGATTACCGCCAGCAACTGGCACAGTTGCTGGAACTATGGTGAGGAGGAAATGATTGAGCCGGGAAACCGTCCGCGCTTCTTTGCCAACGACATTGACGAGGGCAACTACTGGGAGTGGAACACACGTGAGTATAGCCATTGGAGAAATGGTTACTCCACCGTGAACAATCCAGACCACAGAAGCCACAACCACTATTATGGTTTTTGCTGGCATGGAATCCGCAAGGCAAACATGGGTATCGCCGCTCTCGACAAGATTGTAAAGGCCACTCCCGAAGAGAGCAACCTCATCGAGGGTCAGCTCTACTTCTTCCGTGGATTCTTCCACTTTATGTTGATGCAATACTGGGGAGGTCTGCCGTATATCGACCGTGACCTCGCCGGACAGCCTCTCAACCTGCCGCGTCTCACCTATCAGGAGACAGCCGACAAGGCTGCTGCCGACTTGCAGCATGCCGCCGACCTTCTGCCTATGGACTGGGACCAGACAACAGTAGGTAAGGCCACTCTCGGTAACAACAACCTGCGTATCAACAAGATTATGGCTCTCACTTTCCTTGGCAAGAACCTGCTCTTCGCCGGTTCGCCGTTGATGAACAAGGCATCGGGTGGTAGCGCAACATATAATGCTGACTACTGCAAGCGTGCTGCCGAGGCTCTCGGTCAGGCACTTAAGCTCTGCAAGGAGACTGGTCGTTACGAACTCGCTCCTTGGGATAAGTATCAGGATGTGTTCATCACCTACAATCAGGGTGACAAGCTCCCCGGTCTGAAAGAAGCCATCTTCTTCGAGGACGTACGCGGTGGTATGGGTCGTTATCGTTGGAACCAGATCAACGACTGGATGTCCAATGAGATTCTTGCCTCAGGTATCAAGATTTTCCCGACAGCAGGATATGTTGACCTCTTCGGTATGGCTAACGGAAAGCCTATCAAGGACATCACAAAGGCAGACCCCGAAAGTGGTTACGACCCGGAATATCCTTGGCGCAACCGCGACCCGCGCTTCTACTACAACTTCATCTATGACGGAGTGAACGTGGTGAAGAACATGTCTGCATTCGGCAATGACAAGGAGAAGTGCTACGCCAGCCTCTATACCAATGGTAAGATGCGTACCAACAACCCAACCAAGGCCAATATGACCGGATATATGAACAAGAAGTTCTGCCACCAGTGGTTAAATACCACCGACGGTTATCGTGACGGTGTTGGATTCTGGCTTCAGCTGATGCGTCTCGCCGATGTATATCTTATGTACTCAGAGGCAGTAGCCAACGGATATGGCTCACTGACTGCCACGGCAGGCGGCTTCTCGATGAACGCCCTCGATGCCATCAATACCATCCGCGACCGTGCAGGCGTTGGACATGTGGATGCAGCTTATACTGGTTCTGTTGACAAGTTTATGGAAGAGCTTCGCCGTGAGCGTGCCGTGGAACTCTCGTTCGAGGGACACCGCTTCACCGACCTGCGTCGCTGGCTCCTGCTCGACAAGGCTCCTTACAACCAGAAGAAGGCCGTCTATTTCGACCGTGGTTCTAAGGCTGATGAAATATATGCCGACCCGCAGAACGCCCACGTGCTCAACCTCCGCGAGGAAGTGATTTTGCAGCGCAACTACACTGAGAAGCACTATTGGTTTCCGTTCCTCCGCAATGACGTTGACATGTTCGAGGAGTTCGAGCAGAACCCCGGATGGTAAGGTCGAGCGATGCTCGAAATTAAAGAATTAAAATATTAAAAAATTAAAGTTCGTTTACGACTTATTTTATGATTATGAAGATAAACAAGATAAACAAATTGGCAGCTATGATGGTCATCGCCCTCGCACCCTCATGCGTGACGGTGGCAGCCGAAGACGCCGACACAACCAAGGTCAACCTTGCCTTTCGCCAAAAGGACAAGCAGGACCTGCTCGGAGGTGTTGACCAGGTGAACGTCAAGGAGCTGATAAAGAAAGACTACAACCAGGGTAGTCTCGATGGTCTTCAGAGCCTTGTGGGCGGTTATTCAGGCACCACATGGCAGCAGTGGCCTCTCGTACTCGTTGACGGTATGCCCCGCGACGCATCGAAGGTTGACCCGACCCAGATTGAGAACATCACCGTGATGAAGGCAGCAAGTGCCGTAATCCTTTATGGCAGCCGTGCCTCCAAGGGTGCCATACTCATCACCACCAAGCGTGGTAAGGCACAGCCTATGTCAATCGACCTCCGTGTCAACACTGGCCTTTATGTTCCAAAGTCCTATCCGCAGTATCTCAATGCCGCAGAGTATATGACCTACTACAACCAGGCTTGCGAGAACGACGGACTGAAGCCAAAGTATGACGACGTGACCATCTACAACACGGCTGCCGGCACTGATCCCGACCGGTATCCTGACCTCAAATACTACAACAGCGACAACCTGCGCAAGGTGTTTAACAAAACTGAAGTAATCGGTGAGGTGACTGGCGGAACTGAAAAGGCACGCTACTATGCCAACTTCGGCGCACGCTACAACAATGGTCTTATCAAGGTGGGCGACCACAAGAACGACAACAACTGGAAGTTCAACGTGACTGCAAATGTCGATCTCGACATCACAGACTGGCTGGTCGCATCAACCAATGTGGGTGTAATCGTCGAAGACAGATACACAAGCCGTGGAGACTTCTGGGGTGAGGCTGCAAACTTGCGCCCCAACTGGTATAACCCTCTCCTGCCCATCGACAGGATGGACCCGAACAACATTGACATCCAGAACATTATCACCAATGCCAACTACAAGCCAGGTGACAAGTATCTGCTTGGCGGTCTCTCCACAAATACCACAAGTATGTTGGGTGATGCCAACTTCGCAGGATATGTGCGCGACAAGTATCGTGACTTCATGTTCAAGATTGCGCTTGATGCCGACCTCTCGATGATTACCAAGGGTCTGCGCTTCCGCACAGCCTTCGATATCGACTACTGGGATTACTATTCAGAGGGCTACAAACTTCAGTATGCAGTGTATGAGCCTATATGGGCAAACATGAACGGCAAGGACATGATTGTCGGCCTGAAGCAGTACAACAAGGACCAGCAGTCAACCAACGAGTTTGTGGGTAGTTCGAGCGACAACCAGACTATGATGTTCTCGGCACAGTTTGACTACAACTGTACGTTTAATAATGTACACAACGTTTCAGCAACTCTCGTGGGCTGGGGATTCCAGATACAGAAGGCAAAGGATGCCGACCACGGCAGCGACGACGGTCTTGGTCAGGGTAGCGATGCACACCGCACAAGCAACCTCAACCTCGGCTTGAACCTCGACTACAACTTCGCACGCCAGTACTACGCACAGCTCGGCCTCTCACTCGTCCACTCTGCCAAGATGCCGGAGGACAACCGCAACGCACTCTCTCATTCATTCGCCCTCGGATGGCGCCTGAGCAAGGAGAAGTTCATGCAGAACGTGAAGTGGATTGACGACCTGAAGCTCTCCGCAGCATACTCAAATATCTATCAGGACCTCGACGTGAGCCAGTACTATATGTACAAATCCACCTACAACTTCCAGGGTGTCTATCAGCAGTGGGCCGACGGAAAAGGCGGCGGCTGGTATAACTTGATGAAGCAGGGAGGCAATGACGACATGAAGATGATGAACCGCAAGGAATGGCGTGTCAATCTCGAAGGTTCGCTCTTCAACCGCTTCGTGACATTTGACATCAACCTCTACACACAGGACACCAACGGACTGCTGGCAAGAGGTAGCGCCACCTACTATCCTTCATACTACAACGCCCTCGGTTCGTTCCTGCCCTACATGAACTACAATGCCGACCGTCGTCAGGGTATCGACTACAACGTGACATTCAACAAGAAGATTGGTGAGGTTGAGGTTTCTCTCGGTCTTGTGGGCGGTCTTGCCAAGAACAAGGCTCTCGTGCGTGACGAGAACAATGGTGACAACACCTACCTCAACCGTCAGGGTCAGTCGCTCTACGGCTCTTGGGCATACGTATGCGAAGGCTACTTCAAGGACTAGGCCGACATCGATTCTCATGCAGAGCAGAAGTTTGGTGAGGTGAAACCCGGCGACCTGAAGTACAAGGACATCAACGGTGACGGTGTAGTTGACAGCAACGACCAGATTAACATCGGTAACGGTACTCCTACATATTATTATGGTATGAACCTTACCCTGAAGTGGAAGAACTTCACTTTCTTCGCACGTGGTACAGGACAGGCTGGCGGTATCGGCTACAAGAACAGCTCATACTACTGGATTAACGGCGAGAAGAAGTACTCGGAGGTGGTGCTCGGTGTATGGACACCTGAGACGGCATCTACAGCCACCTATCCTCGTCTGACCACAACGGGTAGCGACAACAACTTCCGCAACTCAACCTACTGGCAGTACTCGACCAACTACTTCAAGCTCGACAAGGTGCAGGTTACCTACGACATGCCAAGCAGCTGGTTTGAGAACAAGATAGTCAAGGGCTTGAGCGTATATCTCAGTGGAAGCGACCTGCTTACCATCTCCAAGGAGCGCAAGCACATGGAGATGAGCCTTGGCAGTCCCCAGTGCCGCTTCTATAACCTCGGTGCGACAATCAAGTTCTAAGCGAACTTGAGATTAAAATATTAAAAAATTAAAGAATTAAAGTTCTTGTGACTTTTAAAATAATATGTCAATGAAGAAATATATTTTTATAGCAATGGCTGCGACGATGGTTCTCACCAGCTGTGATGACCTTTTCGAGCCTGCCAAGGACAACTTCAAGGACTTGTCGATGATGGAGACTGACAACAACTTCGGTCAGAGCTTCCTTATGGACGGATATGCTGCCATCCCAGGATATTATGACAATACCGACTGGGCGACAGACGATGCCGTGACCAACGACAAGACCAACAGCATGATGAAGATGGCCACTAGTTCATGGACCTCCAACTATAATCCCATCGACTGTTGGGGTAGGAGTTTGGCTGCCATACAGTATCTGAATATCTACATCGCCAATGGAGATAAGGTGAACTACGTGAAGGATCCCGCCGCCAACGAACTCTATCGTATGCGCACTATGGGTGAAGCCCACGGATTGCGTGCCCTCCACTACTACTACCTGCTGCGTGCCCACGGAGGTGTAAGCAACGACGGTGAATATCTTGGTGTGCCACTGCTCCTTGAGTTCCAGGACGCATCGGCTGACTTCAACCAGCCACGCGCCACATTCGCCGACATCTACAAGCAGATTGAAAGCGACCTGAAGAAGGCAGAGGAACTGCTTCCCGATGTTTATGGCGACGCAAAGACTGACGATGATGTTCCTGCAAAGTATCGCAGCATCACCACTCAGTTTGGAGTATATAACCGTGCTTTCGGCGACTACAACCGTCTGCTCTTCAGCGGACTCATTGCCAAGTCGTTCCGTTCGCGCCTTACCCTCTTGGCAGCCTCTCCTCTCTATGCCGACTCCAATACCGCCACATGGAAGGATGCCGCCAACGCTGCAGCCAAGGTGCTTGATGTGCTTGGAGGACTTGACGGTCTCGACCCCAATGGTGTGACATATTATGACAACGACTCGGAAATCAACAAGTTTGCTGCCGGTTCGGTGACAAAGGAAATCATCTGGCGTGAGAACGTAGGCGGTGCAAGCACCTCTTTGGAGGAATACAACTATCCGCCGTCGCTCTTCGGTAAGGGACGTACCAACCCGACACAGAATCTCGTTGATGCCTTCCCGATGGCAAGCGGTTATCCTATCAGCGCAAGCGACGAGTTTGACTCCGACTTCCCCTTCGAAAACCGCGACCCGCGCCTCTTGAAGTATATCCTCTGCAATGGAAAGGTAGCCGGTCCGTCCAATACTCCCATCTACACTGGTTCTGAAGCAGGCAAGGACGGTCTGAACTTCATAGAGACCTCCACTCGTACAGGTTACTATATGAAGAAGCGCTTGCGCCAGAGTGTGAACTGCAACCCTGCAACAAAGAACGGTAAGATTCACTTCAATCCGAGAATACGCTCTACCGAGATTTTCCTCAACTATGCTGATGCTGCCAACGAGGCATTCGGTCCTACAAACAATGGTGGACACGGCTATTCAGCCTATGATGTCATCAAGGCTATCCGCAAGCGTGCCGGACTTGGTATCGGTGGTGAAGACCCATATCTTGAGAGTATTAAGGACAACAAGGACAAGATGCGCGAGCTGATTCGTAACGAGCGTCGCCTTGAGCTTTGCTTCGAGGGCTTCCGCTTCTGGGATCTCCGTCGCTGGAAGGCCAATCTCAACGAGACAGCCAAGGGTGTTGACATCAACGACTACGACGTGAATTATATCGACGTGGAGCACCGCAACTACAAGGATTACATGTACTATGGACCTATTCCTTACAGCGAGACACTGAAATACAGCAATCTCAAGCAGAACAAGGGATGGTGAGGTCGAGCAAAGCTTGAAATTAAAGAATTAAAAGATTAAAGAATTAAAGTTCAAATACGAAACTTTTATTTGGAATTATATGAAAAAGTTAATATATTCAATGTTTGCCGCAGTTGCGGCGCTTGCGATGACATCGTGCGAGTCGGGCAACCCTGAGTTTGACGACTTCGAATATCAGACGGTGTATTTCGCAAAACAGTACCCTGTGCGCACCGTTGAGTTGGGCAAGGACCAGGAGGTTGACCTCACACTCGACAATCAGCACAAGGTGAGAGTGACTGCCACCATGGGAGGTTCATACGGCAATAAGCGTGACATCACTGTCAAGATTGCCGTTGACCCGACTCTCTGCGAAGGTCTCTCTTTCAGCGATGGCAATCCTATTGAAATCTTGCCTTCCAACTATTACAAGATGGCTTCAGACCAGATTGTCATTCCCGCAGGGAAAATTCTTGGCGGTGTGGAAGTGGAACTGACCGACGAGTTCTTCAAAGACGAGAAGTCTCTCGGCAAGAACTATGTGCTGCCCATCCGCATGACAAGCATCGTTAGCGGAGCTGACTCTATCCTTGAGAACAAGAACTACGTGCTCTATGCCATCAAGTATGTCAACCCGTATCACGCTTACTACCTGCGTCGCGGTGTTGATAACGTGAACATCAACGGCACCAGCAGCACCAATTTGCGCCACAAGGAGTATATCGAGTATGACGAAAGCGTGTCGATGAGCACACTGTCACTCACGGGCAACTGCCTGCCTCTAGCATTCAAGGGTGCTGACAATAAGGACAAGACAGTGGAACTGCACCTTAACTTCGGTAATGATGGCGCATGCACCATCACCAGTGGCACCGACGGCGTGGAAGTGACAGGCAGCGGCAGGTTTGTGGAGAACGGCGAGAAGAAAGCCATATCCAACCAGGACCGCGATGTTATCTATCTCGACTACAACGTGAAGCTCAACGAGCAGGTCAGCTATGCCACCAAGGACACCCTCGTGCTTCAGGCTCGAGGCATAGCATCCGAAACATTCACAGTAAAATAACAAATGACAATGAAGAATATAAAGCATTATATCGCAATATCGGCCATCTCACTTCTAACTGTGGGATGCGCCGAAGAGCGCGAGTCGGACTTCCGCACCGAGAAGCCCGAAGCACAGGCAGAATATGAGCGTCTGTCGGCATACGACGTGCTCACCGCCTACGCTCCACAAGGAATGAAGGTCGCCACGACCATCATTCCCTCCGACCTGACCTCACAGCAGGGTATTTATAGTCTTACCCTTACCAATTTCAACGAGGTTGAGGTGACAGGCATCCTGCAGCATAGTAATATCGTGGATAATGCAGGCAACATCAACTTCGATGCCGCTATGGTGGCTGACGTGGCAAGGACTAATGGCATGAGACTCTTCGGTCCTGCCCTTCTCAGTGCCACCAAGGTCAATTCCACCTACCTCTCCACAATAAAGCTCGGCGAGGAAGCCAATGCTGAGAAATACAGTGCTGAGAGCAAGATTGACTTCAACAATTCCGACGATGTCTCGTCATGCAACTATCGCATGTTCACCGACGGCGCAGCTTCTGGTGGCACCATTGCCATAGATGCTGACCCGACGGGCGAGAAGGGACAGTGTCTGCATATCTCTGGCGCAAGCATCTCCGTACCTCAGGTGACATTCAACCTCAACATGCCTTCCAACCGCAAGAACCTCGGACTGAAGAAGCTTTCCTTCGACATGATGCCAATGACCGACGGCTCAGCCAACTCGTTCGCCATGAAGCTCCGCGTTGACATTGGCGCCGGCTTCAGTGCCGACGGCAGTGGCACTACTGGAATGACAGTTGGCGCATGGAATCACTATGAATATGACCTCTCTGGTCTCAGCGGTCTCAGCGAGGCTGAGTTGAACGCAGGTGTGTTCCCAATAGAGTTCGGACCTGTGCAGTTTGGCACCGATTTCTATGTTGCCAATATGGTACTGGAGTATGAGGCAATGAATTTCGGCTACACCGAATATCCTCTCGACAGGCGTCACGATATCGTGATGAACCACGTGAAGCAGTATGTTGACACTCTTGTCGCCACCTACGGCGACTTGGTTGACGCATGGGTAGTGGCTGAATGTCCTGTGACAGAGCCGGACAACTATTGGCGCAACAACATTGGTGAAAGCTATGCTTCTGAGGTGGCTTCTATCGCCAAGGCAGGCAAGAGCGAACTCAAGACATTTATTTCTGAGACATATCTCAGCGACCCGTTCGTAATGTTCGACCTTGAGGACTTCTTAGCTCAGAATCCCGGTATCGACGGCATTAATGTAGTCCTCACTTCCTCCGAGCTCGACAAGTCTTCATTCAGCATGATGTTGACAGATTTGGCAAATACAGGCAAGTTAATCCGTCTTTCTGGTCTTAAGCCAATAGGTGATGAAGAGGATGAGGCAGACGACCTTGCTTATTACATATCGGAATACCGTAAGATTATTCCTGCGGATAAACAATATGGAATCTCGTTTGCCGATGCCCGCGAAGCAATGTGGGATAGTGGTTTCAACCGTAAGGCTGCTTATGGCAAAGTGGCTGACGCTTTGAAATAAATTGAATTTCATTTCAAATCCCGAATAATACCAATGCTGACGGTCTTGGCTCTATGCTGCTTACAAGTGGCATGGTCAAGACCGTTTTCAAAATAAAAATACTGTTTATGAAGAGAAATGTCCTTATCTTTTTGATGCTGTGTCTTGGTTTGTTTAACATGAATGCAGCAAAGCAGAGGCGACCGATAGATTCACGCCATCCGCTGTGGATGATACACTTTGACGTGTGGAATGCAGCAGACCCGCAAAAAATCATAGATCTCATACCTGATGATATCCGTCCATACGTGTGTATGAACCTCTCCATGTCGTGTCAGTATGATATGGACCGTGCCGTATATATGATGCCACAGGACGCTGTGCAGACATACAAGTCGTGGGCTTCGGTGTGCCAGCACAACGGGCTATGGTTTACATGCCAACCTGCCAGTGGAGGCAAGACCCATATTCTCGACACCGATATGGATACCTTTGAGTATTTCTTCAAGACATATCCCAATTTCCTCGGTTGGAACTACTGCGAGCAGTTCTGGGGCTTTGATGAGGCGGGCAATCGCTGTTCAAGTACACAGCAGTCGCGCATCGACCTCTTTGGACGTCTTGCCGAGATGTCTTATAAATACGGTGGATTCCTCACCATCAGCTTTTGTGGCAATATATGGTCGCATCCTCTCACTCCCAATGCCATGCTCAAGCGCAGCACCAAGCTGCTGTCTGAATGTATGAAGCATCCCGAGTGTGTGCTGTGGCTTTATAAATATACCCAACCGTGGTGTTTCTACAACAGTGAGAGCGTCTGTCTGTCACCCTTCATCTCTGGACTTGCCACCAACTACGGTGTACGTTACGACAATTGCGGATGGGATGGTGCAAAGGCCAGCGTGGCTGGCGAAAATAACAAAGAACCTTATCCCATTGCCGCAGGTATAGGCACTGTGATGGAGCAGACCTGCGTCAATGGAGGTGCAGTATGGGACGGCCCTGAGCTTATCACCTATGCTTGTTTCGAAAGCACTCCTGACACTAAGGTTGATGGTTACACTCGTCGCAACTGGGCAAGCAAACCCGAGTTGCGGGTTGCCTGGTTTGACATGTTCCGCAAGATTCTCGACGGCACAATGTATATTCCCACACGCCAAGAGGTTGTGGGCAATACCAAGATTGCGGTAATTGCCGACCAGAACACTGGTAGCGACGAAGACAAATACTGCTCGTGGGGAAGTCTGTATGACAATATTTACAAGCAGAACGACCCGTTCAATGCCAAGGGAAACGGACAGTGGATGGACAACAACTGCTATTTCAAGAGTACAGGACGATATGCCGCCATCCCGGTATGTATAGGAATGTTTGATGATTTGGCAAAGGCTATTCCGCTCCAGGTGAAGAAATCCAAGCGTAACAACGTTTGGCCTACAGAGGATGCCAAGGTGAAGGACTTCAACAAGCAATATCAGGAGAAATACACTGGCGATCTGTACCTCTCACGCTACAAAAATCAGATGATTGCATATACTCCTTATTCTATATATAATAGCAAGAAGACGGCAAAAGCCCGTATGACCCTCGACTATAATACTTGCAGCCAACTTCAGTTGGAATTTGGGAAATTGTCTTCTGGCGCCATACGTGAGTATTCCGACCATATTGATTTTTATCTCAACAATTACCGTATTGACACCGTGGCGAATGTCACTGACATAATTGTCGTGACAGGTGCCAAGTCAGAGCCAACTTACACATTCACCAAGAGAACGGAAGCCACTACAGGCAGCGTCACTTCTGAATGGGACGCTGCCCGCTCGCTTTTCACTTTATCGGTGAGCCACAATGGTCCTGTTGACATAAAGATAAATTGCAGCGGTTCTGCTACTGGACGCAAAACTGACTATCTGCCATCCAGCCAGCTGACAGCTGACCTTCCCGTTCAACCCAAGCCCTATTCTGGTGCCGTGACCATTGAGGCTGAGGATATGGACTATCGCAATATTACAGCTAATATAACAAACCCCTACTATACCCGTGCAAACGTGTTCGGTCATTCCGGTAACGGATTCATCGAAACCGGCACTAATACAAGTGGTAGTCTGCGCCATCAGATAAAGATGAATGAAACAGGCGAATACAAGATTGTGGTGAAATACAACTCTACCAAGAAGGCGGGTAAGATAGAGATTGATGCCAACGGCACCAAGCAGCAGGCTGATATACAGAAGACAGGAGTGAACCAGTGGCTGAAAACTTCAGTCG
Organism: Prevotella sp.; assembly: GCA_022775105.1. GTDB lineage: Bacteria > Bacteroidota > Bacteroidia > Bacteroidales > Bacteroidaceae > Prevotella. Next base: position 3,243 of record JALFIX010000204.1, on the reverse strand, counting down.
TGGCGACACTCAAGTCAGGAGAGAACACTGTTTATGTAAACAACACGTCGGGTATTAATATGATGATTGACTATATTCAATATGTACCCAAGAACACACCGGCTGAGAAGTATAAGGTCACGATTATTCCCGGTTCACACGGAACAGCAAAAGCGGATGTGACAGAGGCTGCCGAAGGAGAAACCGTTACTTTCGATATCAAGGCTGATGAGGGATATAAGTTCGTGGGATGGGAGTTCCATCCGCGCCAACATCCTTACTTCAAGTCAAATACAATGACCATGCCCAATGACAACGTAATACTTCAGCCGCTTTTCGCCGAGGGTTCGGCAGATGAGCCAGATACTCCGGATGAACCGAATGAGGACGAGGGAGTGCCAGAGGGTATGCACCAGATGTGGGCGCTCGATTTCAGTGATGTTGCAGGAGGAGCATTCCCCGAGGGATGGAGATGTGTGCATATAGGTGGTGAGGTGCAGGAATACCCCAACACTTATGGACTTGGTCCTCGTACATTTGAAGGTTTCACAGGCTTCCAGGGCAAGGGACTCTATTGGCGTTCCCAATATGCAGAGTACGGCAGTCAGAATAACTATTCTCTCACCCTTTCTCCCGGTAACTACTATTTACAGTGTAATATGGCTGCGTGGAAGGGCGAACCGGAATATGTCATGGAGATTATTGATTTGGCAACAGGCAAGAGCATAGCCAAAAGTGACAAGTACGTTGCAGAACCAAATGCAAACGGAGTCTTTAATGCCGACCTAAGTTCCACTGAAGCTCACGGAATCAAGTTCAAGATTGATAATGAAGCCAATTACATCATCCGTTTCAGTAACCCCAACGGGGGTGACTATATAGAGTACATATTGCTCGAATGTAAGCTCTATACCGATGTGGATACCGGCATCGACGGTATCTTCACCGACAAGGACAACCGTCCTGTAGCCATCTACGGCAGTGATGGTCGTCGCCGTCCCTCGCTCCAAAAAGGTTTCAACATTGTGCGTATGAAGAAAGGTGAAATCAGGAAGATATTTATTAATAACTAATAATTTAACAAGCTATGAAAAAGATTTTGTTATTATTTGTCCTCATCTGCCTTTGCGCGCTTAATATGCAGGCAGTTGAGCAGCGGCGACCGATTGACTCGCGTCACCCGTTATGGATAGTACACATCGACGTGTGGAATGCTGCCGACCCGCAGAAAATCATCGACCTCGTGCCTGACGATATTAAGCCTTACGTCTGCATGAACCTCTCAATGTCGTGCCAGTTTGACACGAGTGTAGGCACGTATAAGATGCCACAGGATGCCGTGCAGACCTACAAGTCGTGGGCAACGGTATGTCAGAAGAACAAGATGTGGTTTATGTGCCAGCCTGCCAGTGGCGGTATGACCCACCTTAAGGATTCCGACCTTGTCACCTTTGAGTATTTCTTCAAGAACTACCCCAACTTCCTCGGCTGGAACTACTGCGAGCAGTTTTGGGGGTTTGACAATCAAGACAACCTGGCATCCAGCCCACAGACAACACGATTGGAGCTGTTTGCCAACTTGGTAGAGTTGTCGCACAAGTATGGCGGCTTCCTCACCATCAGTTTCTGCGGCAACATCTGGTCGCATGGGCTTACTCCCAACGGAATGCTCAAGCGCAACAGCCGACTTCTTTCAGCTTGCCAAAAATATCCAGAGGCATGCCTTTGGCTCTACAAATACACCACCACATCATGCTGGTACAACACCGAGAGTGTCTGCCTGTCACCGTTCATCTCCGGCCTTGCCACCAACTACGGTGTTCGCTACGACTGCTGCGGTTGGAAGGGAGCCACTGATGTGATGCTTGGTGAAGGCCACGGCAAGTTCTACCCCATTTCAGCCGGCATCTGCACAGTGATGGAGCAGACCTGCGTCAACGGCGGTGCCGTATGGGATGGCCCCGAGCTTATTCCGTACGCTTGTTTCAAGGAGACAAACACAACTACAGTTGACGGCTACACACGCCGCAATTGGGTCACATTTCCGGAGTTTGACAACGCATGGATTGACATGTTCCGCAAGATTATAGACGGCTCACTCTACATCCCCACACGCAAGGAAGTTGTGGAGAAGACCAAGATAGCGGTAATTGCCGACTTGAACTCGGGCAGCGACGAGGACAAGTACTGCTCTTGGAAAGAGCTCTACGACGGACTATACAAGCAGGACAACGACCCGTACAGCAAGGGAACGGGCTACTGGCATGAAAACCTCACCTTCTTCAAGAAGACCGGACGTTATGCGGCCATTCCCGTCTGCATTGGCATGTATGACGACCTTGCCAAGGCAATACCGGTACAGGTGAAGAAGTCGGAGCATAAAACGGTATGGAGCAGCGAGGATGCCAAGGTGAAAGCCTTCGACAAACAATATCCCGAAACAAGCACTGGCGACCTGTATGTGTCGCGCTACAAGAACCAGCTTATCACCTACACTCCCTATACCTATCTGAACACAAGGACGACGGCAAAAGCTACGGTGAACTTGGAATACAACACCTGCCGCAGCCTTCAGATGACATGGGGCAGGCTGTCGGCAGCTGCCGTAAGGGAATATGCCGACCATATCGACTTCTACTTCAACAACTTCCGCACCGACACCATTACAAACGTGACCGACAAGATTGTTATCGTTGGAGCGAATTCGCAACCTTCATACACCATGACGCGACGCGGCATAGCCACTGCAACGGTAAAGTCTGACTGGAATGCCTCAAGAAAGACCTACACCTTGGAGGTGAGCCACTGCGGTCCCGTGGATGTCAGTGTAAAGTGTTCGGGTGATGTAACCGGACGTAAGACCGACTATCTGCCGTCCTCTACACTTACTGCCGACTTGCCCGCAAGTCCTGCTGCCTACAACGGCCCGATAACAATCGAGGCTGAGGACATGGATTACAAGTCGATAAAGGCATGTATAACAAATCAGTTCAATCAGCGCAACAAGGTGCGCGGACACTCAGGCAACGGATTCATGGAAACAGGCACCAACAAGGAGGGAAGCCTGCGCCATCAGATAAAGATGGACAAGGCCGGGGACTACAAGATTGTGGTGAAGTATTCTGGCGCACCCGACAAACCCTGTGGGAAGAGTGTACGGATGCTAACCCAAAACTGTCGCTAAACGATACATGAAGAAAGGTATGTCTCTGACTCCTTTCACTTGTGCCCGGAAGCATTTGATCTTTGAGTTCAGTGATTCTG
>JALFIX010000021.1 GCA_022775105.1 Prevotella sp. | reverse complement strand
GCGTGAACTTCTTCGAATACATATCGGACGTTATTAACAAAGCGGCAGCATTGCCTCCTAATACACCTTTGGAGAAATACAGGATGCTTCTGCCTGACAAATGGAAAGAAAACCGCTAAGCTCGCCTCTTAGCGGTTTTTTGATATATGCAATACGTCATCGTGGAGACGCTTACTATATTTGCAACCTCAAACTCAAACGTATAACAATATGAGCTACCGAATAATTACCGTTTTTCTCGCTCTTGTACTTCTCTTTTCGTGCAGCGGGCATAACGACAAACTGTATGACGAGTTGGAAACCTGCCTTGCAAAGCGCCAGGAATTGACTAAAGCCAAGGAGGAGAAAATTGCCGACTTGAAAGTCGAACTGAACAAGTGCAAAGACGAGCAAGGCAGATTCGCACTATGCGATAGTCTCGTCAAGCACTATTACCTGTTCAACTCCGACTCAGCTTCGAAATATATCGACCTTGAAATGAAACTGGCCGAAAAACTCAATCGAGCCGACTATATAAATAAGGTGAGGATTCTTGATGCATATATCCTCGCCACCTCAGGTCACTACAACGATGCCGAGACAACCATGCAAAATGTAGATACTGCTGCACTCGATAAGAAAAACTTACGACTCTATTACGAGACATGGCGATGGATATACAACACGTGGGAGGCATACGTCAAGGATGAAGCCCGCGCCGATATCTATGCAAAGAAGGCAGATGCCTATCTTGACACCCTGTGCATGATAGAACCAGGAAACACAGCCAACGGACTCTATTTCAAAGCGGAGAAGCAGTGGAACTTAGGCAACCTTAAGGAGGCAGAGAAGAATTATCTTGCTTGTATATCCAAACTTGACAAGTCGGAGAGGATATATGCCAGTGCGTGTTGTGCCCTTGCCATGGTGTATGAGATGCAAGAACGATATGATGACTATGAGCACTACATGATTCTCGCAGCAATCTCAGACCAGTCGATACCGCTGAAGGAGAATCTCGCAATGCAGGAACTGGCTGAATACCTGTCGCACCACAAGATGGAATATAATCGGGCACAACGCTACTTGGTGTATTCGGTGGAGGACGCCATATACTACAACAACCGGCTGCGCCTCACAGAGATAGCGCGCAAACTGCCAGACATCGCATTAGGCTATCAGAAAGCTGAAGACACTATCGCCAAATACAATCTCACCGTCATTGCCATCATGGGGGCACTCGCCCTCGGATTGCTTGTTGTCGTAATGTATAGCCTAAAGCAAAACAAAAAACTCATAGCACAAAGAAAAGACAGGATTATACTCAACGAGAAACTCAAAGCAACAAATATCAGCCGCGACAAATATGTAAGTCTCTTTATTGACCTTTGTGCCGTGGCAATCGACAAATACAACAATCTCACCAAGACCATAGAGCGCAAGGTGAAGGCACATCAGGTGGACGACCTGCTAGTACTGCTCAACAACAACAGGCTTAAAGACAAGGACGTGAAAGAGGTGCTATTAACCTTCGACCGCGCATTCCTCAATCTATATCCGAAGTTTGTGGACGAATTCAACCTTCTGCTGCAGCCCGACCATCGCATCCAGCTGAAGGAAGGCCAACTGCTTAACTCCGAACTGCGCATCATGGCATTCGTGAGAATGGGAATGAAGGACACAAACCGCATAGCCACCTTGCTCAACTATTCGGCGCAAACCATCTACAACTACCGCTCAACACTCAAAAACCACGCTATTGACAAGGACAACTTCGAGGATAACGTGGCAAAACTATGTGAGGTCAACTGAGTAATCAGGGTGTCAATTAATTAAATGGCCATTAAATTAATGCTGATTAAATAAATTGTATATGGAATTCTATGATCGTGAATATGAGCTAAATACGCTGAATAAATACACTATCTTGATTTTTAAATAGTGGGCATACAGCTGTTTTTGGGTGGTGAAGGCATGAGGGTGAATATTGTTTGAACCATTAAAAATGAGTAATTTTGCACTGTCAATTCATTGTATAGATTGACTCTCTGGCATTAATCAGAGATATAGATGAACTAAAAATAGCAAATTATGAAAAAAAGAACAATTATCACTATGGTTCTGGCAGGATTCCTCGGCTTGGCAAATGCCCAAAATTCCTCCACTACAGAAGGACATGTGCAGTCGGCAACGGCAATTAGTCGTGTGTTGGGCGACGGACGTAAGGTGGAAACTGTCGTGCTTCAATACGACACACCCATCCGCAACAAGAGCCTCTCTGCTGAGAGTTTCAAAGTTGAAGGAAAAGATGTGACACGCATATATGCCAACAACGCGCCTGAAAGAGCAGAAAAAGGCAAGGACGGACAGTATGTCATCATCGAAGTCAAAGCGGAAGTGGACCTGAATGCCCGTCCGCAGATGCCATCAGAGGCTGACAAGAAGAAAAAAGAGGAACGCGACCGTATGCAGGGAGGCCCTGGCCTGCGTGCAGGATGGAGCACCGGGGGCAACGACTCATATCCAGGCAATGCCTTCGTCACACAGACGAAAGACATAAAGACTTCCAAGGGTAAAAGCTATAAGGCAAACGAGACTCAGATAGAGGCCACTACCGGGCAGTGTCTCGTGGCAGACGATTTCAGACAGGAAGAATTCGTGAGTCCTTATACAGGTCAGACCTTACCTTATAATATATATATACCCAAAGACTATAATCCGGCAGAAAAATATCCGTTAGTGCTCTTTATCCATGATGCGGGAGTGGCAAGCGGCGATGTCACGCATACTCTCTATAAGGGAAATGGCGCCACATCATGGGCAGAGCCGCAGGCACAGGCAAGGCACAAGTGCATAGTGGTGGCACCTGAATATCCGGTCATAACAGTGGATGACAACTGGAACTACAGTCACCATCTTGATGCTACTATAGCCTTGTTGAAAGACCTGCAGACGCGCTATTCCATCGACCCGAAACGCATCTATACCACAGGGCAGTCAATGGGTTGCATGTCATCAATAGTGATGATGCTGAAAGAGCCCGACCTCTTTGCCGCGGCATTGCTTGTCGCCGGAAAATGGAATCCGTCGCTGATGGGACCATTAGACAAACAGGACATCTGGATCATTTCATGTGAGGGAGATGTATCGTCAAATTCGCTGCAAGGACAAGCCGTGGAGCTGTGGCGCAGTCAAGGCAGCAATGTGACTGAGGCGACATGGGACATGACCTTGCCTCAGGAACAACTGTCGGCTGAAGCAGACAAGATGCGTGCGAAAGGCAATCACCTGCTCTTCACCCATCTCACAGGCGGCAACCACCGTGCTACCTGGTTTGTCGCCTATGGTATTGCAGGATTGCAAGACTGGCTATTTGAACAGCACAAGTAGAAGTCTTAAAAACTCAAGAGGTCGTGTCAGTTACTATTGACACGACCTCACATAGAAAAGCATTTTTCTGAATATATTGTGTTATTATTTTACAAATAAAATCATGTATTACACTTTTCGGGGCGACTTTTATTCCGATATTGACACTTTTCGGGGCGACTTTGCAAATGTTCGTGCAAATAATAAATGTTATTTAGTAATTAATCATACCAAAATTGACCTAATATTCATAACGTATCATCGAAAAAGTGTAGGTTTTAACATATCGTAACGTCGAAAAAGTGTTGATTTTCCTTGGATATATCATCGAAAAAGTGTAATTTTGCATCCGAAATCACTACATAAAGCATTATGAAGAGACAGATATACAATGAATTAAGGGTTTGGAAGAACAGAAAAGACCGCAAGCCTCTTGTAATCTTGGGTGCCAGACAAGTGGGAAAGACATGGATAATGCGCCATTTCGGGAAACAGGAATACGAGAATGTGGCATATATAAACTGCGATGATGAGTCAAGGGTAAAAGATATGTTCATGCCTGATTATGACATGGAGCGCATACTGCTGTCCATACAGGTAATCACAGGAGTAAAGGTTGTTCCCGGCAAGACTCTTGTCATACTCGACGAGATACAAGAAGTGGAACGCGGACTACATTCGCTCAAATATTTCTATGAGAAGATTCCTGAATGTCATGTGATGGTGGCAGGGTCGCTCCTGGGCATCACACTGAGAAAAGGTGAGTCATTCCCTGTTGGCAAGGTGGACATTCTGAATATGTACCCCATGAATTTCCCGGAATTCCTTGACGCAACGGGCAATCAGGAACTCAATGGTATCATTTGTTCACGCGAATGGAAGGTCATCGATTTGATGAAGGATAAATTTGAGAATCTGTTGCGGCAGTATCACTTTGTAGGAGGTATGCCTAACGTAGTGTCGAAATATGTTGAAAATGGTGACGTGCATGAAGTGAGAAGGGAGCAGGAGGCAATAATGGATGCATACAGACGTGACATCTCCAAGCATACTACCGAAAGGGAGGCAATAAGGATTGGACAAGTGCTCGACTCTCTACCTTCACAACTTGCCAAGGAAAACAAAAAGTTTATTTATGGGGCTGTCAGAAAAGGAGCTCGAGCAGCAGACTTCGAACTTGCCATACAGTGGCTTGTTGACGCCGGTATCGTTCACAGAGTGCCAAGGATAAGTGAGGCACGTATGCCGTTGAAGTTCTATGCCTCGCCTGATGCTTTCAAGATGTTCCTGCTTGATTGCGGTCTGTTGGGTTGTATGACAGATACGACTGCGGCAGACATGCTCATTGACAACAAGGTGTTCACAGAGTTCAAAGGAGCCTTCGCAGAACAGTTTGTTGCCCAGGAGTTAGTGTCTTTGGGTGTCAAGCCTTATTATTGGAGCAACGACCGAACACCTGCCGAGATTGACTTTGTCATCCAGCATAAAGGCAAGGTTGTGCCGATAGAGGTAAAAGCATCTACAAACGTCCGTTCAAAGTCGCTTGCGCAGTTCATAAAAGACAATGGAGGTCTAAAAGGCCTGCGCCTGTCTTTATGCCAATACATCGATCAAGAGTGGATGGAAAACGTTCCACTGTATGCCCTTAGCGGGTGGATGAATCAAGGCGAATAGGCTCACAGTCATTAACCCGTCCAACTTTGTGGGTTCATTTCACTTTTATGATTTCCCAATGACCGCCTTTCGTTGATCCTACATGCTTGACGAGATTTGCTTTTTTCAACTTCTCCAGCTGCTTCTTGATGCCATCTGGCGTTATGCCGATGACTTTAGCAAGTTGCTGGCGAGTAGTGAAAGGGTGCTTGCGTATCTCGTCCAGAATCATTTCTTGGGTACTCTTGTTCGTTTCTTGGGTACTTTCTTGGGTACTAACGCTCTTCAACTCATTCTGTTCACCCATTAGCAAGTTGCGGAAGAATCGTTCCAGATATTCTGTTGTCTCTGTGATGCCATACTGCATATTGGTGTAGTTGGCTCTTACGAGTATCATATTGCCAGATTCGTATCTTACGGTGTCACCACGCAAAACGAGTTCTGGCTTGGTAAGCTACCTGGGGACAATTTGTCCCTATGTAGATGCCAAGTTCAGGGTCTCTCTTGCGCATTTTTTTAAGATAATCTGTTGGATTAGTGCTATCTGTCAGTACTTCCACCACATCAATCACCGAGAAGAACCATTCCTCTTTCTCTTCGTCCCAAACACTGCGCACTCTTTTTTGCTCAAAGAGTTTTATCTGTTCTTTCTGTCCCATAATTTCTTTTTCCAAGCAGTTTTTACTTCATTATTTCGTCCAACAGTCCATCGGTATCGCGCTCTATGCTGCGGATGTCCTCCATGAAGGCATTTTAACCGATAGAACGTCTTAACTTCCATATTCGTATTATTTATGGTGCAAAATTACACAAAAATAATTAATAATGCAACTTTTTGGATGTATTTCTTCTATTTGACGAAGAAAATAACTTGTGGAGGACACAGAGTTTCCATGCGGCAAACTATCTCTTAATTACCAACGATTTTTACAGCATGTCAAGCAATGCGATGTTATAAGATTTGTTTTCGCAAAGCATCTTAAGGAATTCCTTCGTACTGCGCTTGGTATAACTGTCTTTGAGGATATGGAACGAACCCTCCATCTGCGTGTTTTGATGGTCGAGGGTAATGACCTTGATGCCAGGAATATGACTTACCGCTGCCTGACTGATAACAGTAACAAGAAACTTCGACGACCTGACAAGGTCGATGATGACATTCACTTCATTAATTTCCAACCTTACATTAAACTGGCTTTCCGAGCCTCTTGTCAGAAGATCAAAAGCATTGCGGGCCTGAAGTCCTTTGGCTGGCATTACAAATGGGAAGCGCTTGAGGTCGGCGAACTTAACCTTTTCCGCGCCTGCTAAGGGATGATGCTCGGAAACCACTACAGCCAACTGATTGTCAAACAATATGTGCGACTCTATCTCAGGACTTATGCTTGTAGGTTTATAACTCAATGCCACATCAAGTTCACGGTCTTTCACCATGCGTATCAAGGTCTCCATATCATGACAATGAATATTGAGTTTGATGTCGGGATATTCTTTCATAAAGAGCAACACCGTATCCTTGAGCAGCGGAATAAAGGAGAATGTAGAACCGATGTTAAGACAGCCTGCCTTCAAGCCTTTGATATCGTTCATCCTGTCTATACACACATCCGCGGCATGCAGTGTGCGTTTGGCCTCGGGAAGGAATGCCTCGCCAATATCTGTAAGACATACGCGATGAGAAGAACGCTCAAAGAGCATTACTCCCAACTCATTCTCCAACTGCTTTATCTGCTGCGACAGTGTGCTTTGCGTAATGTTAAGCAATCGTGAAGCCTCACTGAAACTATTCGTCTCAGCCACGTTTACAAAATATTTCAGTTGCCTTAATTCCATTCTAATCGTATAATTTATAAAAACGCTGCAAAAGTACAACAAATAAACCATACGCACAATAGTCTGCTATTATTATTTTCGATAATATTATCGATTATGATTATTAATACCTATAAATAACCATTATCGAAACAATCAATAGGCAAATCTTCCTGCTTATTATTATTTGCAGTAATTTTGCACCCGAAAAAAATCATTAAGTAATAGAGAATTATGGAATACATTATTGATGAAACTGCAGCAAGCCAATGCGCATGGCTCGTATGGGCGCTTGCATTGGGAACCGTGTTACTGAAGCCGGCTATCAAAATCTTGTTTAAGGCTTGGAAAACAAACAAGCGATTGCACATCATCTCGTATGGTGACAACAAAATATATAATTATGATGACGAATATGACTACTGAACCATCTGCCATACCAGCTGACGAGCATACAAGAATAAAGAATGTATGCAAGTTTATAGAGGAGTATGCCACGGCCATGTTGTCTGCCGGTGCCACTACTTCGCGTATAGAGCATTGTGTGGAGCGCATATCCAAACGCTATGATATAATATCCGACCTGTCGCTACTCCCCTCGCGCATATTATTGACAGTATGGGACACAAACCATAGGCATAATTACAGTCTTGTAGGCCACACACATAAAAACGGCATAAACCTGCAGACAGTCACGGAGTTGAGCCGCTTATCATTTCTCGACATTCCCCTTGAGACAGCTTGCGAACAGATGAAACTCATTATCTCTACGCCACGACTGAACAAATGGATTGTCATTATGCTTACGGCATTGGCCAATCTCTCCTTCTGCCGCCTGTTTGATGGCGACTGGTATGCAATGGTAGTGGTGTTTGCCGCCACTGTCATCGGCAATGTATATAAGAACTATATGCTTGAAAGGCATTGGGACATAAGATTCACAACCATTGTGGCAGCATATATATCCGCTATTGTCGGATCGTCGTGTTTCATCTTCGATTTCGGAAGCACACCACAGACAGCCTTGGGAACATCTGTGTTGTGGCTCGTACCGGGAATAAGATTCATCAATGCTATAAGTGACATGACAAACGGCCACTATGTCGTGTCGCAAAGCAGGATGACAGATGCAGTCATTACCACCATCTGCCTTTCCTTAGGTCTTTGTCTTGCATTACTCACATTAAATATACAATGGAAATAACAACACTATTCACCGACGGCCTCTTTGCCTGTATGGCGGCAATAGGTTTTGGAAGCATCAACAACACACCGCGCAGTTTGCTGCCCTGGTGCGGACTCATCGCTGCCATAGGTCATGCAACCCGCTTTGCCATGATGAATTCATCCTTTCATTTCAACATCATTCTTGCCGGTTTTGCCGGAAGCATCTGCATAGGCATAATATCATCGTTTGCCTCGCGTCATTATCGATGTCCCTACGAGGTTTTGGCATTTCCTGCCCTATTGCCGATGATACCTGGAATGTACGCATACGGCACAATCCAGGCTCTTGTCAGCTACTTGCAGTTTAATTCTTCCGAAACACCGTCTGAACACTATCTCAACATCTTTGCCTACAATGCCATCATGACTATGCTCATCATCCTCTTTATGGTTGTAGGAGCCCTTGTCGGAATATTTGCATCCCGAATATTCAAGAACTTCAGTAGAGGAGAATGAAGTGCATCATTCCCAACTATGGTTTAGCCGGAATATATTTGACGACATTCACTTTTATCTTGCGATTATATATCCTTGACTTCTTCATGGCCTTTAGCTTCAGCTTCTGATTGCAGTCGTCCCATGCCAGAAGGGATAGAGAATTGTCGCCTTGCTCGAAGGCATATCCGTCGCCAGAGTCTTGATAAAGCAAAAGTTGAGTAATATAATATAGTATGTAGTCGCTCGAAACATGCCTTTTTTATATCGTTTTTGAACGGTTTTGAGCGTGTTTTAGCTGAATTAACATAATTTTAACACGGAAATTGAAGCAAATTTGCTCATAATTGCGCAGAAAATGCTCAAAAAATAGCCATTTTTATCAAAAAAGGCCTTCTTCTATCACTTCTATCGTAAGCGTCTCCACGATGACGTATTGCGTTGTCCAAATTAATTGTTTACCTTTGCCGCGTTTTTTTAAAGAGGTAACAATGAAAACAGCAGAAGAACGTTATGAGGAGACTTGGAACAGTTATCTTGAGCTTCTCAACAA
>JALFIX010000170.1 GCA_022775105.1 Prevotella sp. | reverse complement strand
ATTGCTGGATGCTGTAATCTGAAGTTTTTTCATAAGCCTTTTCACGTATTAATAAGTACTTGTAGATTGATGTTGGCTATTGACAGTATATCATTGTTTTTCAACGGCATACCCATGTCCGCTTGAAGTTTTTTGCGGTTGAGGAATGTGCCGTTTGAGGAGTGTTTGTCCATAATGCACCAACCGCTCTCCTGACTGTAGAAGAGCTGTGCGTGAACACCGGAGACATACATGTCCTTCTCGAAAAGCTGGCGGTAAGGGCCCTGACGGCGACCTATTATGGCACCGTTGATACCTTGTATGCTGATGTTAAGCTGATGGCTGACGAGACTCAGGCGAGGTACGCCAGAATCGATGAGCGACTGGGATATCTCCACGTTGGCACGCGACGTGGTCACCGACGGTGCCGCCGTGTTCAGGTTCTCAGCCATAGTGGTGCGCTGACTCTGGGCTTCCAGTTCCTGGACTGACATCATGATGCCACCACAGTAGGTGCAACGGCGTCCCGACCCTACATGTCCACAACTGGAGCAGTAGAACAACGCCTGTCCACACTGGTCACAATAGCATGAGTTCTCTTCAATTTCTTCCTTGCAAAACGGGCATGTTATCATATTTCAAATTCTCTTTTTATTATTAATAAGGGTTGTTGATACCCACTGTGGGCAAATCCTCGGGCTGGATGATCTTATAGACATCCGCAGTGAGATTCTGCGGGGGAATCTTTGACACTCGCATGGACAGGTGCCCGATGGTGATTTCAAGCAGGGTGCGCATCTCACGGGCATTGCCGAAGGAGTCTTTCTTGCTCATGACCATATTGCATACCAAGCCCATGAGCTTAAGCTCTGCCTCCTGCGAGAGATGATACTCCTGACGTGCAGCCATCTTCTTGAATATGGACACCAGTTCGTCCTCATTATAGTCGTCGATATGCAGACGATGGGTGAAACGGCTCGCCAGTCCGGGATTGGTATTAAGGAAGGCCTCCATACGATCCTTGTATCCGGCAACGATCACCACAAACTTGCCGCGGTCGTCCTCCATACGCTTCATCAGAGTGTCAACAGCCTCCTGACCGTACTGGTCCTCACCCGAACAAAGGTTGTATGCCTCGTCGATGAAGAGCACACCTCCCATGGCCTGGTCGCACAACTTGTTGACAAGCTTGGGAGTCTCGCCCATATACTTGCCCACCATTGTGGCACGGCTTGCCTCAATGACGGTCCTCGTGGGCAGTATCTCCATACTCTGCAACAACTCGCCCATCAGTCGCGACACGGAGGTCTTGCCTGTACCGGGATTGCCGGTGAGCACAAAGTTCATGGACATCTGCTGCACCTTTCCGATACCCGACGCGGAACGCTGTTTCATGAACATGCTCTGCACCGCAAGACGGCGAATGAGATTCTTCACGCTGCGCATACCCACAAACTCGTCCATATCGTTGAGCACCTCGTCGAGCGGACGCACCGCCTGAGCCTTATTACTGGGAAGGTCAGCTTCAACAATGGTGTACATGTCCGACTCCTTCAGCATGCGCTTGCCCATCTCCTCAACAAGACGGTGGCTTTGGTTCTCAACGGTCTCATCAAACATACGGCGGGCCTCACGTGCATTTCCGAAGTTGCGGTCACGGCGTAGGTATATCTTGTCGAACATCCTCTTCACGGCAGCCTTTACATCATCGTCGAGTGTGAACTTGCGCGATGCCGCCATATTGAGGAATATCTCTGTGAGTTCCTCTGACGTATAGTCATCGAAGTTGATGGTCTGAGTGAATCGACTCTTCAGTCCGGGGTTGGAATCGATGAAGTCGTGCATCTGGCGAGTATATCCCGCCACAATACATATAAACTTGCCACGGTCGTCCTCAAGTCGCTTGAGCAGGGTGTCGATGGCCTCCGTGCCGAAGGAGTCGTGGTCGCTGGAGGCAAGCGTGTATGCCTCGTCGATGAATAGCACACCGCCTATGGCCGAATCCACGAGCTGGTTGGTCTTAATGGCTGTCTGTCCACTGAATCCCGCCACGAGCTTTGACCTGTCGGCTTCAACAAGCTGTCCGCGAGAGAGGATGCCCAAGGTTCTGAACACCTTTGCCATAATCCTCGCCACGGTGGTCTTACCAGTTCCGGGATTACCGGTGAAAATATAATGCTTGCCCTGGAAGGTATTGTTCTCACCACGCTGTATCTGAAGATTAAGATAGGAGGCAAGGTTGGTGATTTCCTCCTTGACACCCTGTAGTCCCACAAGGCCATCAAGGTCCTTAAGGCACTCACGGTAGTCAACCGCCTGAGGTTTGTCATACGGCACGTCCTCGGGCATGACCGTCATTAGCTCGACATCACTCGTGCGGCTTAGGTCGTTCTTATGAAGTCTCTCTGCCTGACGCTTACAGATTGTGTCGAACAGTTGGCGCATGGTCCTGCCGTTGGCGAAGTCCTTGTCCCTTTGTTCATACTTCTCGGTGATAACAGTCTTGATAATGTCCTCAGCCTCGTGGGATATGATATATTTCTTCTCACCTGCAAAACAGAGCAGTATGCGGTAAAGCTCGTCGGGGTTGTAGTCATCGATATTGAGGAAATAGTTGAAGCGGCTCTTGAATCCGGGATTAATGCGGAAGAGGTTGTCCATCTCCATGCGATAACCAGCAGTGATCACAACAAAGACGCCGCGGTCGTCCTCCATGCGCTTCATAAGAGTCTCAAGTGCCTCAGCGCCACTTTGATCGCGCTCACCCGACTGGTTGATGGGAGCAAGGGTGTATGCCTCATCCACAAAGAGAATACCACCCTTTGCCTTGTCGCACAGGCGGTTGACGAGTTTCGGTGTCTCACCCTGATACTGGCTCACCATCTTCGACCTGTCAACCTCCACCACATGTCCGCTGTCAAGATAGCCTATCGCCGAGAGTATCTCACCCAACTTGCGGGCTATTGTGGTCTTTCCTGTTCCGGGATTGCCGGTGAGCACCACATGCATTCCCATCTTCTCACCTCCACCAAGTCCCCTGCCCTGGCGTTCCATGGCGTTCTTCACCGAATAGGCAATCTCCCTGACAGCCTTCTTGACTTCATCCATACCGATGAAGGTGTCCATATCCTTGAGTATGTCCTCAAGCGGACGGTCTTCAGGTACATAACCCTTAATGTCATCCTCCTCCACCAATTTCGCGTCAATGCCGCGACTGATGAACGAGGTGAAGATATTTTCAGCCTGAGTGATGGCCTCATGGGCAAAGCCGAAGGTCTCGTCCTTGGTCTTAACCCTGTGTTTGAAGTAAGCCTTCAGCTTCTTGTCAGCCTCTGGAGTATAGTCTGAAATGCCATACTTGGTCTTGAGCTGTCGGCGGCATATATGATATAGTTCCATGAATCCCGGTGTGGGAAGATAGAACTTGTACTTGAATCTGTTGGTAATGGCGGGGTTGTTGGCAAGGAAGTCGTCAAGACCACGCGTGAGTCCAGATATCACAACTATGGGGTCGTCATCCCAATGGTCCATCTCGACAAAGAGCTTGTCAAGCGGGTTCACCTGGTTGGAGTATCTGTCGGGCAGCAGTTTCTGGACATTGTCGAAGAACAGTATTCCCCCCTTGGCTTTCTTGATGTTATCGTCCCATTTGTCAACAAACCGTTGGTAATCAACGGCGTCAACCATAGTTAGTTTTTGCTTGGAAATAATCTTGTTCTGATAGAAATAGTCGCACATCAGCTCTGCCAGCATGGTTTTTCCAGTACCGGTTTCACCCACCACAATGGCATTGACGCTCAACCTCACGTTGGCGATGTCTTTGCGCGAATGAAGGAATGTATAGGTATTGACCACGGTCTTGAGTTGTTGCTTCAACTCGTCGAGACCGACAATCCTGTCCAATACATCCTCCGAAGCCAGGGGATGACCACACCAACGACAGTATTTGGCTATCGAACGATTTTCCTTATGACAATGTTCGCATTTCATTCTAAAATTCTTTTTATTAGTTAAATCACTGAGTTATATACAAACAGCTCGGCGATAAGGGCCACAATCATGATTGTCCACATCACATAGTGGATGATTGACTCTCCTGCCACTGTCTTCAACTGGTTTTCGACATCTTCGAGGACACTGAATTTGGAGCCGTTGAACTTGTATGCCTTGGTCTTAAATGTATAATACAGAGGTTCGAGAAGCAAAGACTTGACATCGTCATCTATCACCTCGTTTATAAATTCCTTGTCGAATGTCTTGTCCGAACGGTTTTCGGAGAAGTGGCATATTACCATATATAATAAGGTAATGACAATCACTGTAGCCGTGAACATCGACGGCATTTGGGCATCCACGTACCTCAACAGCCAAAGCGGTATGAGCGAGGTGAGGAATCCGAATACTCCCCACAGGGTGCAGATCATGAAACCATAACCGCGGAAAAATGCCTTAATGCCACAGATGAGAGCTGTTACTCCACCAATGGGCCCGCACACGGTAAGCATGCCATTGAGGAGCATCTCGTCTTTCTTGTCGAATCCCATAATCATCACGCATACTATCCACACGATACATAAGCCGAAATACAAGAAACGCCATGCGTTGCGCTTCAGCTGGGTCTCGGTGAATTTCTTCTTCACATGGTCGTACTTCTGCTTGGTGTCGTTCTTGGCCTGTATGAAACGGCGATAGAACATATACTGGGGGTCATAGTTGCCAACGGCA
>JALFIX010000153.1 GCA_022775105.1 Prevotella sp. | reverse complement strand
ACTGTTTTCTTGTCACGTGTGGGAAAATCCAGAAGACATGACTCTTCCCCGAAACCATCACTTACTGAACCACTCATGTCAGCAGTGCGATTGTCACGTTCATCAAGATAGATGTGAAGCTCAGTTGTGTACAACACTTCGGTGTCCTGTGTCGGAACCTCAGCGAAATCAGCCACCTCAAAGTATTCCAAAACACCTGTAGGAAGGAAATATGAGGCAAGGCCTTCATAAATATTTATATTGCTGCTACGATTCATGATGCAATGGTAATAACTTTTCTGCAATCATGTACCATTTAGCAATATGTTTTTGGGTTAGCGACTGTACACACTCCACAGGGTTTGTCGGTTGCGCCATAGATATTGCAGAAAACCTTCAATCAATTGGGTATCTACTGTTCCATACTCGCAAAGATAAAGGGCAACACCTTTTCCGGACTATTAATGTACGTCTTGTGAAGTCTGTTGATGAGCTGCCAAATGACATTTATAAGAATATCGAAGCTACAGAGATGTATGTTTTGATAGAGATTGACATTTCGGAAGAGTTGGAATCATCCAATATACATTCGTCCAAGAAGGAATATACTCCTACTACGAGATATGATGCTCAATACTCTCTGATTAATGAGCTCAAATAATGTCTCTATACTACTTTAGCGTAGATGACATTAGCATACATGCCAACAAGGTTAATAACCTTAGTGCCGTAAGATTAATAATCTTATTGCGCTAAGGTTATTAATCTTATCAATGATAAAATTGATAACTAACTTGGTTTCTTCTTATTTGATGGCTTACATTGCTTACGCTCCAATGGTTCTTTTACTATAGAGCCTGATTCACCATCGTATCTGTACTGATACTTGATTACAAAATCGTCGATTGTCAGAGTGTCACTGCATAGAAACTCTATTATAGACTGCTTCTTTGACAGTATATAATCAACCGCGGACAAGGGTATCAAATACAATAGTTCGGGAGCACTGGGTTCTCCTCCAACACCTAATATGAACCATACGGAAATGGAATTTTCCTCACTATATGCCTTGAACAACTCCATCTTCTCTGTGGAAAACACATCCTTACGAAGACTTGCGGGCAACTTTCTTCGCCACTTACACTCCAATGCCACTTTCTTACCCTTACACAATGATATGACGAAATCTGGATAGCGGTTGGACTCGGGAAAGACTCCTGCTATTGACTTGTCCCCTCGCCATTCCAACAACTTCATAGTATTTCCCTTTGTTCCAATGCCCAATAATTCTGACAATACAAAGTCCTCGAATTCACGTCCTTTCAATAACTCTTCAGGAAGTGTTATTGAAGATATTCTATTTCTGATGGAAAGGTATGGCCTTCTGAGGCGTTTATGAATTTCATGAACACCAAGGTCTTCATAGAACATCCTTAACAAGGTCTTGTCTTCACCAACTGTCCAGCGATAATTACTTTTGTCCAGTTCTTCAGCTGCCATCTGCACTTCTCTACGCAGCAGATACTCGACGTTTGACTTTCCTGCCAAAAGAGAAACAACTGTACCGTTGGGATTTACATAACCACAAACTATCTTGTCTGCCATATTAACAACAAATTCATTTCTAAGTCTTGGTGTTTGCCCAGCTCCTCTCGGTTCATCTCTTTGCAATACGATGATGAGCATACGACCTTCCTTTATAGCCATTTCTATCTGGATGTTGTTTACATCCGTAAACTTGTTCATCACGATGAGGATAGTCGGAATCTTGTTAACCAGCAAGGATGTCATTACTTCAAATTCCATCTCTGTCGTCTTGAAGCACATAACACATTTTGAACCGCATAGGTTCTCTACCCAATCAAAGATGATTGGATATACGTTATACGGTGTATGTTTTGAGCAGAGGAAAAGAGTCTTTTCCATATCCAGTAATTGCTCGTTGCCTATCTTGTTTATTATTCTCATAAGGTAACATCTATACATTGAGGCTTCAAAGGTACATATTTTTTGTGATATTACAAAAAAAAATCGAAGAATTATCATATTTGTTAAAGGAATACTTATACATCATTTTGCTGACATCAGCAAAATGACAACTTAATTGTTTCTACAAGAGTTGGGGAACGGGTGTGAGCCGTATGGTGGATGCTTGCAAGGCAGTGGGATTGCCAGAACCGGAATATGATACTGACGGGGAATTCGTGTGGATTATTTTTAGGCGTCCTAACTCTATTACTAACTCTGTTACTAACCCTGACACTAACTTAGACACTAACTTAGACACTAACTTAGACTTATATATGGAAATGTCGCATTAAATGTCGCATTAAATACCGCATTAAAAACAATGGTGAGTGGCAAAATAACGCCATTTCGTTAAAAATCCTTCAACCTTCACCTTTGGGGGCGAAATCCCTGTGTTTATCGGGGTTTCCAAGGGTGAAGGTTGTTGAAAATACCTTCACCCAACCTTCACCATGTATTCCTCTTGTGTTCACTTTATAACCTATGATCAGAATGGTCGAGAGGTGAAGGTTGGGTGAAGGTTCTGAGAGCAACCTTCACCTCGCGAAACCCTTATAAACACAGGGGATTCAGGGTGATTTGTGAAGGTTGAAGGAAAAAGCACTTAATTCATTATTTTGGAACTACGGAATGTTCTATTTTTCCTATTTGCAGCTCGCAAGCAGGCAGGGAGTGACTCCGCTGTGACTCCGCTGTGACTCCGCTATGACTTCGCTGTAACTCCGCTTTTTCATTATTGGATAAGCAGTGGTCGAATATTCCTACAGCGGCAGATAACACACTGGAGGAACACTCTTGCAGTAAATAACTGTTGTCGTATTGTCATTATGCCTGTTGTTGGGAGTAGTGAATAGGGCAACCACTAAGTTTAAGGATAGCTGTTGACTAACTGTAAGAACTTCGGTTGAGATATTATGAAAATCGGCTATCGTAATATGCATAAAAACCTTTGTATGTCCGTCCGTAAGCTTTGAACGGACATTCAAAAGCTTTGGACGGACATACAAAGGCTTCGAACGGAAATCAATAACAATTCATCTGAACAAGTCGTCTATCGTCAGTTTGCCTTGAATGGATGACAGGTGCTTGCCTGGTTTGATTCCGCTGGATGTAATGAGTGTGAGGCGGAGAGTTTTTGCGGTCTTGGTGACATCGCGGAAGAGGTCGCGACGCTCTTTCAGATATTCGACATAGTCCTTTTTGAGTTCAAAGTCGCGGTCGGAATATTTCATCTCACACAGGTCGATGCACTTGTCGCTGCGGTCGATTACAAGGTCTATCTGCGCCCTATGGCCTGATGAACGATAATACCACGAACAGACATCGCTGGCTATGCCAGATATGCCCAAGGCCTGCTTTATCTTGCTTATATGCAATATGCACACCTGCTCAAAGGCGTATCCTGCCCAAGCATTTCTGAGTCCCGAACTAATATTGCTCCATGCAAATTCATCCTGTCCGTCGTTGTTCTTCACAAAACGAAGATAGAATAAGGTGTACATGTCGGTAAGCTGATATATATGGTCGTTGCCTTTCTTGCCGAAAGCCTGATAGCGTCGAAGGAAATCACATCGTACAAGATTGTCGAGTGCATCGGTGAGATTTCCGTTATCCGTTATCTTCAACGTCTTGACAATGTCTTGTCGGATCATTCCCGTGAGAGTAGTTGACAGTAATTCAACGATACGCCGATAAAGTGTAGCCTCGTTAAAAAGTGACTTAAAAAGGAATGAGTATTCGGTACGCAATACAGCATCGCCACTGAAAAAGAGTTCATCGACATTCTGAGTGAGCGACAAATCGGGACGAAGCAACGAAAGATAGAAAGGAGTGCCACCTAATATCATATATGCATCGAGCACCTCTTGACGACTCCAATCCATATTTAGCGACTGGAGGTATTGTTCTGTTTCCAAAAGAGTGAAAGGCAGAAGATGCAATGGACGAGTTACTCTATTGTGCAGTCCGCCTTTGTCGCCGAGGAGTTTGTTGGTCATCCATGTGGTAGCACTGCCGCATACTATCAATTTGACCTTCGGACGATTGGATGCCCAACCATTCCAAAAGAGATCGAGGGCACGGAGGAAACCAGACTTTGGAGTGTCAAACCATGGAAGCTCGTCGATAAAGATAAGGAAGCGTTCTTTTTCCGGTAGCGACTCTATAAGATTCTGCAACTGGGAGAAAGCCTCGTTCCAGTCCTTGGGTTTGTTGTGCCTTGTACCACTATATTTGGTTAGCTGGTTCTGCCAATGTTTCAATTGCTCTGAGCGTGTCTCCTGATATACTCCCGTGGCATAGAAATCAAATTGCTCATCAAAATACTGTTTGACAAGATAGGTCTTGCCAATTCTTCTACGACCATAGACTGCAACAAATTCAGCCTTAGGAGAGTCGTAGCACATCTGGAGGATGTCTTGCTCATGCTTTCTTCCTACTATTGTATCACGATACTTCATATACTTGGGTGATTTATGTAAACTTGCTGCAAAGATACTAAGAATTTTCGAAAAAGTGGCGATAGTATGGCGAAAAGTCGAAAAAAAAGTCACTTTTCGCCATGCTATCGCCACTTTTTCATACTACCATATATTTCAATCTTCTCAGAATGTCATGCGAACCATGAAGCGCACTCCGTCCTTGTGGGTGTTCTCGTAATGATAGTTGAGACGGCGGACGTACTCCACGTGGATGAGCTTGAAGATGTTGTGGATGCCGACAGAAAGCTCGTAGTAGGGCTTCTTGGAGTCCATCACATGACAACCCTCGGGGAAGAGCATGAGGATGTCACTCCCGGAGTTCTGGTCAAGGAACGGGTTGTTCTTGTCGCTCAGTCCTCCCCACAGACAACGGAAACCGATATACTCGCGCCACTTGAGTTTCTTCAGGAGCGGTATGCGGTTGAATATCTTGCCGTTGAAGTCCCATGAGATATACAGAGAGGCAAAGCGGTCGTTGAGGAACTCCATGTTGTCGATGAGTTCGAAGGTCTCGTCCTGAATGATATAGCTGAGGTTGGTCTCAGGCATGATGAGCAGTGGATAAGGAACTTGGTTCCACTGGATTCCTCCCTTGAGATAGCAGTCGATCTTACCCCACGACTTCATCCAGAACCGCTTGTAGATGTTTGCCTCGGTGTAGTTGTAGCGATAGTCGCCTCCGAGGAATCCCTTGATGCCGACGGTATGCCCGAGGGTGAACACCGGTGCGTCGAGATTGATCTTCAGTCGGCGCTGCTTGGTATTGATGAACGTCTCGCCAGGGGCATAGCGGAACTCGGCATGGAACTCCGACGTGCGGAACTTGTTGGAGCGTGGAGCCGGAATACCTTCTACATTATCAAATGTGGTGTATCGCAGTTCACTGAGCGGAGTGAAGTCAAGACCTACAGCCCCCTCGTTCTCCTCAGCCTTGAATCCGAGGGTTGTCTTGAATCCCCAGTCTTCCTCGCGTTCATATTTAATCTCCTGACGGTTGTAGAACATCATCTTGTCCACCTTGCTCCACTTGAACGAGGTGAAGACATTATCCTTGTCGGTCTTCATGAACTTGTCCGACGGGGCCATGATGTCGTATGTGGAGGAGACGGTGAGGGTGCGCTTGGGGAACTCTCGTGGCAGGTATTCCTTCTTGTTGAACGAATAGATGAGGTCGGCCTTATAGTAGTTCTTCTCGCTCTTCCATCCGCGTGCGAAATATCCCGACGCAAACCAATGGGGATTGAGCTTGGCAGTGGTCTGGGCGGAGATACGGGTGCGCAGTCCATCCACCGTGTTGCTGGTGAGCATGGTGTTGATAGGACCAATGTCCACCTTGCTTGGGTTGCCGGTCTCCACAAAGTTCTCTATCAGGGCCTTAAGTCCGAAGATGACATACTTGAAACCCTTTATCTGAGCAAGATTGTTGACAAAGGCATCCATTTTGCTCTCGCTCTTGGTGAGCGACACCTGTCGGTATTTGTTCCAGAAAGCCTCGTCGCGCATCATTGCGTCGGCCTCCTTCACCTCCTTGGCCTTACCCTTAAACAACTGTTTGGGCAGAGGGTCGAAGGCATAGTCGGTGAGTCGGGTGGTACGTATGACGGCAGCCTCCTTAATAAACGAGGCGAGCTTTATCTCCGCCATCATGTCGTCAACGGTGAGCACCCACGAGCTGTCGGGCAACTGCGTGAACTCCTGCACAATCTTCATGTTCTCCACGAAGTTGACATCGCTCTTCTTGGGTATGGTCAGTTCGCAACGCTTCACCTGGTATGACGAGTCGGCAAGTATATATATGTCGCCACGGAATCCGAAGTCCTGCTGGTTGTTGGGCAGGAAATGGAGGTGGAAGCACTTGTCGCGCTCCACATACAGTGTGTCCATAATATAAAAGCGGTAGAACGCCACGGCATCCTTGCCTATGGGCGAGGTGAACGGATACTGCAAGAGGCGTATCTGGTCGTCGTTGATATTAACATCCGTGAAGACATCCTTCAGCACGGTGTTGAGGATATCACCCGTCTGGAAGAGGTCGTTGACTCCCGTAGAGTTCTGGCCTTTCACGATATTCTTCTCCGAATGGGGATGCTTGCGGTAAATCTTCTGAGTGACTGTCTCATCCACACTAACGGGCAGTATTAGCTTGCCGTTGTATTCGCATTTCTCCACCTGATCCTTGAGCCAGGGTTTCTTCTTCATCTTCGGGTCCTCGAGCTTTTCGGGGGTTATATCATTGAGTGCGAGAGTAATCTTCTGGTATTTGTTATACTGATAATAGTCGCGGTTGTCGAGGTCGGTGCGTTTCTTCGCCTCGATCACCTTCTTCATCAGTTCGACTGCGGGATTGTTTTTCCTGCTGTATCTTTTCCTTTTCGTTTTTACCACAACCTCCTTGAGAGCCTTTGTGTCAGGCTTTAGCTTTACGTTGAAATTCTTTTTGGTTGAGGCATTGATAGTGATTGACTTGGACACATATCCCACGGCACTGAACGTGAGCACCCATCCCTCATGTCGGGCGATAGTGAATTCTCCATTGATATTAGACGCCACCGCCACGTTGTGTCCACGGTAAATACAAGAGGCATACGGAATGGAGTCACCGGTAGCCTCATCGATGACATAGCCCCTCAGTTGTGCCTTCATCGGCAGAACCATAAAAAGGAGGAGCAAAAAAAGTGTTATTCTGAAAACCTTCATCTAAATTAAATTAGGAATGAGGAATTAGGAATTAGGAATGAAAATGCTTCCGCAAAACATCATGTGCAGCAATTCCTAATTCCTAATCCCTAATTCCTAATTATGTATATTAATCAATTTCCTCGTCAGCCTCATATCCGCCCATCTCGCGGATGGCGTTCTTCAGCATTGTGTATTGCTGATAGAGGTGGTTGACAGCCTCCTCGCCCTGGGTGTAGTCGTGCATAGGAGCCTTGAGGAAGAAGCTGAGGAAACGCTGGATACCATAACGTCCGGCACGTGCGGCGAGGTCGCTCAGCAAGCAGAGGTCGAGACAGAGGGGAGCTGCGAGGATAGAGTCGCGGCAGAGGAAGTTGATCTTGATCTGCATGGGATAGCCCATCCATCCGAAGATGTCGATGTTGTCCCATCCCTCCTTGTTGTCGTTGCGTGGAGGATAGTAGTTGATGCGCACCTTGTGGTAGTACTGTGTGTCCTCGTCGTTGCCGTGTCCGTAGAGGTCGGGCTGAACGTCGGGCTTGAGGATAGTCTCAAGAGTAGAGAGCTTGCTGACCTCCTTGGTGTGGAAGTTGGCCGGCTCGTCGAGCACGAGTCCGTCGCGGTTGCCGAGGATATTGGTAGAGAACCATCCGTGGAGACCGAGGCAGCGGGTGCCGATGATAGGAGCGAAACCGCTC
>JALFIX010000148.1 GCA_022775105.1 Prevotella sp. | reverse complement strand
AGGCCGCGGGCGGGACGCCCACGCTCCCAGAGGCATCCGCACAGTTTTTACTTCAGATAATAGAGTGAATAATTAAAAATTTAAAATGAAGAATTAAGGATTAAAAAGATATGATATGAAAGATTTTATGAAACAGGCATTTGCCACGGTTGTCGGAATATTGATATTCACCGTGGCAATGGGAATTATCGGAGTGATTTCGATACTGGGAATGGTGGCTTCAAGCGACTCCACTCCCAAAGTGAAGGACAATTCAGTGCTCGTGTTGCAGTTGTCAGGACAGATGCAGGAGCGCACCGAGGATGACGTCTTCGGATTCCTCTCGGGAGGCGAGATGACATCCATCGGACTTGACGAGATGCTCGAGGCTGTGGATAAGGCCAAGAACGACGAGAATGTCAAGGGTATCTACATCGAGGCTGGCATGTTCGCTCCCGACGGAGTTGCATCGGTGCAGGCTCTGCGCAACAAACTCGCCGAGTTCAAGAAGAGCGGCAAGTGGATTGTGGCTTACGGCGACCAATACACACAGGCAAGCTATTGGCTCTGCTCGGTGGCTGACAAGGTCATGATCAATCCCGAAGGACTGGTTGACTGGCACGGACTGTGCAGCGAGATTATATTCTTCAAGGACCTTATGGCTAAGTTCGGCGTGAAGATGCAGATAGCCAAGGTGGGCAAGTTCAAGAGTGCCGTAGAGCCTTACTTCGCCGACCAGATGAGCGATGCCAACAGGGGGCAGATCAGCGTGTTCCTAAACGGTATATGGAATAATATGGTGAGCGACGTGGCCCAGAGCCGCAAGCTCGACTCCAAGACCCTCAATGCCTACGCCGACAGTCTTGTGACATTCTCGTCAGCCGAGGACCTGCTGAAGATGAAGCTTGTTGACCAGGTGGCATACTATGATGAGGTTAAGGCTGAGATAAAGAAGAGGCTCGACCTCGACGAGGACGACAGAATCAGTCAGGTGACAGTGAAGCAGATGTGCGCCCAGCCCAACAAGAACAAGGCTGAAGACAGGATTGCCGTATATTACGCCTACGGTGACATCGTGAGCGACGCACAGGAAAGTATGTCGCAGGGAACATCCATCTGTTCGGGCAACGTGGTGCCTGACCTTGAGGAACTTATGGACGACGATGACGTTAAGGCAGTGGTGCTGAGAGTGAACTCTCCCGGTGGAAGTGCATACGCATCAGAGCAGATATGGCGTGCCGTAACCCGACTGAAGGCAAAGAAGCCCGTGGTGGTTTCGATGGGCACATACGCTGCATCAGGCGGTTACTATATCAGCTGTGCAGCCAACTATATCTACGCTGAGCCAACAACACTGACCGGCAGCATCGGTATCTTCGGTATGTTCCCTGACGTGAGCGGACTGCTCACCGACAAGTTAGGTCTTAAGTTCGACCATGTGAAGACCAATGCCCACAGTAACTTCGGCACCACCTCGCGTCCGTTCACCGAGGAAGAGATGCAGTATCTCACCAATATGGTTGACCGTGGCTACAAGACATTCACCAAGCGTGTAGCCGACGGAAGAAAGTTGCCCGTTGAGCGTGTGTATGAGATAGCCGAGGGTAGGGTATGGACAGGTCAGGATGCCCTGAAGATAAAGTTAGTTGACGGCATTGGCGGACTTGACAAGGCAGTGGCAAAGGCTGCCGAGCTTGCCAAGGTGAAGGAATACCGCACGAGGACATATCCCGCCCAGGCCGACATGTGGGAGAGCTTCATGGAGCGTGCCGCCAGCGAGAGCGGAAGCTATCTCGACGGCAAGCTGCGCTCGACATTGGGCGAGTACTACGCCCCGTTCATGTTCCTCAAGCAGCTCAACCGGAAGGACGCTATCCAGGCCCGTATGCCTGTTAATATAGTGATATTTTAAGTTTTTCGAAGATACAGAGAAATAAATACTCTGTGACTCTGTAACTCTGTGTTTATAAAAAAACAAGTATAATTAGAAAGAATTTTGGGAAACGTGCGAACAGAAGGTGACTTTATCAAGATAAACGAGTGGCTGCTGCCGTTGAGCTGGCTCTACGGACTTGGCGTCAAGTTCCGCAATATGCTCTTTGAAGTGGGCATATTGCAGAGCCGCAGCTTCGACGTCCCCGTGATTTCCGTGGGAAACATCACGGTGGGCGGCACTGGCAAGACACCGCATGTGGAATATCTGATAAGCCTTCTTAAAGACAAGGTGAAAGTGGCGGTGCTCAGCCGCGGATACAAGCGCAAGACAAGGGGATTCGTCATTGCCGACGAAAACGCAACGGCGAAGACCGTGGGCGACGAACCACTGCAGATGAAGCGCAAGTTTGGCGACGACATCACGGTGGCGGTTGACCGCAACCGCTGCCACGGCATAGACAAGCTGACAGGCAACGACTCGACGGGCGACATCGACGTGGTGCTGCTCGACGACGCCTTCCAGCACAGGTATGTCACCCCGGGGATAAACATCCTGCTTGTGGATTATCACCGACTGATAATATACGACAAGCTGTTGCCGGCAGGTCGCCTGCGTGAACCGCTGAACGGTAAGAATAGGGCTGACATCGTGATAGTAACAAAATGCCCGCACGACTTGAAACCGATGGAATACAGGGTGATAACCAAGGCGATGGACCTATTCCCGTTCCAACGTCTGTATTTCACCCGCCTCGACTACAAGGACCTCACGCCGGTGTTTGGAGGCAAGGAAATGCCGCTCGACAGAATCAGTCACGACGAGCATATCCTGCTGCTCACCGGAATAGCCTCGCCACGGCAGATGATAGAAGACCTCACGCCGCTGTGCTGCAATGTCAAGCCACTGACGTTCGGCGACCACCACTCGTTTACAGCCTCCGACGTTGACCGCATCAACAGTGAGTTTGCGGCTATGCCGCAGCCCAAGATGATAGTGACTACGGAGAAGGATGCCACCCGTCTCATCGCCCTCGAAGGGCTGAGCGAGGACGTGAGGGCAAGCATCTATGCACTGCCCGTGAAAATCAGCTTTATGCTGGAACAAGAAGGATCATTTAATGAAAAAATAATCGGATATGTACGAAAGAATTCAAGAAACAGCATCCTGGCTAAGGCAAAGGATGACAACAAGCCCCGAAACGGCAATCATTCTGGGAACAGGTCTCGGACAATTAGCTTCAGAGATCACTGACTCCTACGAGTTTTCATATTCAGAGATACCCAACTTCCCCGTCTCCACGGTGGAGGGACACGCCGGAAAACTTATCTTCGGAAAGTTGGGCGGCAAGGACATCATGGCAATGGAAGGCAGATTCCATTACTATGAGGGATATTCGATGAAGGAAGTGACATTCCCCATCCGCGTGATGTATGAATTAGGCATCAAGACCCTCTTCGTGAGCAACGCTTCGGGCGGCATGAACCCCGAGTTCAAGATTGGTGACCTCATGATTATCACCGACCACATAAACTTCTTCCCCGAGCATCCGCTCAGAGGAAAGAACTTCCCCACAGGACCGAGATTCCCCGACATGCACGAGACCTACGACCTGAGTCTCATCGCCGAGGCAGACAAGATTGCCGAGGAGAAGGGCATCAGGGTGGTTCACGGAGTGTATATCGGAGTGCAAGGCCCGACATTCGAGACTCCCGCCGAATACAAGATGTATCACCGCTTGGGAGCCGACGCAGTGGGTATGAGCACTGTGCCTGAGGTAATCGTTGCCCACCACTGCGGCATCCGCACCTTCGGCATAAGCATCATCACCGACCTCGGTCTTGAGGACACCCCGGTGGAGGTAAGTCATGAGGAGGTGCAGGAGGCAGCCAACAAGGCGCAGCCGCTGATGACGGAGATTATGAGGGAGATGATTCGTAGGAGTTGACAAGTAAACAAGTTGACGAGTTGACAAGTTGATAGTTTTATCGTTGATGAGTAAACAAATAACTCGTCAACTTGTCAACTCGTCAACTTGTCAACTAAATTAAAAACAATGGACATATCAAAATTAGGAGAATTTGGTCTTATCGACCGACTGACAAAGGACTGCACGCCTAAGAACGACTCCACGGTGTATGGAGTGGGCGACGACTGTGCGGTGCTCGAATATAAGGACAAGCAAGTGCTGGTGACAACCGACATGCTGATGGAGGGAGTACACTTCGACCTCACATATATCGACATGGAACACCTCGGATACAAGTCGGCAATGGTGAACATCAGCGACATCTTCGCCATGAACGGCACACCGAGGCAGATGACGGTGTCGTTGGCGATAAGCAAGCGGTTTACGGTGGAAGACATCGAGACTTTCTATCGTGGGCTGCGACTTGCCTGCGACAAGTGGAACGTGGATATCGTGGGAGGTGACACCACCTCTTCTTATACGGGCCTTGCCATCAGCATCACATGTATCGGTGAGGCTGACAAGGAGGATATCGTATATCGCAACGGTGCCAAGGATACCGACCTCGTGTGTGTGTCAGGCGACCTCGGTGCGGCTTATATGGGACTCCAGCTTTTGGAGCGCGAGAAGACGGTTTATTACCAGCAGGTGGAGGAGGCAAGGAAAAAGGGCGACAAGCGGGCGCTTGAGGAACTTGCCCATTTCCAGCCGGATTTTGCCGGAAAGGAAGACCTGCTTCAGCGACAGTTGCAGGCGGAGGCTCGTGGAGACATCATTGCCAAACTGCGCGAGGCGGGGGTTAGACCCACGGCGATGATGGACATCAGCGACGGACTGAGCAGTGAACTGCTGCATATATGCAAGCAGAGCAGGGTGGGATGCCGTATCTTCGAGAAGAACATCCCGATTGACTATCAGACGGCGGTGATGGCTGAGGAGCTCAACATGAATGTGACCACCTGCGCCCTGAACGGCGGTGAGGACTACGAACTGCTGTTCACAGTGCCTATTGGTGACCACGAGAGGGTGAAGGACATCGAAGGAGTGCATCTCATAGGACATATCACCAAGGAAAGTTTAGGCAAGGTGCTTGTCACAAGGGATGACAACGAGTTTGAACTAAAGGCCCAG
Source organism: Prevotella sp. (assembly GCA_022775105.1). Classification (GTDB taxonomy): domain Bacteria; phylum Bacteroidota; class Bacteroidia; order Bacteroidales; family Bacteroidaceae; genus Prevotella. The sequence continues at coordinate 20,495 of JALFIX010000148.1, read as the reverse complement.
GGCTGGAATCCATTGGCTTGATTTTGTTGAACACAGAGGCATGGAGGCACAGAGATACCTTTTCTTTTAACCATACTCTGCGCCTCCATTTTTACGATGATAGTGTGAAAGACTGTGAAATCCGAGTGTTATTTCGGACGAAACGCTAAATAGTTGTTAAATTATTAAGATTTTCAGTTGGAATATTTGGTGGATTCAAAAATAGTTCGTACCTTTGCACCCGCAAATGAGAAACAACGGTGCCATAGCTCAGTTGGTAGAGCAAAGGACTGAAAATCCTTGTGTCCCCGGTTCGATTCCTGGTGGCACCACTCATAAAGAAAAGCTGTTCAATAAAGAGCAGCTTTTTTTGTGTCTATACATAATGTAATTATTTTAAAACAAATTGCAAAAGAAACTGAAAAATTCGATTTGTGTCAACAAAATACCTTATATTATTTGGATATAAGGAAAAAAAAGACTACCTTTGCCCCAATAAATCATTGATTGACTTAAAGGAATGGGAATAATAATAGGAATAGACGTGGGCATAAGCACCACGAAAATCATAGGAATACAGGACGGAAAGGTAGTGTCGCCAATACGCATCACTGCCGTTGACCCTGTGACTTCACTCTATGGAGCCTTCGGCAAGTACCTGCACGAAAACGGTATCGGTCTTGCCGACATCGAGCATATCATGCTCACCGGCGTGGGCAGTGCATATATCGACAAACCCGTTTATGGACTGCCAACGACAAAGGTGGAGGAGTTCCTTGCCGACGGATTGGGCGCACGACATGAGTCGGGAATCAAGGACGCCATTGTGGTGAGTATGGGCACGGGAACGTCATTCGTGAAATGCGTGGGCAGCGAGATATGCCATATCGGCGGAATAGGTGCCGGAGGCGGAACCCTTCAGGGGCTGTCGCGCCTTCTGCTGAACACGAGTGACATCGACCATGTGTGCGAACTTGCGCGCAAGGGCAATCTCGCCAATATCAACCTGCTTATCGGTGACATCAGTGCATGTCCGTTGCCGGGGTTGCCCATGGATGCCACTGCGTCGCTTTTCGGCAAGGCCCAGAGCAATGCCACTCCCGAGGATGTTGCCCGCGGACTCATCTACATGGTGTTGCAGTCGATAGGCAGTGCCGCGGTGTTGTCGGCGATAGGCAGCAGCATCAAGGATTTTATCCTGATAGGCAATCTCACCCTGTTGCCCGCCTGCAAGGAGATATTCCCCGCAATAGGCGAACTCTATGGCGTGAGGTTCCACATACCTCAACATTCGGAATTCTGCACTGCCATAGGGGCAGGATTAAATTATGATAGTTTAGGAGTTAAAGGAGTTAAGGGAGTTTAAAGGAGTTAAAGACAATAGTTAAATTGAACACAAAGACACAAAGGAACAAAGGTTTTGATAGCGCAAAAGACTTTGTATCTTTGTGCCTTTGTGTTAAATAAAAATATAATATAGACAAATATGAAAAACAATAGAATATGCGAACTATTCGGTATTGAGAAGCCGATAGTTCAGGGTGGAATGGTTTGGTGCAGCGGCTGGAGATTAGCTGCCGCAGTGAGCAATGCCGGTGGTTTGGGTCTTTTGGGGGCAGGATCGATGCACCCCGAGACACTAATGGAGCATATCCGCAAGATGAAACAAGCCACACGGAAACCGTGGGGCATCAACGTTCCGCTGATGTACCCTGAGATTGACCGTCTGATGGACATCATCATAGAAGAAGGAGTGAGGATAGTGTTCACTTCCGCGGGAAGTCCGAAGAAATACACTGCCCGTCTGCATGAGGCAGGCATAAAGGTGGCGCACGTGGTGTCGAGCAGCCTGTTTGCAAGGAAATGCGAGGATGCCGGTGTGGATGCCGTAGTGGCAGAGGGCTTCGAGGCAGGCGGACATAACGGACGCGAGGAGACAACCACGATGACACTCATACCACAAGTGAGAAAGGCTACGACCCTGCCGCTGATTGCCGCAGGAGGCATAGGCAGTGGTGAGGCGATATTGGCAGCCATGGCACTTGGAGCCGAGGGTGTGCAGATAGGAACACTGTTTGCCTTGGCAGCCGAGAGTTCGGCGAGCGATGAGTTCAAGCGTCTTTGCACGTCGCTCAACGAGGGCGACACGATGTTATGCCTGAAGAAAATATCCCCCACACGTCTTGTCAAGAATACATTATATAATAAGGTGGCGGAGGCGGAAGCCGCAGGAGCCGATGCCGACGCACTGCGCGAGATATTGGGCAAGGCAGCGTCGAAGCGTGGCATCTTCGAGGGTGACGTGGAGAACGGAGAGATAGAGATAGGGCAGATAGCCTCCGCAGTGAAGTCGATAGACACGGTAGAGGAAATCTTCGCCCGTCTTGATAGGGAATACAACGAAAGACTATCGTATTTTAGGTTTTGATAAACACAAAGACACAAAGGAACAAAGCATTTGTTGCTGATGCAAGATACAGAGAGCAGCAAAGCTGCTTTTTAACAAAGCCCACAAAGTTTCCATCCGCAAGGCTTTGTGGCGACTTTTAAGTCGCTTGTCACCTTTGTATCTAAATAAAATCTTTGTCCCTTAGTGTCTTTGTGTTTAAAATTCTACATACGAAACTTTAATATATAATTTATGAGAGGAAAGATAGACTGTTTTTTGGCTTGCGACGACTTTGGGATACTGGAGCCTACAATAGCCTTCCTGCGTGACAGCAGGACAATACATCATATACACCTGTTGGTGAATGCCGAGTTGGCGGCAAGGGAAAAGGCACCTGAAGGGTGCGCATTGGTAGTGGTGGATTCGCTCATGGGCAGCAACACCATGCTGAGCGTGGCTGAGAATGCCGATGCCGAATATACACTGCTGCTCACCAAGGCAACACCGCTCACAATAGGAATGACGGCATTGGAGAGAATACTCCGTGTGGCTGACGATGCCAATGCGGCAATGGTATATAGCGACCATTACTCCATCGAGAACGGCGAGATGAAGCAACATCCCGCCATCGACTATCAGAAAGGCAGCATACGCGATGACTTCGACTTCGGTTCGTTGGTGCTTATCAACAGCCGACTGTTGAGGGAATATGCAGATGCACAGGCTGATGGCGACGAACTGAAACATGCGGGATTCTATGACCTTAGACTGTTCCTGAGCAGAAAGGGCGAGATATTGCATCTCAACGAATACCTTTATACCGAAGAGGAGCGAGACCTTAGGGCGAGCGGAGTGAAGCAGTTTGACTATGTCAATCCCGCCAACCGCGAGGTGCAGATAGAGATGGAGCAGGTGGCAACGGGACATCTCGACGCCATCGGCGCATTGGTGGACACAAGCTATTACCAGTGTCCCGACTTCAACGAGCAGGACTTCAACGTTGAGGCCTCGGTGATTATTCCCGTCAGGAACCGTGAGAAGACCCTTATAGATGCCGTGAGGAGTGCCCTCAATCAGGAGACTTCGTTTGAATATAATGTCATCGTGGTGGATAACCACTCAACTGACGGAACTACTGAGCTTTTGGATAATGAAGAATTAAGAATGAAGAATGAAGAATGGTGTAGGCGGCTCATCCATATTATTCCGGAGAGGAATGACTTGGGGATTGGCGGCTGCTGGAACTTGGCGATAAACGACAAGAGATGCGGACGGTTTGCAGTGCAGCTCGACAGCGACGACCTCTACTCTTCGCCCTACACATTGCAGACCATCGTAGATGCCTTCCGTCAGCAGAAGGCGGCAATGGTGATTGGCTCCTACAGAATGTGCGACTTCGACCTCAACACCCTACCGCCGGGACTGATAGCGCATAAGGAGTGGACTGATGAGAACGGACCTAACAATGCCCTGAGAATCAACGGTCTGGGCGCACCGCGCGCATTCTTCACCCCATTTCTGCGCCAGATACAATTCCCCAACACCAGTTATGGCGAGGACTATGCCCTCGGATTGATATTCTCGCGCCGTTATCGCATAGGACGCATCTACGACGAGCTGTATCTCTGTCGCAGATGGGGAGGAAACAGCGACGCGGCTCTGAGCATCGACAAAATCAACGCCAACAACCTGTATAAGGACCGTCTGCGCACTCTCGAAATTTCAGCCCGTCAGCAGATGCTTAAGGGCAAGGCAGACATCATGATAGACAGTCCGTTGATGAGATTCTTCAACCGACAGGTGGAGACATGGGACGATGCCCGCCACAGATACCAGCAGTTGCAGGGAGTGAAAACCCGCGAACTCGTTTGCGATGCCATTACCATCAATGTGCAGTGGAATCCCGCGAGGATAGCATCCACGGGTGCCAGTATCGACAAGGAGACGATAGCCAAGAGACCGTGTTTCCTCTGTGAGGCAAACCGCCCCAAGGAACAGACAAAGAAGATAATAGACGAGCATTTCGAACTGCTCGTCAATCCCTTCCCCATACTCCCCACGCACTTCACCATCCCCTCGCTTAGGCATGAGCCGCAGCGCATACTTGGCAACTATGGCGAGATATTCAACCTGCTCGACGAATATCCCGAGATGATGGTGTTCTACAACGGTCCAAAGTGCGGGGCATCGGCTCCCGACCATGCTCATTTCCAGGCAGGAACGAGTGGTGTGCTGCCCCTGCAGCGCAGTTGGCAGCGACTGAGCCGCAACCTCACCCCAATACTCGAAGGCGAGGACGGCGAGGGAATATGGAACATCAACGACTATCCAGTGGCAGCCCTGCTCATCAAGAGCAACACGAAGAAGAGCGGTCAGCGACTGTTTAATATCGTGTATAACTCATTGCCGCAGAACGAGGGCGAGACAGAGCCGATGATGAATGTGGTGAGTTGGCGTGTGGCGGAGCAATACCTCACGGTGGTGTTCCCGCGTGAAAAGCATCGTCCAGACTGCTATAAGGCAGAGGGCGAGGCGCAGTATATCGTCAGTCCCGGAGCATTGGACATGGCAGGACTGATAATCACTCCACGCCAGGAGGATTTTGAGCGACTGACATCCGAAAAGGCTGAGGCTATCCTGCGCGAGGTGGCACTCAGTGACGACAAGATGGAGAAGGTGGTGGAGCGAATAATGAAACACAAGGCCGCACCACGCCGACATATCGACTATAAGGAAGAGCCGATGGTGAAGGTGGGAATATTGAGCGGGCAGAAGATAACTTTCACGCTCAATGCTCCATACACTGCCAAGGGAGAAACACTTGAGGGCGAACAGACAGTTGAGTTCTCGGAAGGCGGAATACTGTGGCGCGGCAACCAATACCGTGAACTGACGTTCCGCCCGCAGACAGAGGATGCCTCGTTCTCGTTGCACGACGTGACCATCGGCGTAAACTTCCATTGGGAGCGCAAGCAGACGCAGGTATTCAACGGACAGTTGCAGTTGGTTGTGGAGTCGGATATGATTACCGCCATCAACATTATCCCCGTGGAGAAATATCTTGCCAGTGTGATATCAAGTGAGATGAGTGCTACATCGAGCGTCGAACTGCTTAAGGCTCACGCTGTTATCTCCCGTTCGTGGCTCCTTGCCCAGATGGAGAAGAGGGCGAAGCTGAAGGACGGGGCAAACAATTTTTTCTCGTTTGTCAAGAAGGATGACGAGATCATCCGTTGGTACGACCGTGAGGACCACACGATATTCGACGTGTGTGCCGACGATCATTGCCAGCGTTATCAGGGCATCACCAATGCTGGCAATTCGGCAGTGGAGGAGGCTGTGAAGGCAACTCGTGGTCAGGTGCTGACGCATGAGAATGAGATATGCGACGCAAGGTTCAGCAAGTGCTGCGGAGGTATCACCGAGGAGTTCCAGTATTGTTGGGAAAACACTCCGAAGCCGTACCTTTTGTCCGTTGTTGACTCTTATAAAATGAAGAATGAAGAATTAAGAATGAAGAATGGCTGCGCGAACCGAATGCAGAGCCAAGCTTGTTCGAGCTATGCAGAGGTGAAGCCAGCAATCTACGAAGCAAATGAGGAATTCTTCGACCGCTGGATTCGCACTTCGCCTGAGGCGTTCTGCAATACTACGGATAAGGCAGTGCTCTCGCAGGTGTTGAATGACTATGACCAGGAGACGCCTGACTTCTATCGTTGGCGGGTGGAATATACCCAGGAGGAACTGTCTCGCCTGATAGCGGAGAAGACCAAGGACGACTTCGGATATATCATCGACCTCGTTCCCGTGGAGCGTGGAAAGAGCGGTAGGATATGCCGACTGAAGATCATTGGCACGAAGAAGACGCTCACCATTGGCAAGGAATTAGAGATACGCCGCACGCTCAGCGACACCCATCTCTACAGCAGTGCCTTTGTGGTTGACAAGCACTATGCCGAAGGTCTTGCTCCCGAAGACAAGGCGACCGCCGTTCCCGTAAGGTTCACCATCATCGGTGCCGGATGGGGACACGGAGTGGGGCTCTGTCAGATAGGTGCCGCCGTGATGGGTGAGAAGGGATATCCCTACGACCGTATATTGCTCCATTATTACCGTGGAGCGGAAATAAAGAAGTTTTATATGTAGTATTTTTAATTATGGGGAGTTAAAGGAGTTTAAAGGAGTTAAAGACAATAGTATTGTGCGCATGAAACTGCATAGAAACATAGTATGATAACTAAGTGCAAAACATTTGTCTTTAACTCCTTTAACTCCCTTAACTCCTTTAACTCCCCCAATAAACAGCATAGTAAATATGAAAAAGAAAAACCCTTGGGCGTGGATACCCACGCTCTATTTCGCCGAAGGACTGCCAAATATCATTGTTACGGGGCTTTCAGTGGTGATGTATATGCAGATGGGACTGTCGGACACTGAGGTGGGACTGTTCACTGGATGGCTCGCACTGCCGTGGGTGATAAAGCCACTGTGGAGCCCGTTTATAGACCTGCTGAAAACCAAGCGCTGGTGGGTGCTTGCCATGCAGGCACTTATCGGTGCCGCTCTTGCCGGCATCGCCTTCGCCATACCTACCGACTTCTGGTTTCAGGCGACGATGTGCCTGTTTTTCCTGATAGCCTTCTGTAGTGCCACGCACGACATATCGGCTGACGGATTCTATATGATAGAACTCGACGACCACAATCAGGCTAAGTATGTAGGCCTGCGCAACACGTTCTATCGCCTTGCCATCATCTTCGTCAATGGTATGTTGGTGTCGTTGGCAGGAATCCTCCAGGTGATGTTCCGCGGACAGATACGCTTCACCTGGGCGTTGATATTCTACGGTCTTGCCGGATTGTTCATCGGTCTTTGGCTCTATCATAGCCGCTTTATGCCCCGTCCGGCAGAGGATGTTCAGACAAGGCGGACGGTGAGGGAGGTGACGGAAGAACTGAAGAACATGTTCGTCACCTTCTTCCGCAAGTTTGATAGGCGCGGAACGCTGATAGTCATGCTCTTCCTCTTGCTCTACCGCTTCCCCGAGGCGTTGCTCAACACGATGACCAAGACCTTCATGCTGCGCCACAACTATGCGGGCGGCTTGGGACTGTCGCCTCAGGAGTACGGACTGGCAAACGGTACGGTGGGACTGATAGGACTGCTGCTTGGCGGTATTATCGGAGGAATACTCGTCAGCCGCGACGGTATGAAGCGATGGCTGTGGCCGATGGTGTGCGCCATCACATTGCCCGACGTGGTGTATATCTATCTCAGCTATTCGCTCAACTCCAACCTCGTGGTCGTCTCGTCGTGCCTGTTTGTCGAACAGTTCGGCTATGGCCTTGGTTTCACGGTTCTTACGCTGTATATGCTATATTACAGTCAGGGCAAGTATAAGACCTCCCACTATTCCATCTGTACCGGTATATCCTATCTCGGACTGATGCTTCCCGGAATGCTTTCGGGATATATCAAGGACATGGTGGGCTACCGCATGTTCTTCATCATCGTGATGGCATGTTGCGCAATCACGTTTGCCGTGACCGCCTTCCTGAAGATAGACCCCGAGTTCGGCAAGAAAGAGAAATCCTCCAAAGTATAGGAGAATCCCTATACCGAAATAGGAATTTTATCTGCTGATGTTTGCGGAATAATGACTACCTTTGCACCGTCAAAATTAGTTATTAACACATAAAAATATAAGATTATGAAGAGAATATTTACACAGATCACAATGGTGATGATGACACTCGTAATGGGAATGACACTGACGAGTTGCGACGAAGATGTTGACCAGGCATACGACCTCAACGGAACGTGGGAAGGATGGATTCGTACCACAAGGATGAGCGACCGATTCAACGATTATAGCGATGATTGGGAGACCACCATCATCTTCGAACAGGACGGCGATTTCTCACGAGGAGGATATGGCATAGAATACGACTATAGTCCGCGCGGACACAGATATGTCAACGAGTTTGAATGGCGTGTGCGCAACGGCAGGATTTACATCTATTATGATGACGGTTCGGATATTGTCATCGACCGTTATTCGCAGACCTCCAACCGTTTCTCAGGCATCTTCTGCGATGCCCGCACCTACGAGGACGTTGCTTCGTTCCAGTTGATAAAGACCAGCGACAACCGCTATTGGGCTCACACCCGCTCTGCCAATCCAGCTCCCGCTGACAGTATTAAGGGACCCAGGAAATAGTTTTTATTTAAAACACAGAGACACGGAGAAACAAAGTTTTTTGACCTGTACGGTTGGAAGGAACGCCCTGAAAGGGCAACGAGCACATAGCCCAGGGCATAGCGAAGCGACACCCTGGGTTTGTATTCATAGGAAGTGGGAACGCCCTGAAAGGGCAAAAGCGTAATTGCTGCGGTGAATAACGCTTTTGCCCTTTCAGGGCGTTAAAACGCAATAACGTTAAAACCCAGGGCGTTGCCCTGGGCTATGCGCTTTTGGGCTTTCAGCCCGAACTCCCAGCCGTACCACCCGAACTCCCGGCCGTACAATCCGAGTTTTTTCTCTGTATCTTCAAAAAACTTAAAAATATTACTCCGTGCCTCTGTATCTCTGTGTTTAAAAAATAAAAATCCCACATTTATATACAAATACTTAAAAATGCTGAATATTTTTGCGATATTCAGCATTTTTTTATACCTTTGCACCTTATAATGCATTATTAGGCTATGGAAGTGAACAAAAAGATATTGTTGGGAATGAATGTTGATGAACTCAAGGAGGTCGTCACGGCCCTTGGAATGCCTGCCTTCACGGCAAAGCAGATAGCCAAGTGGATGTATGACGCCAACGTGAAGGACATCGACGAGATGACCAATATCTCGAAGGCAAACCGACAGAAACTCAGCGCGGAATGTCAGATTGGAGCAATGCCGCCATTGGACTGCCAAAGGTCGAAGGACGGCACTGTAAAATACCTCTTTCCCACTGCCGCAGGCAAGTTTGTCGAGACGGTGTATATACCCGACGGCGACAGGGCCACGCTCTGCGTGTCATCGCAGGTGGGATGCAAGATGAACTGCCTCTTCTGCCAGACGGGAAAGCAGGGATTCGAGGGCAACCTCACCGCTGCCGACATACTCAACCAGATATATTCGCTGCCCGAGATACGGAATCTCACCAACGTCGTGTTTATGGGACAGGGCGAGCCGATGGACAACCTCGACAATGTGCTGAGGGCTACACAGGTGCTCACCGCCGACTGGGGATACCAGTGGAGTCCCAAGCGCATCACCGTGAGCAGTGTGGGCATAAAGAACAAGCTGAAAAGGTTTCTCGACGAGAGCGAATGTCATATTGCCATCAGCATGCACTCGCCGCTGCCCGAACAGAGACAAACGCTGATGCCCGCCGAAAGACAGATGTCAATCGTGGATGTGGTGGCATTGCTCAAGCAGTATGACTTCACCCACCAGCGGCGTTGCTCTTTCGAATACATCGTCTTCGGTGGAGTGAACGACTCGATGGTGCATGCAAGGGAAATCGTAAGGCTTGTGGAGGGACTGGAGTGCAGGGTCAACCTGATACGTTTCCACACCATACCCGACGTGCCGCTGCATGGCGCCGACGACAAGAAGATGGAGACCCTGCGTGACTATCTCACCAAGCACGGTGTGTTCACTACAATCAGGGCAAGCAGGGGCCAGGACATCTTTGCCGCCTGCGGACTGCTTTCGACTGCCAAGAAGAACAATGAGGCTTAGGCTTTTTTCTCTTTGCCTCTTGCAGGCTTTGTCGGTGATTTCGATTGCCTTAGTGCTGACGGGATGTGGTGATGGCGTAAAGCTAAAGCCCCGCAGCAATGGTGAGGCTTGCAGCGTGGTGGTGACCGGCTCTGACCGCAGGGCTTGTGCCATGGTGGCAAGGATGCTTGAAGTGGAAGAACCCGGACTGCCACAGCCTGAGAATGCTTTCGACGTGACGATTGCCTCCGACGGCGGTCAGTTGGGGAAGTCGAGATATGCAAGGGCAATAGTCGTGGTGACGGTAGATGACAATAATGCGACATCCACCCGTATCAGATACGAGAAGGATGTTTTTGCCGAGCCGCAGATGATAGTCTATCTCGAAACCGGCAATGCTGATTCCCTGGCAAGTGACCACAAGCGGGTGGGCAAGTCGCTGCTGTCGCTGTTGCGGAGATTCGAGACCAACGTGTCGCTCAGGCGGTTGCGCAAGTCGCACTCGCCAGCAAGGGAGAAGGAAGTGGAAAAGGCAGTGGGATGCCGGATGCTTGTGCCGCCGGACATCACCAAGAGCAAGACGGGGCACAACTTCATCTGGCTCTCGGATGACGGTAGCACCGCGATGAGGAATATCTGCGTTTATTCCGTTGACGGCACTGACCTCTCTCGCGAAAGGCTCTTGTCAGTGAGAGACAGCGTGATGAGGGTGAACATCAAGGGCGAGACCGACGATATGTATATGACCACATATAATCGGCGGGAATCTTCCAACGATGACAATATGCCTACGTTCAGGACCCTAAGAGAGGGTGGGAGAGAGATAGTCGAGATGCGAGGATTGTGGCAGATGGAAGGCGACGCGATGGGCGGCCCCTTTGTCAGCCATGCCGTCATCGACACCCTGAGAGGCAGGACATTGGTGGCGGAGACCTTCGTCTATGCCCCCGGCGAGAAGAAAAGAAACATAATGAAAAGAATGGAGGCTGTGCTATATACGCTCAGTCCCATGCGATAAACAACAATATAAATAACATGGAAGAAAACAGAAAAATACGAGTTGCCATAACGCATGGCGACACCAATGGAATTGGATATGAGGTAATCCTCAAGACATTTGCAGATCCCGAGATGTTCGAGCTTTGCACACCGATAATATACGGTTCGCCCAAGGTGGCTGCCTATCACAAGAAACTGTTGGGACTGAACACCCAGTTCAGCATCATCGACAATGCCGCCGAGGCAAAGGAAGGCCGACTGAACATGCTCGCCACCTTCGACGAGGAGGTGAAGGTGGAGTTCGGCGAGTCGTCGGTAATGGCCGGTGAGGCTGCCCTGAAGGCACTCGACAGGGCAATGACCGATTTCCGTTCGGAGTATTACGACGTCCTCGTGACTGCCCCCATCAACAAGAAGAACATACAGAGCGACTTGTTCCGCTTCCACGGTCACACCGAGTATATCGAGGACTGTGTGGGCGAGGGCAACAAGGCGTTGATGATACTCACCAACGGCAGTCTGCGCGTGGCTCTCGTCACCACCCACCTGGCTATCAAGGATGTGGCAGGGGCAATCACCAAGGAAGCAATAATAGAGAAGGCAACCATCCTGCACAAGAGCCTCAAGCGCGACTTCCGCATCTCCAATCCGCGCATTGCCGTGCTTGCGCTCAATCCCCATGCCGGAGATGCCGGAGTGATAGGCGACGAGGAGCAGACCACCATCATACCTGCCATCGAGGAACTTGCCGAGCAGGGCATACAGGCTTTCGGCCCATATCCCGCCGACGGCTTCTTCGGCAGCGGGCTGTATGACAAGTTCGACGCCGTGCTCGCCATGTATCACGACCAGGGACTTGCGCCGTTCAAGACACTTGCCGTGGAGGACGGCGTCAACTATACCGCCGGACTGCCCATCGTGCGCACGTCTCCCGACCACGGCACAGCCTACGACATATCCGGCAAGTGTGTGGCCGACGAGAACTCCTTCCGCCAGGCTGTGTATATGGCTATCGACATCTTCCGCAACCGCATTGATTACGACGAGGCATACGAGAATCCGCTGCCCAAGCTCTATCACGAGAAGAAGGATGACAGCGAGAAGGTGCGCTTCAATATACCCAAACCCAAAGACCAGTTCAAGTAATATCGATGAAGAAGAAATACCAGAACATATTCTTTGTCTTCGGACTTGCCGTACTTGCCCTGATGGTCTCCCAACTGGATTTTGCCGAGGTGTGGAGCGGTATCTGCAGGGCAGGGTATTGGTTTGCCGCGGTGGTTGTGCTGTGGTTCTTCCTGTATATGTTCAACACGGCATCATGGTATGTCATCATCAACAATGCGGGCAAGGACACTGCCAACGGCGACAAGAAAGTGAACTTCTGGTGGCTATATAAGATAACCGTCTCAGGCTTCGCCCTCAATTATGCCACTCCCGGTGGACTGATGGGGGGCGAGCCTTATCGTATAATGTCGCTGTCGCCGAAGATAGGCACCGAGCGTGCCTCGTCGTCGGTTCTTCTTTTCGCGATGACCCACATATTCAGCCATTTCTGGTTTTGGTTCCTTTCCGTCCTGCTCTATGTCGCCATCAAGCCCGTCACTGTGCCCATGGGCATAATGCTCTCGATAGTCACGGTGTTTGCACTCACGGCTATATGGTTTTTCGTCAAGGGCTATAAGAAAGGCATTGCTGTCAACTGTCTCAACCTGCTCAGCCGTTTTCCTGTCGCCAAGCGATGGGCGCAGGGATTCTTCGAGCGTCACAGCGAGCAGTTGGCAAGCATCGACCGCCAGATGGCTGCCCTGCACAATCAGAATCCCAAGGCTTTCGTCACGGCAGTGATGCTCGAACTCGTGTGCCGCATAGTGTCGGCATTGGAGATATACTTCATCCTCCTTGTCATCATGCCCACGGCAAACTATCTGGACAGTATTCTGATACTTGCCTTCACATCCCTTTTCGCCAACATGCTCTTCTTCATCCCCCTACAATTAGGAGGCCGTGAGGGCGGGTTCCTGATGTCGGCAAAGGGACTGTCGCTCACATCCAGTGCAGGCATCTTTGTGGCGCTTTTGGTGCGGGTTAGAGAGCTAATTTGGACTGCAATAGGCCTATTACTCATCAAATTCGACAAAAAAAGCTAAAATATCAGCAGAAAATGCTGATTATTCAAAAAAAGTGTGTAACTTTGCCCTCTAAATGAAAGTTTCAGAGCTTCAAGACATAAAACAGAGGTACAAAATCGTGGGAAACTGCGATGCTTTGAACCATGCGCTCGACGTCGCTCTACAGGTGGCGCCGACGGATTTGAGTGTCCTGATTGTCGGGGAGAGCGGAGTGGGCAAGGAGATTGTCCCGAGGGTCATACATGACAGTTCACCCCGTCGCCGCGGCAAGTATTTTGCCATCAACTGCGGCTCCATTCCCGAGGGCACCATCGACAGTGAACTGTTCGGACATGTCAAAGGCTCGTTTACTGGAGCCATCAGTGACAGTCCCGGATATTTCGGTGCCGCCGACAAGGGTACTCTCTTCCTCGACGAGGTGGGCGAACTGCCAATGGCTACCCAGGCGCGCCTGCTGAGAGTGCTGGAGACTGGAGAATACATACCCGTCGGAGCAACAGACGTGCGCAAGACCGACGTGAGGGTTGTGGCAGCCACGAATGTCAACATTCAGCGCGCCATCAGCGAGGGACGGTTTCGTGAGGACCTCTACTACCGTCTCAACTCGATACCCATACACATCCCTCCGCTGAGGGAGAGGGGAGAGGACATCCACCTCTTGTTCCGCTTCTTCGCCATGCAGATGGCCGAGAAATACAAGATGGAAAAGGTGGTGCTGACCGATGGGGCTAAGGCCATGCTGATGAAATACAAGTGGCCTGGAAACATACGCCAGCTGAAGAATGTCACTGAGCAGATTTCCATCCTCAGTCCGCAGAGGGAAATCACCACCGAGGTGCTTGCCGACTATATCCCGCAGGATTTGGAGACAACGCAGCTCGTGTCGATGAGCCGCCATGGGGATGACCATAGCTTTGAGAGCGAACGCGAGATACTCTACAAGATACTCTACGAACTGAGGGGCAACGTCAACGAACTGAGACAGGAAATAGCGGTGCTGAAAAAGAAACTCGAGAATGCCCGCACTGCCCCGGAACCTGTTTCCACGATGCCCGCAGTCACTGCGCGCACTACAAACTACTTGCCGCGTGAGGCAGAGGATGCCGTGGCTGAGGAATATGTGGAGCCTAACAATTCACTCAACCTCGAAGCCATCGAGAAACAGATGCTCATCAAGGCTCTGGAACGCAACAACGGCAACCGCAAGAAGGCGGCTGAGGAATTGGGATATTCCGACCGTACGCTCTACAGGCGGCTCAAACAATACGGCCTGGAGGACTATTGACATTAAGATAATGTAGATGAAGATAAGTAGAAAAGATATATTGAAGACTGTGATTGCGCTATGTTTGGCGGTTGTGCCTGTGGCGTGCTCGGTGTCGGTGAAGTTCAACGGCGCCAGCATCGACTATTCGCAGACCAAGACCATAGAGATAGCCGACTTCCCGATACGTTCAAGCTACGTGTGGGGACCGATGGGCCCGATATTCAACAACCAGTTGAAGGATGTCTTCGCCAGCCACACCAAACTGATACAGGTGAAGCGCAATGGAGACTTGAAGATAGAGGGCGAAATCACACGCTATGACCAGCGCAACAAGTCGGTGTCGAGCGAAGGATATTCATCACAGACGGAACTCTCGATGACCGTCAACGTGAGGTTTACCAACAACACCAACCACTCGCAGGACTTCGAACAGCAGTTCACGGCGCAGACTACGTATGAGAATACCCAGTCGCTCACTTCGGTGCAGGAAGAACTGGTGACACAGATGGTGAAGGAGATCACCGACCAGATATTCAACGCCACTGTGGCCAACTGGTAAACGTATATTATATATATAATAAGGTATATAGAGAATGGAATTGACACGACTTATCAACCACCCGGATGAGATGGACCGCGACACTCTCTACGAGTTGCGCTCCCTTCTTGCTCTGTATCCTTATTTTCAGACGGCACGCCTGCTGCTGCTACAGAACCTGTATCTGCTGCACGACCCTACATTCGACGAGGAACTGCGTCGTGCCGCGATATACATCACCGACCGCAAGGTGCTGTTCAATCTCATCGAGGCTGCCCACTACAAGTTGCAGCCACAGAAGAAGAAGGATGCGCCTGCTGCCTCCGAGGGTGACAAGCCAAAGGAGAACCGCACGATATCCCTGATCGACAACTTCCTGGAGAATATCCCGGTGGAAGAGGAGAAGAAGGAAGAGACTCAGAAGAAGAGAAAGCCAACTCCCGCCGATGCCGCGGTGGATTATGTGGCTTACCTGCTCGAAAGCGAGGAGGAAGACGACATGCCCGAGGACAGTACGCCGCAGCTCAAGGGGCAGAGTCTCATCGACAGCTTCATCGAGAACGACCGTGGAAAGATTGTGCTCAGCGAGACACCCGAGTTTGTGCCTCAGATCAGCGACAGCTCAGCAGATGGCGGCAAGGAGGGCGAGGAGGGATTCTTCACCGAGACGCTCGCCCGCATATACATCAAGCAGGGCAGATACAACAAGGCATTGGACATCCTGCAGAAGCTCAGTGCAAACTGTCCGCAGAAGAACACTTACTTTGCCGACCAGATAAGATTCTTGGAGAAACTGATTATAAATAACAATAAAAAATAAAAAAAAAGAAAGATGTACACATTATTGGTAATTTTAATTTGCCTGGTTGCCGTGCTCATGATTTGCATCGTGCTCATCCAGGAGTCAAAGGGAGGCGGTCTCTCATCGAGCTTCGCATCCTACAATCAGATTGGTGGCGTTCGCAAGACAACCGACTTCATCGAGAAGACCACATGGTCGCTTGCCGCCGCTATGGTTATCATCAGCGTAGCCTGTGCCTATGTGGCTCCCCAGGCAGTCAGCGATTCTTCAGTGATGGAGAATATCGAGAACCCCACCACCAACCCCAACAATCTCCCGGGATTCGGTGCAAGCCAGACCAAGGAGGCAGCTCCCGCTGCTGACAAGAAAGCTGCTCCCGCAGCAGGCGAAAAGGCTGCTCCGGCAGCTCCAAAGGCTCCTGCACAGCCCGCAAATTAAAAAAGATGTTAAAAGGTACGCTATTTATTTGGTAGTTTCAAATAAAATGCGTACCTTTGCACTCGCTTAAAGAAAGTAACCCTTCTGAGGGTGATTTCAAGGGCTAAGATGGTGCCCGTAGTTCAGTTGGTTAGAGCGTCAGATTGTGGTTCTGAATGTCGTGGGTTCGAGTCCCACCGGGCACCCAACAACAAAGTGAATCCCTGTAAACTTTATGTTTGCAGGGATTCACTTTGTTATTCATAAATCGTTGCCACTATCCTGCGTGCTCCTCCATAGTCGCGGAACTCGCAAAGGTATATCCCTTGCCATGTGCCGAGATTAAGATGTCCGTCGGTGATGGGGATGTTTATGCTCACTCCGAACAGAGAACTCTTGGCATGTGCGGGCATGTCGTCTGACCCTTCGAGCACATGGTCATAATAAGGCTCATTCTCACGCACGATGTGGTTCATTATCTTCTCCATGTCCGAACGCACGTCGGGGTCGGCATTCTCGTTTATGCTTAGTGCGCATGACGTGTGCTTCACGAACAGGTTCAGCAGTCCTGTCTTTGGCAATGGTCTAGGCAGGTTTGCCATAATCTCCTGAGTCACGAGATGGCATCCTCTGCGCTTGGCCGATAGTGTGAATTCTTTTTGTTGTATCATTGTTTTATATGTGATTATTTACACTTTGTGAAATATCCATTAATTGTTACCTTTCGGTCGCAAAGATACTGTTTTTTTTTGAAATAGCGGCAGCTTTTTCTGAAAACTTGCTATTTCTATCCAAAATGTTTGGTCAATTAAATGGAAATATGTACCTTTGCGGGCGATTATTATGAAAGAAACAGTGAAAAAGGTGAGTGCATGGATGGCTTCACACTCATCTACTTACGTTATAGCCGCAGCCCTGTTGGCTTTCCTTCTGCCCGAAGTGTTCGGGTGGGTTAGGGGAGACGTGTCGAGCGTCATCCTCGGTGTGATAATGCTGACTATGGGTCTTACCCTGTCGGCGGATGACTTCCGCATACTGTTCAGCCGGCCTTGGGACATATTCATCGGAGCCTGTGCACAGTTCACGCTGATGCCGCTCATAGCCTATCTGCTGACTGTGGTGTTCGGACTCAATCCATATCTTTCCATCGGCATTATCCTCGTGGGATGCTGCCCCGGTGGAGTGTCGAGCAACATTATGTCGTTTCTGTGCAAGGGCGACGTGGCATTCTCAGTGGGCATGACTACGGCTTCCACCCTGCTTGCGCCGTTTATGACTCCATTGCTCGTATGGTGGCTTGCCGACACACGTATTGAGGTTGACACCCTCGGGATGTTCCGCGGCATATTGCTCATCACGATATTGCCGGTGACGGTAGGCTTCTTGGTCAACCGCTATGCCAGCCGCCACCGTTGGTATGACGACGTGAGGCAGATGATGCCGGGAGTGAGTGTCACGAGTCTTGCGTTAATAGTAGGAGGTGTGGTGTCTCAGGTCAAGCCCCAACTGATGATTCACGGCATGGGATTGTTCCTGCTGATGCTTGCCGTAGTGTTCTGCCATAACACCCTCGGATATGTACTCGGTTATAATGTTGGCAGACTCTTCCGTTTCTCGCTTGCCAAGAAGCGCACTATATCCATCGAGGTGGGAATGCAGAATGCTGGCATGGCCACGGTGCTTGCCACGGCATTCTTTGCCAACGACGACATTCTCGCCCGCACTCCCGAAGCCATACTCTGTGTGGTGCCGTGCGCCATCAGCTGTGCCTACCATTCCATATCAGGCACTATACTTGCTGGTTTGTATGTTAGATATGACGAACGGAACAATAATCATGCGGGACAATGACCTGTCACCTGTCCTGCCTTGCGGGACAATGACCTGTCACCTGTCCTGCCCTGATATAATTATCAAATTAGTTTGTCCTTTCTCATCTGCTCCATCAAGTCCTTTGTAAACTCTTCAGCTCCAATACAGTTCATGTGACTACCATCCTTGAAGTATTCATTATGATGAACATACTTTGGACTATTGGCAAAATCATAGAATGGGATTTTGTTCTCTCTGCAAATAGTTTTGATGATTGCATATTGACTCTCGTCCATGCCATACCAAATAGGAGAAATTACAAACACCAATTTTGAATCCTTTGATAATTCAATAAAGCGCTTGATATAATTTATCTTTAGCTTATCCCATTCAGGAGAGACAATCTCATTGTTTGCTTTTTTGTTGATTTTCATGTTATCCATCTTTCCTTCCAATGGTCGGAATCCTTTAATGCCAAGGGACTGCAAGGGATGAATGTAGTCACTCACTATTTGAACGCATTTTGAATTATAACGATACATGTGGGACATCATCTTATATCTCTCAACAGAATCTACGGAAAGAAATACATCTTCAACGTCTTCTTGGTCGTAATAAGCTTTTAGCCATCCCAAATATTTATGATTATCCTCACCAGCAGTTAGGTCAAATGTGTTCTGTATATCATAGATAATCATCTTTGGTTTATACCTTTTCTCTATCATTAGTAATCTTCCGTAATTTAGTATTACTCCGTTGCCGTTCTGACCACAATTATAACATGTCATACCCGTTGAATCAGAGATAATTGACGGATGATAATGATGTATAGCCCTTGATGAACCAAAAATGAGTATATCCTCATTGGTCTTAAGATCGATATAGTTGTTCCTTCCATTATCTCCTCCTTTTGCGTTTGCCACAAGATAAGGGAAAACAATGCCCGAGATTAAGTCAATCGCAATTATTATTGCAAAGAAACAAGCAATTTTAAAAATAAATTTATTCATATTACAAAATTTGATTAGAAATTAGCATATATAAACTGACCTGCATCAAAAACACCAGTTAACATTATCATCACAATGCATAAAACGTATGTCATCCATCTTACCCACACTTTGTCACTTTCCATCAGTTTGAAAGAACGGGGGCAATACTCATCGGTCAAATCCTTAACCATAATGATAATAACTCCCATAACAATAAATAATGTATTAGCTTTCTCTGGAGTATAAAGATTACCGAATAAAGCTGGATTAAAAATTCTTGCAATTACAGAGAAAGCATCACCAATCGTAGGCATTCTGAAGAATATCCATGCAAAATTGACGAGTAAGAAGGTAATTAATATCTTCACAGATTTTCCCCATGTACCATATTTGCATTTTTGTTGACCGATAGCTTTTTCAACGACTTGGAATAGTCCATGCCACAATCCCCAAATCACAAACGTCCAGTTTGCTCCATGCCATATTCCGCTTACGAGGAAAGTTACAATGATATTCCAGTAATTCCTTAACTTTGAGCACCGGCTACCTCCAAGAGGTATATATACATAATCTTTCAACCAAGTAGAGAGTGAAATATGCCATCTACGCCAAAAATCTGTAATACTATATGCAAGATATGGCCTTCTGAAGTTCTCCGTTAGTTCAAATCCCAAGGTTTTGCCTACTCCTATAGCCATCAAAGAATAGCCTGCAAAGTCAGCATATATTTGTGTTGTATATAACAATGAGGCCACGAAACAACTCAATCCTGAATAGTTTTCGTAATGAGAGAAGACAGTATCTACATACAGGGCGACCCTGTCTGCCACTACCACTTTCATAAACATACCCCAAAGCAATAACTTTAGTCCTTCTACTGCTTTTGAATAGTCAAAATATGGCCTTATTGACTTTATCTGGGGCAGTACTAATGAAGCCTTATTGATTGGACCTGAGACTATCGACGGGAAGAAACTGACGAAAAGGGCATAATGCAGGAAGTTCTTCTCTGGTTTGATCCTGCCATACCAAACATCCCAAAGATAGCCCAATGCCTGAAATGTAAAGAACGATATTCCCACAGGCACTGCCCAATTCAAACCAGGAAGTTCATGCCTCATACCAACCATTTGCAACATAGCGATTGCCGACTCACAAATAAAGTTGTAATATTTGAAAACAAGTAGAGGAATAATGCTTATAACAACGCCTGTCAGTAGCTTAATCTTACCCCCCTCCCCTATTGATTTTTCTGTGCTTCCTGTCATTTTGGCAGAAAGATAGGTCACGACAGTTATTCCAAGCAGAATGATGGCATATGCTGCATTAAAATTCATGTAAAGCAAATAGCTCACAAGAAGCAAATAAAAGTTCCTTGTTTCTGAATATTTTGCTGGAATTGCATAATATGCAAGAAACAACAACGGATAAACAATTAAGAAATTAAAA
>JALFIX010000117.1 GCA_022775105.1 Prevotella sp. | reverse complement strand
ACGGAATATTCGACAACAAGGTTGTGCTGTGGGGTACTGGCACTCCGCTGCGCGAGTTTCTGTGGAGCGAGGACATGGCCGACGCCAGTGTACATGTGCTGCTGAACGTGGATTTCAAGGATATCATAGGTATAGAGAAATACTCCTCGGTATTCTACGGTGCGTCAACCGCTGGTGCTGTTGACCGCAACAACAGCGAGGGACGTGGCGGGGCAATACCCGCCTTAGGAGAAATACGCAACTGCCACATCAACGTGGGTACGGGTAAGGAGCTGACCATACGCCAACTCTCGGAACTGGTGGTCGAGGCCGTGGGATTTGAAGGCACTGTTGAGTTTGACACCTCGAAACCCGACGGCACCATGCGCAAGCTGATCGACGTGGAGAAACTTCACTCTTTGGGATGGACACACAAGGTGGAAATCGACGAGGGCGTGAAGAAACTCTTCGAATGGTATAAGGAAAGCTTGGAAGATTGATTAATGATTATTGATTAATGATTATTGATGATAAGAACCGGGGCATATACCAATGAGTGTATATGCCCCGGAGTTTTATATTGAAACACAAGTGTTTAGTTGCTCTTGTTGAGCACGCTCTTCCATCTGCTGTAGGCACTGAGATACTCAGCACGCTTGCTCTCGTCGGGTTCGATGACAGCTAATTTGTCGAGTGTAGCAAATGCCTCGTTGTTGTCCTTGTAGATACCGGCACCGATACCGGCACCCTTGGCAGCACCAACACTTCCGTCGGTGTCATACAGCTCGATAGTGGCGCCGCTGACTCCGGCAAGCGTGTCGCGGAAGATGTCACTGAGGAAGAGGTTAGCCTTGCCGGCATGAATCTTGGTGATGTTCATACCCATCTGCTGCATCACTTCCATACCATAGCAGAAACTGAAGACGATACCCTCCTGGGCTGCCCTCACGATGTGCGCCTTGTTATGCTTGTTGAAGTTCACGCCACTGATTGTGCAGTTCACCTCCTTGTTTTCAAGCACACGCTCGGCACCGTTTCCAAACGGAATGACGCTCACTCCGTCGCTGCCGATGGGAACACCAGCCGCCAGCTTGTTCATGTCGGCATAGCCAATGCCTTCGGGAGCGATGTTGCGGCGAGTCCACGCATTCAGGATTCCGCATCCGTTGATACACAGAAGCACACCGAGGCGGGTCTGCGCGTCGGTATGGTTGACATGAGCGAATGTGTTGACACGGCTCTTCGGGTCGTAGTTTACATCACCCAAGACACCATATACTACACCGGAAGTGCCACCGGTTGAGGCAATCTCACCGGGATTGAACACATTGAGGCTCAGGGCATTGTTTGGCTGGTCGCCGGCACGGTAAGTGATTGGAGTGCCTTCCTTCAGTCCGGTTTCCGCTGCTGCCTCAGCCGACACTGCGCTCTGCACACTGAACGTGGGCACAATGTCAGCGAGAAGCGACTTGTCGAAACCGTAATAGTCGAGCAGGAAGTCAGCCACCCTGTTCTCCTTGAAATCCCAAAACATACCCTCAGAGAGTCCGCTGACAGTGGTGTTGGGCACACCGCTGAGACGCATTGCGATATAGTCGCCCGGGAGCATCACCTTGTAAATCTTCTCAAACAACTCCGGCTCATTCTCCTTCACCCATGCCAGTTTGGCAGCCGTGAAGTTGCCAGGCGAGTTAAGCAGATGCTGCAAGCACTTGTCGGACCCCAGTTCGCGGAAAGCCTTCTCTCCATAGGGCACTGCACGCGAGTCGCACCAGATGACAGAGGGACGCAGGGCGTTGAGCTGCTTGTCAACACACACCAGCCCGTGCATCTGATAGGAAATGCCAATAGCGGCAATTTCCTCAGCCGTTGCGTTGGCATCAGCCATAATCTTCTTAAGACTCAACTTGGCATTGTCCCACCACATCTGTGGGTCCTGCTCAGCCCAACCAGCCTTAACAGCAATGATAGGCGCTTCCTGTTCCGGATAAAAAGCTGTGGCAGCACACTTGCCTGTGTCTGCGTCAACGAGGGAAGCCTTCACAGAACTGCTGCCCACGTCAAATCCCAATAATAATCTTCTTGCCATATTCGAATTTTCTAAAATTAATAATCGATTACTAATATTTGTTTTATAATAATACGCATAACAGTGTTTTTTCCCTCAAAAATACGAAAAAAAAATTTTTTTTGCATTTTATTTGAAAAAAAACCAAGAAAAAGTTACGTATATCATTTTTTTTTTATACCTTTGCAGTGATTATATATTACCATCAAAGTATATGAAGAAAAAAATACTAATATTAGACGATAAGGAAACGATAGCCAAAGTGCTCTCGATTTACCTTATGAGTGACTACGATGTACAGTGGCTTCCGGATGGACTGCAAGCTGTAAAGTGGCTACAGGCGGGCAATACCCCCGACCTCATAATCTCCGACATCAGAATGCCGGGAATGAGAGGTGATGACTTTTTGGAGTGGATCAAGCAGAACGAATTGTTCCGCCATATCCCGGTAATCATGCTCAGCAGCGAGGACAGCACCAACGAGCGCATCCGACTGCTCGAAATTGGTGCAGTTGACTATATAGTCAAACCGTTCAACCCTATGGAACTTAAAATCAGAGTCAAGAAGATACTTCCCTGACCTTAGCTCCATATACACCTTATTAATATATAAAGCATGATAGGTATCATATATTTAGGCAAAAACCCTAGCACAAGAGACAAACTCAAGTATGTCCCTGGACAGATAGTACGCATGACGAGCACCTATAAGGACGCAGCAAAGCTATGTGTGCCAAGGGTCAAGAACGAGCATTTCATCGTATTCTTCGAAAGAGGAGTGCGCAGTGAGGATATTACCTCTATCAAATACCTCAAAAAGAAATGCCCCAACTTGTACCTTATCCTATTAACTGATACCCTCAGCGACGAAGAAAGGCTCACGTACCAGAAATGCGGTATCAACGACACGTTGAATATCGACTCGTCAGTAACGGAAATAAATAAGAAAATTCAATTTATCTCCACCAGGGAGGACATACTCTTTGATGACAAGGCATCGGGGAAAAACATCCTCCATTTCAAGATTCCATTATGGAAAAGGACATTCGACATAGTCTTTGCGTCAGTTGCATTGATATTATTGTCTCCTGTATTCATCATTACGGCAATAGCCATCAAACTGGAAAGTGACGGTCCCGTAATGTTCAAGTCGAAACGAGTGGGAACCAACTACACCGTCTTTGACTTCCTGAAATTCAGGAGTATGTTCATGGATGCCGACAAGAGACTAAAGGAACTGAGTCGCACCCAGAACCAATACAACGACAAGTGTGAGGAAAAGACAATACCAGTGGGGCATTTTGACACCGACATCAACGACACTGCCATGATTGACGATGACCTGGCAGCTGAAATGCTTATTAGTGATGACGAGGTAATGCTTGTAGGAGACGATTTCGTAGTGTCGGAGACAAATTTCAACAAGCAAAAAACTGAGGAAATCAACAATGCTTTCGTAAAGATTGAAAATGACCCAAGAATAACCAAAGTGGGACATTTCATCCGCAAATACAGTATTGACGAACTGCCCCAGCTTTTCAACATATTAAAAGGCGACATGTCAGTGGTGGGCAACAGACCTCTGCCACTGTATGAAGCGGAAAAACTGACAAGCGATGACAGTATAGACAGATTTATGGCTCCCGCAGGACTTACAGGACTGTGGCAAGTGGAAAAGAGAGGCGAAAGCGGCAAGATGTCTGCCGAAGAGCGCAAGCAACTTGACATCACTTACGGACAGAGCTATAATTTCCTTCTCGACATGAAGATTATCTTCAAAACTCTTACAGCATTCGTCCAAAAGGACGATGTGTGATATATTTACATAAACGACAACCGAAGTATTACAGACATGAAAATGAAAATCAGACATTTAGCTGTTTTCGCAACATTATCCTTGTCAGCACAATTGGTACATGCCCAATACAACGACAGTGGAATTTCCGCCGGATTCTTTGACTCCAGCGAAACTAGTACTATTGACTTTTCGCGATTCCACCTGCCACCACTTGCCGTACTGTTAGAAAACGCAAAGTCAAACCCACAGATACTCAGCCTTGCCAAAGCTCAGGAAATTGCACAGGCAGAAGTGGCTAAACAAAAAAGACACATCTTCTCATACGTCAGGGGACATGCCAGCTATGGATATGGAAAGACTGACATGTGGGGAAATAACTCATCGAACATGAGCAGCAACATGATCTACCAGTTCCAGGGAAGCGAACAAAGCTACTGGAATGTGGGAGTAAACCTCGCTGTGCCACTTGAGGACATACTCGACCTCAAGGCATCCGTAAGAAGAAAGAAACTCGAGGTGGACGCAGCGCGTATCAACAAGGATATCGCCTATGACCAGCTCAAGTTGCAAATCGTGTCGCTTTACGTGAAAATCACCAACGACCTGGTTGCCCTCAAAACTGCAAGTGAAAACGCCGCCATCTATCAAGGTGCAGGACAACTCACTCAGGAACAGTTCCACCAAGGAGAGATGAGCATCGCCGCATTCGCGGAAACCAAGCAAAGGGAGAACCAGGCTGTAAACTCATACCAGCAGATGCAGACCCAAATCACCACCGACATCGTGACACTCGAAATCATGACACGAACGCCGATAATCACCAACACCACCACGGAGATTACCCTCGACGACACCATCACCAAGACAGAAAAGCAAATTGCCAAGGAAAACAAGGCAATACACAAGCAAATCAAGGAACAGGCTGAAGCCGAGGAGAAAAAATACAGAGAATTGGAAAAAGCCGACGAGAAAGCCCAAAAGCAGGCAGAGAAAGAAGCCAGGAAACAGGCAGAGAAAGAGGCAAAGCAACAAAAAAACAAGAATAAGTAATAACATTATAAAATCGACATATTATGGACATTTTCAGATACATAGTACGATTCCTGTACCGCATCAGGTGGTATCTTGCAATCCTTCCGATGATTGCGCTCGTCATAGCATGGTTCCTTACAAGAAACATGGAAAGACAATATGAGACGAACACCACGATATACACTGGAATAATCACCGGATACAACATCGAGGGCGGTTCGGGCATAGCCGGTGGTAATACTGAGACGAACATCAATAACCTGATGCTCATCATCACCACTGACAACACTCTGCACGAGGTTTCGTTGAGACTTTTTGCCCGTTGTATGATGTACGGAAATGAATACAAGGACAACAACTACATCTCTGCCGAGCATTTCAGACAACTCAATTCTTCAGTGCCTGCTGAGGTGAAGGGACTTATCAACCGAAACAGCGAGTCGGCCACATACGCCAACCTGAAGGCCTACGAAAAGCCCACACAAGACAACTATATCTTCGGATTGACCAACTATCACCCGTATTTCAGCCTGAAAGCAATGTCTTCCAAGTTGAAAGTGTCACAATTCTACAAGAGCGACATTATTAACATAGCATATAGCGCCAACGATGCCGGTATCGCCTACAACACGCTTGACATCCTTAACGATGTATTCGCACGCCAATACCAGCAGCTGAGGTTCGGAGAAACAAACAACGTGATAAAGTTCTTTGAAAGGGAAGTGGCACGCCTATACAAGGTACTCTGCAACGCCGAAGATGACCTTATCAACTATAATGTTGAGAAAAGAATCATCAACTATGGCGAACAGACCAAGCAGCTTGCAAACCTCGAGGCTGCACAGCAAGTCTCAGACAACACCTTGCTTATGGACTATACTACAACAAAAGCGCTCATGGACTGGTTGGAAAAGCAACTCGGCGAACGCGCCAAAGCCATAAGAGCCTCTAAGCAATTCACAGACAAGGTTAGGGACATATCCAGGATACAATCGAGAATATCCAACCTGCAACTGATGTCGAGCGAAGGCGGAGGTAACAACGCCGAGTCGCAAAACGAACTTGCAAAGGCACAGAAAGAACTGAGAGAAACGGCTGAAAATGTAAAAAAGCTGACACTCGATATCGAAGCAGGAAGTTTCACAACCGAAAACGGCGTGAAAGCAAACACTCTGCTTGAAAATTGGGTTGACCAAGTACTGCTGCTTGAAAAGACAAAGGCAAAAATGACAGCCCAGGACATTATGAGACAGAGCATTGACCGACAATTCTTGTACTTCTCCCCCATTGGAGCTATACTTGACAGAAAAGACAGGCACATTGGATTCGTTGAGGGCAATTATATGGAGATGCTCAAGGCGCTCAACTCAGCACGACTTCGCCAGCGCAACCTTCAGATGACCACAGCTACACTGCGCGTGCTGAATCCACCGATGTTCCCGCTAAATGCCCTGCCAACCAACCGCATGATGATACTGTTGGGCGCATATATGCTCACATTCCTGTTGACGGCGTTGTACTTCTTCCTGATAGAACTTCTCGACCGCACTCTGCGCGACCGTATGCGTTCTGAGAGAATCACCAAGATTCCTGTTCTCGGATGCTATCCCAAGGAGAGTAACCTACGCTATAGGCGATTTAACAAGACCATCTCGGACATGGCGTTAAGACAACTCAGCAAGGCACTGCTGCCACACTTCAAAACCGGACAGCAAAATGTGCTCAACCTGATCTCCACCGATGCGGGCAACGGAAAGAGCTATCTCGCCCAGGAGCTTGAGAACTACTGGATTACACTCGGTCTGCAGGTAAGGAAACTTACTTACGACGAGGACTTCCTTGCGGATGACAGCAGATATATAATGAGCACTAGCATCAAAGACTTGTGCCCGGATATCTTGCCGGATGAGATTGCTATCATCGAGTATCCGAATCTCAACGAGCACTCTATACCATCGTCTCTGCTCAATCTCGGCACAATCAACCTTCTTGTCACACGAGCTAACCGCACATGGAAGGATGTTGACCAAAAGGCACTCAAGGAGTTGCAGTCACAACTTGAGAACAAGGAAAGCCTGTATATGTACCTCACGGAATCACAGCGTTATGCCGTTGAGGAATTCGTTGGACAATTACCGCCATACACAAAGCTCAGCAACTTCGTTTACCGAATGTCGCAGATGGGATTGACCGCAACGGAAAACAGTCATTCAATTTAAACTGTATATGATACACGACAGATCATACAAACCATTCAGTCAAGTAAGTGGAGGAAGAGCGGCAGTACTCTTTCTCCTCTTCTTGATTGGTATATACAGTTTGTATTCTTCGGGCATCGCAGGACTGGCTGTCGTAGCCATGCTGCCAGTAATGATATTAGGATGCTATCTCGTGTTTAAGCATGAGATGCTACTATTCTATGTCCTGATGGTCATGAATTATTTCCTGCACTATCTGGCAAGATGCAATTATTTGCCTATCCCAATGTCGCTACCAAATGAGATGCTGCAACTTATGCTGATATTCACGGCACTGGTGACGTTCAAGGAAATCAAGTCGCAGTATATGTTCAATGTTATGTCTCTCGCATTGGGAATATGGTGCGCCTTCTGTACGTTGGAAATATTCAACGACCAGTTCGGTATAGGTATTAACGTTGGAAGTTGGTTTACCGGCATTAGACTGATGGCATTCCAACTGGTGTATCCTTGTATTGTGATGACCATCTATATTAACACGCCAAAACGCTTAGAGAAATTCATGCTTGTGCTTGCGTTACTCTCTATATACGGGGCATTATGGGCTGTAAAACAGAAGGAATTGGGGTTTAACGACGCAGAGAAGGTCTTCCTGATACGCGCGGCGAGAACACACTTTGTGAATGGTGTAATCAGATACTTCTCCATCTTCAGCGATGCGGCAAACTACGGCATCCATATGGCATCAATAGCGATTGTATTCATTTTGGCTGCCATCACCAGCCCATTGCGAAGAAAGAGAATCCTTTACGGCATTGTAGGCATACTGTGCGTGTGGGGAATGTTCCTCTCGGGAACACGAACCGCAATTTTCTGTCTTTTGGCAGGATTGGGAGTTTATATTTTCCTGTCAAAGTCAGTAAAGATTGCTGTACCTTTCACTATAGTGTTCGTGCTATTTTTCGTTTTTATGGCGTTCACAAAGATTGGCAACGGCAATCCTACAATCAGAAGAATGCGCTCGGCATTCAACAAGGATGATGCCTCGCTCGGTGTACGTGAATACAACAAGGCCACACTCAAGAAATACATGGTGGACGCACCATGGGGAATAGGTATAGGTTTGGAGGCACAGGACATCCCGTCATACTGCACACTGAGAATAGTGTCGCAGATTCCGCCTGACTCGGAGTATGTGTATATTTGGGTGAGAACCGGAAAAGTGGGTATCACTGTATTTGTTATAACTACTCTGATGATGTTTCTCGGGGCTTGCTGGAACGTGTTGTTCCGCATCAACAACAAGTCGCTTCGAGGGTTAGGCGCAGGATTCACGTGTGCATTCGTCTCCCTGCATTTGGGAGGATATGCAAACCAGATACTTATGCAATTCCCTAATGTGATTATTTTTTATGGAGGTTTGGCTTTGGTTTACATCATGCCATACATCGACAATGAATACACGGAATGGGAGCAAAAGGAACTTGAAAAGCAAGCAGAACGTAAACGGTTAAAACTGGAAAAGAAACGTGCCTCAAGAGTATAGAATATCCGTCATAACGGTCAATTATAATGGCATGAATGACACATGTGCATTGCTTGACTGTTTCACCTTCACCGAAGAGGACATGGAGGTGATTGTGGTGGATAATGGCTCGAAAAACGGTGAGGCAGCCGTTATCGCCAGGAAATATCCTAAGGCGAAAGTCATAGAGGCAGGGGAAAACCTGGGGTTCGCCGGCGGAAACAACCTTGGCATCAGGAATGCCCACGGCAGATTGCTCTACCTTGTGAATAATGACACTGAAATCAATGTGGCTGACATATACAAACTGGCTGACAAGCTGGAATCATCGGAGAAAACCGGAATGGTATGCCCCAAGATAAAATTCTTCTTTGACAACCATAAGATCCAATTTGCAGGGTTCACCCCACTCTCTCATGTAACATTCAGGAACAAGGGCATTGGATATGGCGAAACTGACCATGGGCAATATGACAAACCGTGTAAAACACCGTATGCGCACGGCGCAGCAATGATGGTGAAAAAAGAAGCCATTGACAAGGTTGGAATGATGCCCGAGTGTTATTTCCTTTATTATGAGGAACTCGACTGGTCGATGATGATGAGGCGTGGTGAATATGAAATATGGTATGAGCCGTCCGCCACGGTACTCCACAAAGAGAGCCAGACCACAGGAGCGGAAAGCCCGTTGAAAACATATTATATAACAAGAAATCGCCTTCTCTTTGTCAAGAGGAACGCCACAGAATACCGTTTGTTGTCATATATGTACATGATTTTCATAGTTGGCACAAGGGATATTCTCAAGTTCTCCCTTAAAGGAAGAACAAAAATGGCGAAAGCTACATTAAAAGGAATTGTTGACTTTATAAAACTATAGATATATGGATTTTGATTTTTGGTGGATATTATTCATTTTTGACGGTCTATTGTTTGCTGCCGTACTTTTGACGGTAGCTTATTTCACCGTATTCACTATTGCAGCCCAATTCAAACGGGGAACAAAAGTAACAAAATCAAAAAGACAGAACCGTTTTATCATCCTGATACCAGCATACAAATGCGACAACGTTATTGAACGCACGGTAAATTCCGTATTGGGACAAATATATCCCCAACGTCTGTTTGACATAGTTGTCATCTCTGACCACCTGCAAGAGATGACCAATTTCAAACTCGCCCAATATCCTATCACCCTGCTCACCCCAAACTTCAGGAGAAGCACCAAAGGCAAAGCACTGCAATACGCGATTAACAACCTTCCGCAGTTTAAGATATACGATATTGCCATGGTTCTCGATGCAGACAACTTGGTGCTACCTGAATTCTTGGATGAAATAAACAATGCGTATGAATCAGCAGGAACAAAGGCCATCCAGGCTCACCGCGTGTCCAAAAACCGCGACACTGCAACCGCCATCCTCGAAGCCACTTTTGAGGAAATCAACAACACCATATTCCGACAGGGACATATCTCCATGGGATTGCCTGCCGCAATATGCGGATCGGGTATGGCCTTCAACTACAACTGGTTCAAGGAAAACATCATAAAGACCAAGGCGGAATTTGAGGAAAAGGAACTCGAGGCTCTCCTAATGCGTCAACACATTTTCGTGGATTATTTTGATGACATCTATATCTTCGACGAAAAGAACAGGGCATCAAGCGCATTCAAGCGCAAGCACGGGCAATGGCTAACTGACCAACTACGCTCCTTAGCCAAAAACATCAGATACTTGCCAGGCGCAATATACAACAAACAATATGACCTGATTGACAAGATTCTGCAATGGATGCTAATACCACGCACACTGATGATGGGAATTATATTAATCATGAGTGTCACGCTGCCTTTCATTTATATGTCGCTTGCAATAAAGTGGTGGATTATCGCATCACTGATTCTATTGGTATTTGCCATTGCCACCCCTAACTATCTTGTTGACAAGCAATGGGACAGGGCTTTCATGAAAATTCCATTCGTAATAATAACTTCATTACTTCACATCAATGTTCTGGGACATCGTTCACACCGTTGACATCGCCACATGGTGCCTGTTGGCATTATCTGTCGGATATATCGCCTTCTTCGCTGTTGTTTCCGTTTTTGGTGGCAAAGGCAGGAAGACGGCACAAAGCTCATACAACAGAAAAAATCGTTTCCTCATAATTTTCCCAGCCTACGGCGAAGACAAAGTAATAATAAAATCGACTACGGAATTCCTTGGGCAGCAATATCCCGACAACCTTTACAGGGTGACAGTTGTGTCAGACCACATGCTACCGGAAACAAACCAAACACTTGCAAGACTTCCAATAAACCTTCTGCTGCCAACATTTGAGAAAAGCTCGAAGGCTAAGGCTATGCAATATGCTATTCAGCACAATGAATGTGATTACGACTATGTTATTATCCTGGATGCCGACAACATCGTCGGAGTTGATTTTCTTGATAAGCTCAACAGCGTTTGCAATATGGGATATGATGCAATACAATGCCATCGGTGTGCCAAGAACTGTGAAAACAATATCGCTGCACTTGACGGCATTAGTGAGGAAATAAACAACTCTATTTTCCGCAAGGGACATAATAACATAGGACTGTCATCGGCACTTATCGGTTCTGGAATGTGCTTCAGTTACCATTGGTTCAAATCACATGTAAATTGTCTATCTACAGCAGGTGAAGACAGGGAACTTGAAAAAATGCTCCTCAGCGAAAAGATATTCATAAAATATGTAGAAGACATCCACGTTCTCGACGAAAAAGTCAGCAGTGAGACCAACTTTCAAAAACAGAGACAAAGGTGGATGTCCGCACAGATACAAAGTCTTATCAGCCTGATTGGCGACATACCGAAGGCAATAATTCAATGCAATGTGAACTACATCGACAAGACCATCCAACAGACACTTGTCCCAAGGTCCATGTTGCTATTGGGCTTATTAGTATTTGCATCAATAACGACTGTTATGACTCCGATATGGGCTTGCAAATGGTGGGGGTTGTTTGCAATGACTGTATTATCTCTATTCACTGCCATGCCACAACGTATGCGCAGACGCAGCTTGCTGGGACTAATAGTGTATATCCCACGGCTAACATGGAAAATGCTGTCAAATATCAGACATATCGACCGTAAAAACAGTGAGTTTATCCATACCACTCACGAATGACTCTTCGTCAGGCATACCACGAAAGAGTCCAAACACACTACTGCCGCTGCCGCTCATCGAAGCATACACGGCACCATGGTCATACATGCGCTGTTTTAATTGCCCTATCTCGGGATGAATGGCGAATACACTGTATTCAAAGTCATTTACCAGTTCTTCCTTCCAAGTCTCAATTGGCTGACGCACGACATCCAGACAATTCTTCACAGGTTTCTTAGGGGTTATCAGCGAGAAAGCCTCCTTGGTTGAAACAGGTATGTCCGGCTTTACCACCAACATCTTATAATCCCCCAGATTCAAGTCAATCGGGGTAAGCTTCTCTCCAATGCCTTCCGCATAGGCAGGACAACTTCTTATGAAAAAGGCACAGTCGGCTCCGAGCCTTGCCGCATATTCCATCATCTTTTCATCTGACATACCCAACGAAAACTGTTCGTTCAAAAGTCTGATCATATAGGCGCAGTCACTCGAACCGCCTCCCATTCCAGCCTGTGTCGGTATGTTTTTATAAAGATGGGTATGCACACGCGGAAGACAATAGTCGGCAGCAAGCAGGTTATATGCCCTGACCACGAGATTTCGCTGCTCATCCCCTTCAATATTGACATTAGTCACTTTAAGGTCACACCTTACATCTGATGGAAAAGCGTCATTCATCGGATAAACCTCAAGAGCATCCTTGATGGGCACAGGATAGAAAACGGTCTCCAAATTATGGTAGCCGTCGTCACGCTTGCTAACGACATTCAGTCCTAAATTTATTTTTGCAATAGGAAAATTTATCATAGTTGTTCTTTTTTTTACTGCAAAAGTAATTAAAACTTCTGAAATATGAAAGAATTAAAGAGATTTTTTGTACTTTTGCAAGCAAATTAGAAAAATATGGCAAAAAAAAACATTGAAAACAATACTTACGCCCATCTGCAGCCACAGGCACTCGATGTTGAAAGGGCTGTGCTGGGAGCACTTATGAACGACCGCGACGCTTACGCCGTGGTGTGTGAGATTCTCTCGCCGGAGAGTTTCTACGAGAAACGCAACCAGGACATCTATTCCGCTATACGTGACCTAAGTTTAGCGGAAAAACCCGTTGACGTTCTGACCGTGACTGACGAACTTGAGCGTCAAGGCAATCTTGACAAGGTTGGCGGAGCTATCTATCTTGCTGACCTGTCAAACAAGGTCGCATCGTCTGCCAACATCGAATACCATGCCCGAATCATTGCTCACAAGTTTCTCGCACGACAACTCATTTCGTTCGCAAGCAATATCGAGACAAAGGCATTCGACGGCTCGATGGACATCGATGACCTGATGCAAGAGGCGGAAGGCTCACTCTTCGAGCTCTCACGCCGCAATATGAAGAAAGACTACACCCAGATTGACCCTGTCATATCAAATGCCGTGGAAGTAATCCAAAAAGCGGCAGCCAACAAGGACGGTCTGACCGGCGTGCCCACAGGATACTACAAACTCGACAACATCACCAGCGGATGGCAGGCGAGCGACTTAGTCATCATAGCCGGACGTCCTGCGATGGGTAAGACATCCTTCGCCCTGTCGATGGCAAAGAACATCGCTGCCGACTACAAGGTACCAATGGCGTTCTTCTCACTTGAGATGAGCAACGTGCAGCTTGTCAACCGTCTAATTTCCAACTGCTGCGAAATCCAAGGAAGCAAGATTCTCAACGGCCAGCTTAAACCTGATGAATGGGAACGCCTTGACAAAAGACTTAATAACCTTATCGGCGCACCACTATATGTGGATGACACTCCAGGTCTTTCCGTATTTGAACTTCGCACAAAGGCACGCCGACTTGTGCGCGACCATGGTGTAAAGATCATCATGATTGACTATCTTCAGCTGATGAACGCCAACGGCATGAGATTCAGCAGCCGACAGGAAGAGGTTTCGACTATCTCACGTTCTCTGAAACAGATTGCCAAAGAGCTCGATATTCCCATCCTCGCACTTAGCCAGCTGAACCGTGGAGTGGAATCTCGCGAAGGACTTGAAGGCAAACGCCCACAGCTGAGCGACCTGCGTGAATCGGGAGCCATCGAACAGGATGCCGATATGGTGCTCTTCGTGCATCGTCCGGAGTATTACCATATCTATCAGGATGAAAACGGCAGGGACTTGCATGGAATGGCACAGATTATCATCGCCAAACACCGTAAGGGAGCCACGGGCGACGTGCTGCTGCATTTCCGTGGAGAATTCACCCGATTCGAGAATCCCGAAGACTCAAGCATCCGCAATTCAAGCGGTGCTCCCATGGGAGGTGAGATTATCGGCTCAAAACTCAACGGAGGAGACAGTATGCCTCCAATGGGCGACCAGATGCCTTTCAATCCCAATGATTCAGGCAACTACTCTCCCATGAATGAACCAATGCCATTCTAATCTCTATTTTGGGGGGAGTTAACTCCTAAAACTCCCCCACTTCCGAAAGTTGACTTAGAACTTCAAGTCATCAATTTCCTTTATCTCGTCTTCGTCAAACCACTTGGAGAGACGTTGGCGGGCCTTGTCCTTGATTTCCTCTTCCACATTGCCCCACACCTTCTTAAGCACAAAGACAAGTACGGCGAGGTCATCTGTCAATCCGATAATCGGAATAGCGTCGGGCACCGCGTCAATCGGACTTATCATATATCCCAACGCTCCCACTATCAAAGCCTTATCTGTAGTGGAAACCTTGTCACTCTGCAGCGTATAGTATAAAATCAACGCTGCATACACCAATTTTGCGCCAGCCCGCTTGGCTATTCGGGCCACCTTGTCGAAGAAATCGGAAGGTGAGAACTTGTTGGCATAACTCATAAAATCGGGTAATTCCATAATTCTGTTGTTTAATTTATTATAATATTTCTACAATTCTTATTCCTGTATGTGAAGGGTGCTTATAAAGATATTCACCAAGGAGCATAGGCTCGAGCACAACCTTCTTGTGAATCTGCGAGGCATTGAGCAGATGAAGTCCATCCTTTTTCCACACGGCAATACCAAGATGAGCAATGTCCAGTCCTTTCTTATTGCACGTGATGGCAATAATGTCGCCATTCTTCACTGCCTTGCGCAATGCTGTTCCTTTTCTTACCGAGGATTTGGGAACATACCTGTATTTTTTGCCACTGTATTGACGTTCCACTTCTCTTATACCCTTTATATAATCGGGATGCAATCGTAGTGCCTTGTACTTGTCAGGATGAGCGCTCATATACCCCAGCCTAACCGTCTGAACGGCAGAAAAAGGCGGATTGGGAGTCTGTCGTTCTGACACAATCCCCTTTTCGCTATTGTCATCTATCCACTCCGTGAAATAGTGAAGGCGTGAGGTATAACCCT
This sequence comes from Prevotella sp., assembly GCA_022775105.1. GTDB lineage: Bacteria > Bacteroidota > Bacteroidia > Bacteroidales > Bacteroidaceae > Prevotella. The sequence goes on along the minus strand of JALFIX010000117.1, from coordinate 10,726 downwards.
GGTTGCAGCCATTCCTATACCTTATTATATATATATAGTGAAGATAATCCTGAAAACTGTATTTGCCATTACGCATACATAGTGTTAGGGCAACAACATTCTCCACAAGCGTGGTGCAGTCAAGCTGGCGCGTGTTGATGACAAGTTGCTCTTCATCGTTCACCTCCAACGTGTGCGCCACGTAAGGCACACCAAGAAACTTCTTGGCAAAAAACACCGGATAGCATGTTGATGGAGACAAAAGCCTTGCCTCGGCAAGCCATCCCACTACATTGAGGCTGTCGATAGCGGCATATCCATGGCGGGCAAAAACCGGATGCGATGCAGACAAAAGAATTGCCATTATAATTACAATAAGTCTCATCTCTTCTTTCTATAAGTTTTTTTTATTCCGAAATTGAATCCACAGTATATATTAAGACTGCCGAAGACATTGTTGGCAGAAAAACGCGACTTGCGATAGTTGTAACTATGTATTATCACGTTCGAACCATAATACCACTTTGTGTTGTTCCACACTATGCCGATTCTCCCCACTCCATCCAAATTGATATTCTTAAAAGAGAAATCGTCAGCAGGATGATTGGTGTCACCACTCGACCATTTATATGCCAAAGCCATCGAAAAACTTGCTCCGAGTAGCCAATTCTTGGCAAATACCCAGTTGTACCCATATCCGACAGAGAGATTAAAATCATTGTATTTCAAACTGTTGAACATCAGCGAAGAGTCAATCTCCACTTCGTGGTTGGTGCTGGTTTCTACGACATTCTTCAATTTCTGATGGTCGAGTTCCAAATTATGATGTGTATATCCCAAACCTGCCATCCATGAGCCGCAACTGATTTTCTGGCATGTGCTTTGCGCAAATGCTGCCGGATGAGAGAACCGGTTGTGGTTGAAAATGTAATAGACATTAAGTCCGGTGATGCCCACATTGAGACCGTCGAAAGGAACATCACGCAACATACGGTTGGTCTTGTCATCACCAAAGTTTGCCTTTCTGATTTTATAGTCATTGCCAGTCCGGCGATAATACAAGTCAACACCTATCTGCGCACTATACAGACTGAGCGTAAACTCCTTTTTCAAAGAATTGTTCTTAACGCCGATGTTTTTAAGCTCCACCGTAGTGCCAAGAAAAATCCATCTCCAACCAAAAAACGGACCGATACGGAACATCACGTCAGGCGAGAGAATTATCTCCTGACCATAAACGCTGGCAAGACGATAGACATCATAGTTATATGTATTCTGCACCATCAACGCCCAATTGTAGTGCTGCGGCTCCACATAGTTGGTATCAATGGCACTGAATCCCCTGACGGTCTTCTTCACTACCCCCAACTTGGGATTATTAAGATTGACATTGAGATGAGGGATAGAGTCAGCAGTCCCTGAACCGCCGTCTTCCGCACGGCAGACAACGACAGTCAGCATCATTAAAATAATAATCAACACTCTATCCATTCTTCACTCTTCATTCTTCATTCTTCACTCTTCATTTTTCAGAATTTCCCCAAAATCTGGTCCATCGCCCAGTTGACCGGTGTGGCGGATATACTTGTGCAAGTACAAACCCCAAGTCCCTGGATATGTTCGATCACACTTTTAATAAGCGGATATTGTACATAAGGAGGATTAGGCACAACTATTGACTGTGTGCCCTCTGACGTGGTTAAAGTGATAGGGTCATAGTTAAACACCGAAAAACTTAGTTGTCCCATAGTTCCAACAACTTCGATACGGTCCTCCTTGGCACTCTCGTAAGCAACGAAACACCAGGAGCCACTTCCAGGCAATCCGTTCTCGAATCTGAAACAAGCGCTTACAGAATCCTCTACTTCATAAAGTTTTGCCCTGTTGGAACATATACCCGAAGCCTCGATTATCACTCCGAAGATATCTTGCAAAAGGTCTAACTGATGTGGGGCGAGGTCATAGAAATATCCCCCGCCGGCAATATCCGGCTGCAAACGCCACGGAAGTTTTTCGGGATGGGTGTAGTCAAGGTCTCTCGGAGGCACGGCAAACCTAATCTGCACAGACACTATATCTCCTATATCGCCACCACGGATTATACTCTTCACTTTTTGAAAATAGGGAAGATACCTACGATAGTAAGCCACAAAACACGGAACGTGCGTCTGCTCACTGACACGGTTGATCCTGGCACAATCCTCATACGATGCCGCCAATGGTTTCTCAACATACACAGGCTTGCCCGCCTTCATTGCCATAATGGCAAATGTGGCATGGCTCGATGGCGGAGTAGCTATATAAATAGCATTCACGTCGGGGTCGTCAATGAGTTCCTGCGCATCAGTGTACCACTTCTTTATGCCATGTCTTTCTGCATAACTACGTGCTTTCTGCTCGCTTCGGCTCATCACTGCCTCGACACTTGATCCAGTCACTTCACTAAAGGCCGGACCGCTTTTTTTCTCTGTCACTTCACCGCATCCGATGAAGCCCCACTTCAATATTTTCATAATTTGTGTAAATAATGATGCAAAGTTACAAAAAAAATTCTTATCTTTGCACGTTGTTAGAAATAATTAAGGATTAAACAATGGAAAAAAGCAATTCTGAGGCTCTTTTAAAGAGCAGAAGTAGCCGTTCTTGCATACGTACGGGCTATCATCTTTACATGTCGGATTTCCGCGGCATCTTCAGACGTTCGTGGATTGCCGCTCTATTTTACGGTGTGTGTTTTAGTGCCTTGGTGACTATTATGGTCATCTATTATCCAAGGCTCAACCTCAGTGTACTCGTAAATCCACATTCATTGTCGATGGTCATTTCTGATTATATGGCCATCTTTGTCGTCACACTGCTTGCGGTGATAGTCGGAGGCATTTCTGAAATCGTCTTGTATGCCCGGGGACTTGACACCAATGTTTGGCGCACGCTTAAGGCTTTCCTTGCCACATTGCTCATCGCACTGCCCCTGACCATTGTGACATTGGGCATCGGGCTGCTGCTTGCACTGCCTCTGCTGCAAAGCCTGTTCAGCTATCTCTACAATCCCGAAAGGAAATACTGGCACAACGTGTGGCATTCCTACAAGTTGGGACTGAAGCACTGGGGCAAGTGGTTTGTGGTGAGCCTCATCACGTTTATCGTGGCAGGACTCTTATCCTGTATCATTCTCCTGCCTGCCAACATCCTTTGCCTTGCCAATGTGCAGGCAAACATGGGCATCCTCTTTGACGACCCCCTGGGCATGCCTTCATATTCCATCCCCATGACCGCAACCGTGATGTTCATTGCAGGCGTGGTTGAAGGATATATCCGTCTGTCCATACTACATGTCTTCCGTGTAACATACGAATCCAATGAAGCATCAGCATCAAACGAAAAATCCGAATCAAATGAAAAAGATATTATTTATTGACCGCGACGGCACTCTCATCGAGGAGCCGGCAGACGAGCAGATTGACTCATTCGAGAAGCTCAAGTTTACAAAAGGGGTTTTCCGCAACCTCAGTTTCATACGTTCAAAGTTAGACTTTGAATTTGTCATGGTGTCCAACCAGGACGGACTCGGCACCGAATCCTTCCCCGAAGAGACATTCTGGCCTGTACACAACTTTATCCTGCAGACTCTTGAAGGCGAGGGAATTACCTTCGATGAGATTCTCGTTGACAGACATTTCCCCGAGGACAATGCTCCGACAAGAAAGCCAAACACGGGACTTGTGGAGAAATACATGAACGACCCGGAATATGACATTGCGGGAAGTTACGTCATAGGCGACCGCGACACCGACCGACAGTTTGCCGAAAACATCGGATGCAAGTCGCTCATATTAGGGCGCGACGGCATGACATGGGACAAGATTGCCGAAATCCTCTTTGCCGGAGAGCGCACCGCCGAAGTGAGCAGGACAACCAAGGAAACCGATATCCATGTGAAAATCAATCTCGACGGCACAGGCAAGTGCGACATCGAGACCGGACTTGGCTTCTTCGACCACATGCTCGAACAGATTGGCAAGCACGGAATGATGGACTTGACAGTGCATACCAAGGGGGATCTTCACGTTGACGAGCACCACACCATCGAGGACACCGCTCTCGCCATCGGCGAATGTCTTTTGAAAGCTCTTGGCGACAAGCGAGGCATCGAGAGATACGGCTACTCCCTTCCTATGGATGACTGTCTCTGTCAGGTGGCACTCGACTTCGGAGGCCGTCCGTGGCTTGTGTGGGATGCAGAGTTCAAGAGAGAGAAAATAGGCGAGATGCCTACCGAGATGTTCCTGCATTTCTTCAAGAGCCTGAGCGATGCCGCCCGAATGAATTTGAACGTCAAGGCTGAGGGCGACAATGAGCACCATAAGATTGAAGGCATATTCAAAGCACTCGCACGAAGCCTGAAAATGGCGGTAAAAAGGGACATTTACCACTACGAATTGCCAAGTACAAAGGGATTATTGTAAATTTTCTCTAAGATTATTCGTATATTAGAAAAATTTATTGTAATTTTGCACGCAATATTATGTACGAACAGGAAAAAATCAAGCCATACGACAACAGTGGCGACAAGGCTGAGCAGGTGGAAAGGATGTTCGACAGCATCGCTCCCACCTATGACCGCCTTAACCATCAGTTGTCATGGAACATCGACAAGGGATGGAGACGCAAGGCCATAAAAGCTATTGCCCCATACGGCCCGCGCAAGGTGCTCGACGTTGCCACAGGCACTGGCGACTTCGCCATCCTTGCCGCCAAGATGTTGCGCCCTGACAGTCTTGTCGGTTGCGACATCTCTGAGGGTATGATGGAAGTGGGCAAACGCAAAGTCAAGGAACTCAACCTTGAAAATGTCATTTCCTTCACCAAGGAGGACTGTATGCATCTGTCTTTTACCGACAACACCTTTGACGCTGTCACGGCAGCCTTCGGCATACGCAACTTCCCCGACCTCGACAAAGGTCTAAGCGAGATGTGCCGCGTGCTAAAGCCTGGCGGACACCTCTGCATCGTGGAGTTGACGGAACCAGTGCATTTCCCCATGAAGCAACTGTTCGGAATATATTCGCATACGGTGCTGCCTTTAGTTGGCAGGATGATTTCCAAGGACACTAATGCCTACGGCTATCTCACAGCCACTATTGAGGCATTTCCCCAAGGAGAGCGGATGATGGAGATTTTGTCGAGGGCAGGCTTCTCCAATGCCACATTCCGCCGGTTTACCTTCGGCATATGCACACTGTACGTTGCTACCAAGTAGTTTACACATTATTATATATATAATATTATTGGATATGGAAAAATACGGTTTGATAGGCTATCCGCTTGGTCATTCTTTCTCGAAAAGCTATTTTAACCAGAAGTTTGAGGACGAGAATATGGATGCCGTGTATGAGAACTACGAGATTGCCAGCATTGATGCGCTGCTTGAGATTGTCGATTCCAATCCCGAGCTGCGGGGACTTAACGTGACTATCCCCTACAAGGAGAAGGTCATCTCCTATCTTGACAATATCAGTCCCGAGGCAAGGGCTATTGGTGCTGTCAACGTCATCAAGATTGAGCACAAGGGCAACGAAACCATCCTCAAAGGATATAACTCAGATGTCATCGGTTTCACACAGAGCATTCACCCGCAATTGGAACGCTATCATAAGAAAGCTCTCATACTGGGCACAGGCGGTGCGTCGAAGGCTATCGACTTCAGTCTGAAAAGCCTCGGACTGGAAACCATTTTCGTAAGCCGCTACGAGCGTCCCGGAACCATACAGTATGCCGACATCACTCCCGACATAGTCAAGGAATACAATGTCATCGTCAACTGCACACCATGCGGTATGTATCCCCACGTGGACGAGTGTCCGCTGCTGCCATACGAGGCAATGGACAGTCACAACCTGCTCTACGACCTTATTTACAATCCCGACGAGACCCTATTCCTCAAAAAAGGAAAGGCACAGGGGGCAAATATTTGCAACGGACTGGAGATGCTTTTGCTTCAGGCTTTTGCAAGCTGGGAATTCTGGAACAACAAATAACCAAATGATACAAGAAACAATATGAATTCAAACCGTTATATGATGCGTGGAGTCAGTGCCGCCAAGGAAGACGTCCACAATGCCATCAAAAACATCGACAAGGGAATATTCCCGCAGGCTTTCTGCAAGATTATACCTGACATTTTAGGGGGAGACCCGGAATATTGCAACATCATGCACGCCGACGGAGCTGGAACAAAGTCTTCTTTGGCTTATGCCTACTGGAAGGAAACAGGCGACCTCAGCGTGTGGAAGGGAATAGCACAGGACGCACTCATCATGAATACCGACGACCTGCTTTGTGTGGGTGCCGTTGACAATATCCTTGTGTCAAGTACTATTGGGCGCAACAAGATGCTCGTCCCGGGAGAGGTTATCTCCGCCATCATCAACGGTACCGACGAACTGCTGCAGCAGATGCGAGACATGGGTATTGGCATCTATGCCACTGGTGGCGAGACAGCCGACGTGGGCGACCTTGTAAGGACTATCATCGTTGACTCCACCGTCACCTGCCGCATGAAGCGCAGTGATGTCATCGACAATGCCAACATTCGCCCCGGAGATGTCATTGTTGGTCTATCCTCTTGCGGACAGGCAACATACGAGACAAGATACAACGGCGGCATGGGCAGCAACGGTCTCACCTCAGCCCGTCATGACGTGTTCTCCAAATATCTTGCCGAGAAATATCCCGAGACCTACGACCATGCTGTTCCCGACGAACTGGTATATAGCGGTTCCTACCGTCTCGACCAGGAGGTAGAAGGTGCTCCCGTAAATGCCGGACAGCTTGTCCTCTCCCCCACCCGCACCTATGCTCCCGTCATCAAGAAGATGCTTGACGAGATGCGTGCCGACATCCACGGTATGGTTCACTGCACGGGAGGCGCACAGACCAAGGTGCTGCATTTCGTAGGCGACAACTGCCGCGTGATCAAGGACAACATGTTCCCCATCCCCCCACTCTTCCGCGCAATCCACGACGAAAGCGGCACTGATTGGAAGGAGATGTACAAGGTGTTCAACATGGGACACCGTATGGAAATCTATCTCTCTCCCGAAAACGCACAGAAGGTTATCGACATCTCACGCTCATTCAATATCGACGCACAGATAATCGGACGTATCGAGGAAGGCCGAAAGAGCCTTACCATTAAGTCGGAATACGGAACGTTTGACTACGATTGACATCGTAGTAATTAAAGAATTAAAAAAATTAAAGAATTAAAGTTCGTTGAACCCAGATGATTGAGAACAACAGCATATTACAGAAGCTCGACGGTCTCGTAAGCCGGTTTGAGGAGGTTTCCACCCTGATTACCGACCCCTCGGTGATAGCCGACCAGGAACGCTTTGTCAAACTCACCCGCGAGTACAAGGATCTGAGCGACATTATGGATGCCCGCAAGAGATACATCTCCTGCCTCAACTCCATTATGGAAGCCAAGGACATCCTTGCCAACGAGAGCGACCCTGAGATGAAGGAAATGGCGCGTGAGGAACTGGCCGAGAACGAGTCACTGCAACCGAAGATTGAAGAGGAAATAAAGATTGCACTCGTACCCAAAGACCCTGAGGACGGCAAGAACGTGCAAATGGAGATACGTGCAGGAGCAGGAGGCGACGAGGCAGCCCTCTTTGCCGGCGACCTTTTCGCCATGTACAAGAAATACTGCGACTCCAAAGGATGGAACGTCTCGGTGACAAGTGTCAGCGAAGGCGCAGTAGGAGGATACAAGGAGATTGACTTTGCCGTCAGCGGTGATGGTGTATATGGAATCCTCAAATACGAGTCAGGAGTACACCGCGTGCAGCGCGTGCCAGCCACCGAGACACAGGGCAGAATGCACACCAGTGCAGCTACTGTAGCCGTACTGCCTGAGGCCGACAAGTTTGAGGTGAACATCAACGAAGGCGACATCAAGTGGGACACATTCCGCTCCTCAGGTGCCGGAGGTCAGAACGTGAACAAGGTTGAATCAGGAGTTCGCCTTCGCTATCCGTGGAAAAATCCTAATACAGGAGAGGTTGAGGAGATTCTGATTGAATGTACCGAGACTCGCGACCAGCCCAAGAACAAGGAGCGTGCGCTTTCCCGACTACGTACATTCATCTACGACCGCGAGCATCAGAAGTATATCGATGACATCGCAAGCCGACGCAAGACTCTTGTGTCAACGGGTGACCGAAGTGCCAAGATTCGCACCTATAACTTCCCCCAGGGACGTGTCACCGACCATCGCATCGGCTACACCACCCACGACCTCTCGGGATTCCTCGCCGGAAATATCCAGGACATGATCGATGCACTAACCGTAGCTGAGAACGCCGAGAGAATGAAGGAAGCGGAGCTGTGAAGAATTTAAAAATTAAAATATTGAAATAAAAAAAATTATTGGGTCTCATATATTATGAACAGACAAGAACTTATTGAGCAGATAAAGACCAAGAAGTCTTTTCTCTGCGTGGGTCTTGACACAGACCTCAAGAAGGTGCCGCAGCATCTTCTCAATGATAATGATGCAATTTTCACGTTCAACAAGAACATCATAGATGCAACTGCCAAATACTGCGTGGCATACAAGCCCAACTTGGCTTTTTATGAGGCATTCGGAGTAAAGGGTATGATTGCCTTCGAGAAGACAGTCAACTATCTCAACAAGTATTATCCCAACCACTTCGTCATTGCTGACGCCAAGCGCGGCGACATAGGCAACACTTCAAAGATGTATGCACGCACCTTCTTCGAGGAATATGACGTTGACGCCCTCACCGTAGCCCCATATATGGGCGAGGACAGTGTCACCCCGTTCCTTGGCTATGAGGGCAAGTGGGTAATCCTTCTCGCCCTTACCAGCAACAAGGGCAGCCATGACTTCCAGCTGACCACCGACCCGGATGGTGAGCGACTCTTTGAAAAGGTAATCCGCACCAGCCAGCAGTGGGGCAACGAAGATAACATGATGTACGTCGTTGGAGCCACACAAGGCAAGATGTTCGAGGACATCCGCAAGGTAGCCCCCGACAGTTTCCTTCTCGTACCTGGTGTAGGCGCCCAGGGAGGCAGTCTTGAGGAAGTTTGCCGCTATGGCATGACCAAGGATTGTGGTCTGCTTGTCAACAGCTCACGCGGCATCATCTATGCCAGCGACGGTGAAGACTATGCCGAGGTGGCAGGTCAGAAAGCCAAGGAATTGCAGGAGCAAATGGCAGCTGAATTAGAGAAAATATGTAATATTTCCTAAATTCGCTTAGTTTAGAGAAAAAAAATATCAATATTTTTAGATTTAGTCTTGTCATTCCAAATATTTTGTTTATATTTGCAGAATAATATCAAGACATTGACAGTAATATGGAATTTACAGCAAAACAAATAGCCGAGTTTATAGGCGGCAAGATTGAGGGCAACGAGTTGGCTTCTGTCAATACCTTCGCCAAGATTGAGGAAGGTAAGAAGGGTGCCATCTCCTTTCTCTCCAACCCCAAATATCTCCATTATATTTATGACACGCAGTCAAGCATTGTCCTCATCAACGAAGACGTTGAGTTAGAGAAACCTGTAACCACCACCCTCATACGCGTCAAGAACGCATACGAGTGTGTGGCAAAACTGCTGCAACTCTATGCCGCCAGCCTTCCCAAAAAGCAAGGCATCGACAAGACGGCGGTCATCTCAGACAGTGCCACTGTCGGCGAGGAAGTGTATATTGGGGCATACGCCGTGATCGGCGACGGTGCAAAGATTTCAAACGGCTGTCAGATTCATCCCCATGTTGTCATCGGCGACGGAGTGACTATGGGTGAAGGCTGCATCATCTATCCGAATGTGACCATCTATCAGGGATGTCGGCTTGGCAATAATGTCACCATCCATTCCGGTAGCGTCATCGGTGCCGACGGCTTTGGTTTCGCCCCTAATGCCGAGGGGTACGACAAAATCCCGCAGATAGGCATTGTCACCATCGAGGATGACGTGGAGATTGGAGCCAACACCTGTATCGACCGTTCCACCATGGGTAGCACCACAATTCACAAGGGAGTCAAACTGGACAACCTGATACAGGTGGCTCACAACGTTGAAATCGGTGAGAACACGGTAATGTCGGCGCAGGTGGGCATTGCCGGAAGCACAAAGATTGGCTCATGGTGCATGTTCGGCGGTCAAGTTGGCCTTGCAGGACATATAACCATCGGCGACAAGGTGTTCCTTGGCGCACAGTCGGGCGTTCCAGGCAACATCAAGGGCGACCAGACACTCATCGGCACTCCTCCAATGGAGCCAAAGGCATATTTCAAGTCTCAGGCCATTTTCCGTCGTCTGCCGGACATGTACAAGGAAATAAATGACCTGAAGAAACAGATAGAAGAACTTAAGAACAACAAACAGTAAGACTATTATGATGAAACAAACCACATTAAAGGGCAGTTTCTCGCTCTGCGGAAAAGGCCTGCATACAGGATTGAGTCTGACCGTGACATTCAATCCTGCACCTGAAAACCATGGATATAAAATCCAGCGCATCGACATCGACGGTATGCCCATTATAGATGCCATAGCAGAAAATGTCGTTGACACTCAGCGCGGAACAGTTCTTGGCAAGGGAGATATCAGAGTATCTACCATCGAGCATGGTATGGCAGCACTTTATGCTTTGGGAATTGACAACTGCCTGATTCAGGTTAATGGTCCTGAATTCCCGATTCTT
>JALFIX010000112.1 GCA_022775105.1 Prevotella sp. | reverse complement strand
CTTTATTAGTATATTTTATCACTTAAACGAATGAAAATGGAAATGGGTGACAACAAAGAAGGGAAAAATCAAGCAAAAAGCACGTAAATCAAAATCGCCTTATTGCCACCAAGCGATTTTCTCAAAGATAATATGGCTCGTTTTTTATGTGTCTTTACAGTGTCATAAGATAGATTCAGCATGTCTGCTATCTCTGCCATTTTCTTGCCCTCCATATTCAATTTCAATATCTCACGCTGACGATGCGGCAATTTGTCGATATGTTCAAACAACTTGACGAAAACCTCTTCTGTAAGAAACTCATTCTCTATCTCCTCGACGCTTTGGTTGTCATTGCTTCTATTTGCTTCTGTCACATCGTGAAATTACTGCGAAATAGTTTTTCGTCCCATTGGGGAGAATTGTTATTGTGTATGTGTGACATATTATACTGCTAATCAGATAAATAGTAAAATATATAATCAAAAATGGAACGGCAGTGACATGGCAGATGATGGGGATTTCAATTAATGACGACTTTCACCTTCATTATGCGGCGCTCGTCCATCTCGAGCACCTCGAAAGTGATGTTGGCATGGGTAATCTTCTCATTGACAGAGGGAAATTCACCCTTTATCTCAAGCAACAATCCCGCCAGAGTGTCGGCATCGCCCTCGATATCCTCAAACACTTCACTGTCGATGTTCAGCGTCTTATAGAAATCGCTGAGCAGCGTCTTACCCTCGAAGATATATGTATTGCTGTTGAGTCGGACGAAATTCTTTTCGTCCTCGTCATATTCGTCGTTGATCTCACCAACTATTTCCTCTAAGATGTCCTCAAGAGTGACGATGCCGCTCGTGCCTCCAAACTCATCCACAACAATGGCTATATGCACCTTGTTGTTCTGGAACTCGCGCAAGAGGTCGTCAATCTTCTTTGTTTCAGGAACAAAGTAAGGCGGACGTATGAGCGACTGCCAGCGGAACGTGTTGGGCTTGCCAAGATGGGGCAATAAGTCCTTGATATACAAGATACCACGGATATTGTCGATGCTGTCCTGATAAACCGGAATACGCGAATAGTTGTTTTCGACAATGCACTTGAGCACTTCGGGAAATGGCGAATGCATATCAAGTACGGTCACATCCTGACGGCTCGTCATCACCTCCTTGGCCGTCTCGTCGCCAAAGCGGACGATGCTCTCAAGGATATTCTTTTCTTCCTTGATCTCTTCCTTGTCTGTAAGTTCTAATGCCTGCTCCAAATCATCCACACTCAGTATGTGACTCTCCCTCTGCACAACCTTCTCAGCCAAAATGCCTGAACGGATAAGAATAGATGCAAAAGGATAGAACACCTTGCGACAGAGATAAAGCGGTCCCACCACCCTACGGCAGAAATCCACTGGCTTGTGGGCGGAATACACCTTGGGCATAATCTCGCCGAAAAGAAGCAAAAGGAATGTGAGCAATACCGTCAGACATATAAACTGCAACCAATAAGCCCGTCCGAAATCCACGACATGGGCAAAGAAGTAGTTGCAGAGCATGATGATGGTAACGTTCACCAGATTGTTGGTGATGAGGATAGTGGCAAGTGTGCGCTCCGAATCCTCACGGAGGCTAATCACCTTGCGGTCGGCGTCGGTCTTGCCTTCCTCTAATTCGCTCACATCATTAGGAGTGAGCGAAAAAATGGCAATCTCAGATCCGGATGCGAATCCCGACACAATAAGTAACAACACAGCAAGAACAGCTGAGACAATTGCCCCGGCTGTAGGCACCAAGAATTGCACTTGGTCAAATGAACTGAATAAATCTAACGGTATCAAAATATTATTCTTTAGATGACAACATCTCCATATTTTCCGCCCATATTTCCGTTGTCGTTCGTCTTACTCCCTCCTTGTCGTTATATGCGGAATAACGAAGTCTGCCCTCAACGTAGAGCCTGTCGCCCTTATGGACATACTGCTCTACGGTTTTGGCCAGTTTTCTCCATAATATGACGGTGTGCCAATCGGTACGCTGCGGCACCTGAGTACCATTCTGCAACGTGTATCCCCTCTCGGATGTAGCAAGTGAGACACGAGCCACGGGGGTGTCAGCATCCACATACTTCACCTCAGGCTCACTACCCACATATCCTATCAGCATCACCTTGTTCATATTGTCAAAATGTCAATTTAAAATGCTCCGAGGTATTCGAACTGGAAA
>JALFIX010000100.1 GCA_022775105.1 Prevotella sp. | reverse complement strand
GACCTTATGGAGCGGGAAAGATACTACGAGCAGATTATCAATGCCGTGTCAACAGGAATCATGGTGGTGGACGAGCGCGGATGTGTGCTTCAGCATAACGAGGCGGCACTGCGTCTGCTCGGTGTGGAAATGCTGACTTTTGAGAGTCAGGCTGCGGAGAAACTTGCATCGGAGGATTTCTCCAAACGTGAGACCACCGCCATGCTTCATGACAAGAAAGTGAGAATAGTAGCATTCAGCGACATTCGCAACGAACTGTCATCGCGCGAAATGGAATCATGGACAAAACTCATACGTGTGCTTACGCATGAGATAATGAATAATGTGGCTCCGATAACGTCACTCAGCGAAACGCTAAGCCACAAGTCTGACGATAGCGAGATAAAGGAAGGTCTATCGGTTATAAATTCCACCGGCAAGCAACTGCTTACATTCGTGGATAATTATCGCCGAATGACTCTCATTCCACAACCACAACCCAAACTCTTCTACGTCAAGCCATTCCTTGAAAGGATGGTGGCGATAAGCAAGGAATATTCCAAAACATCTGATATACACCAAGACCTCTCTCTCCCCGACCTTCTCCTATACGCCGACGAAAGCCTCATCGCACATGTCGTGACAAACATACTGAAGAATGCCGTGGAAGCAGGAGCTACATCTATCACCCTTGCCGCCTATACCGCCCCCGACGATTCGGTATGTATCGACATCAGCAACAACGGCAAGCCCATACCCTCCGAAGAGGCACAACAAATCTTCGTCCCCTTCTTCACCACCAAGCCCACAGGCAGCGGCATCGGTCTGAGTATCTCCCGCCAGATAATGAAGCAGAGTGGCGGCAGCATCGAACTGATTACATCCGGCAATGCCACAACCCTCTTCCGACTAAAATTCTCTTAGTCACTACAAGACAGGCAAATCCACCTTCACGAAGATGTCTGTCGGCTCGTCTTTTACTACAAACATCAACATATAAATCGGCAGATATTTTATCCTGCCTGCCACCTTGAGATTAGCTCCCGACAGGACGTATGCCTCGCGTATATTGTATGTTTGGTCAGCCATAATATTCGACAAGGCATTGTGACGCTGGTATGCCTTGCCCGATTTCACCTCAATAAGCAAGGCAAAGCCAGATTTCTCTACTACGAAATCCACTTCGCCCTGCCTCTTGCTATTAAAATAATAAAGGTCGAAACCATGGCAATGCAATTCCTGTGCGACAAGGTTCTCGTAGATGGCACCAAAGTTGATATCAGGGGCATCATCAAGTATTCTCAATTGTATGCCGTCGGCGTATGTAGCCGCCAACAGTCCCACGTCGTTCTGGAACAGTTTGAACAGGTTTCTCAGTCGCGACAAGGCAAGAGGTGCCGTTGGAGCTTCCACCGAGAATGTCGGCAAGGCAACTCCCGCATCCTTCAGCCATATAAAACTGTTCTCATAACGTGAAAACTTGATGTTCTCATTGAGATTCTTAAGTATGAAACGCTTGTTTTTGGCGTTTAGTTCGGGTGGGATAAGGTTGAAAATCTCACGGATGTACAGCTTGTTGTTGGGGTCATATTTGGCTATGTCAACCTGATAGAGCCTAAGGATGGATTTCTGCACATCCATAACAGACTGCAGGTTGTTGGTTTCAAGATATTTTTGCACGGCAGCCGGCATACCTCCTACAATGAGATAGAGTCTGAAAATTGACATCAGTTTACTGTGGACGACTTCATCCACAGGCACCATCTCATCCCATGCCTCTTTCACGTGATTCATTACAGTGTCAGACACTCCCACCGCCCCGAAGAATTCCTCAAGATCAAGGGGATACATTTCCCAAATGTCAATATATCCAACCGGTGCTGACCGAAGGTCTTTCATCTCCACTCCCAAAAGCGAGCCGCTCATAATGTAACGGTAGCTTCCTTCTTCCACAAGAAACTTCATGGCGGTGAGTGCCTCGGGACATTCCTGTATTTCGTCAAGAAGTACCAAAGTCTCGCCTTTTTCAAGAGTCTCTGTTGTATATGCCGACAACCTGACCAATATGTCCTTGGCATTGTCAGCATTGACAAAGATGTTTCGTGCCGAAGGTGTTTCGATGAAGTTTATCTCAACGAAATGCTTGAAATATGTCATGCCAAAATGGCGGGCGGAGAATGACTTTCCCGTCTGTCTTGCTCCCGTGAGAAGCAATGCCTTGTTGGTATTGTGATAAAAATCACGTAACCTATTGGTTATCTTGCGCTTAATCATATTTTGTCCGTTTTTCCAATGCAAAGATACATCATTTTGTCCGTTTTTCCAATATGTTTTGGCGCATTTTTGTCCGTTTTTCCAATAAATTAACCTTTCTACATATATATATTCGAAAGACAAAACCGTAAGTCAAACGGTTTTTCATATCAACTTATAACCTATCCCCCTGACGTTGATGATTCTGACTTGAGAGTCGCGGGAGAGTTTGTGGCGCAGTTTGGTGATGAAGACATGAAGACTGCGGGTGTTGAAATAACTGTCATCGCCCCACAGTTCGAGCAGGATGTCACGATTATCAACTACCTCCCCCTTGCTGCTGCAAAGCAGACGGAGAATCTCTGACTCACGATGAGACAAGGGGATAATCTCGGTGTCGGCATTGTCGGCGGCATACACTAAATGCTCCTTCATCGTGTCGAGTTGGTAATCGCCAATGACATATTGAGTAGGACTATCATCATGCGGGATATCATGCGGAACGAAAGCACGCCCCACGAGAGCCTTAATGCGCACTATCAGTTCGAGCATTCCAAACGGTTTGCGGAGATAGTCGTTGGCTCCTGCCTCAAATCCCCTCACCACATCCTCTGTCTCTGAAAGGGCAGTAAGGAAGAGTATGGGAGTTGTGACATCCTTGTTTCTTATTCTTTTCACCATCTCAAATCCGTCCATATTGGGCATCATCACGTCAGCCACGACTACGTCGGGACGTTCATGGAAGAACAGTTGCAGCCCACGCTCTCCATTCTCGGCAGTAATTACCTGAAAGCCCTGCGAGTTGAGTGTGTCACGGATGATGATGGCAAGCGTGGCCTCATCCTCCACCAATAGTATTTTAAACTGTTTCGTCATGTCGTTTGTCTGAATAAGAGTGTGAATGTCGTTCCTTTACCCTGTTCGCTTTCTACCTCCACGATGCCTCCATGCAGCCTCATCATCGTAGCCACATAGTAAAGGCCGAGTCCATAACCCTTCACATCGTGCAGGTTGCCATTGGGCACCCGGTAGAACTTGTCGAAGATATGCTGCTGGTGTGCCTTTGATATTCCTATGCCATTGTCGCTGATCTTGATAACGATATTGCCGTCGGTGTCTTTCTTGCATGTTATGCCAATCCTTACGTTATCACGAGAGTACTTTATGGCATTGTCGCAGATATTGCTGATTATCTGCATAAAATGCTGGCGGTCGGCAA
>JALFIX010000063.1 GCA_022775105.1 Prevotella sp. | reverse complement strand
CACCGAAGAGCATTGTCACTACAAGACCCAACACTACATAGATGACCACGATGGAGATACCATAGGTGACGGCTTCGCGGATGGCCTTTGAGCGCTCCTTGTTACGCTTGAGGAAGAAGCTTACGGTCATGGGGATGATGGGCCATACGCAGGGGGTGAGAAGGGCAAGGAAACCACCGACGAAACCTGCGAAGAAAATATAGAAAAGAGAGGAGTCGGTGGGGGCGTCCTCGTATGTCTTCAGCTCGCTGATGACCGGAGACCATAGGGCGGCGGCATCAGTAGCGGGGGTATTAACGGCGGCTGCATCGGGGGCGGCGGCGGCTGTATCGGCGGGGGCGGCTGTATCAGCGGCGGGGGCATCGGAACCCGACGCTGACGCGCCGGGCACTGGGGCTGACTCAGAGGGGGCGGCGGCTTCCTTGGTGGGGGCTTCCTTGGCGGCATCCTTGGATATGGCGGGGGATTTGCCGCTCTTGGTCAGGGATACCTGGGTGGGCGGGAGGCATGTCTCGTCGTTGCAAGCACCGAACTCGAGATAGCAGTCGATGGAGTATTCGGGTTTTGTAAATTTGATTTTCTGTATGAAGGTTACGCTGCCCTCAAAGTAGCGCAGCTTCATGCCGAACATATTGTCGAACTGTGATATTTCCTTACCCTTGTGAGTCAGTGAACCAACAGTCTTCACACCGTCCATCTTGACGGGATTGAACGTGGCGGAAATAGGTCCGTCGTTTCCAAGACCGGTTGAATACACATGCCAGCCGTTGTCAATCTTTGCGGCAAACACAATCTGCGCCTCGTCGCCGCTGAGCATCTCCAGTTTGGATGTAAAATGCACTGGGTCAAGCATCTGCGCATTTGCGCATACTGTTACGACGAGCATCGTAAGGATAGATAATAATTTTCTCATTTCGTATTTTTTTTTTTTAGTTTAACCTATATATATAACAAGGTAATAATAATATAAGGTATGAAATCTTAGAAAAATTGACTCTTTTAAGTCTTTTTATCTTAAATCAAGCTCCACTGGGCAATGGTCGCTTCCCATAATATCGGTGTGAATCTTGGCATCGGCGATTCTCTCGTCCATTCGTTTCGACGTCACGAAGTAGTCAATGCGCCACCCCGTGTTCTTCTCCCTTGCTTTGAACCGGTATGACCACCATGAGTAGGTTACCTGTTCGGGATAAAGATGGCGGAATGTGTCGGTGAATCCGCTTTCAAGCCAATGTGTGAATTTTCTCCTTTCCTCGTCAGTGAATCCTGGGTTCATGCGGTTGGTCTTTGGATTCTTGAGGTCAATCTCCTGATGCGCCACGTTGAGGTCTCCGCATACGATTACCGGTTTTTTCCCGTCGAGAGCCTTGAGATATGCAAGGAAGTCGTCCTCCCATCTCATTCTGTAGTCAAGCCTCTTAAGCCCGTCCTGAGCATTGGGCACATATACGCACACGAGGAAGAACTCCTCCATTTCGAGAGTGATGACACGTCCCTCGTGGTCATGCTCGTCAATTCCTATGCCGTATGTGACATTCAGTGGCTGGTGTCTTGTGAAGACAGCCGTACCCGAATATCCCTTCTTCTCGGCATAGTTCCAGTAGGATTGATATCCCTCAAATTCGAGGTCGAGTTGTCCCGCCTGCATCTTGGTTTCCTGCAGACAGAAGAAGTCGGCGTCGAGCTGCTTGAACACATCGCCGAATCCCTTGCCGGCGCAAGCCCTGATTCCGTTAACATTCCATGATATGAATTTCATAAAGTCCTTAGATTTAATCAAATAAGGGAGCGAATTGTTATCCGCTCCCTATACAAATGTCATTATAATTAAAATTTCGCCATCTTGATGGCGTCTATTGCACATTCGTCACCCTTGTTACCTAATTTTCCGCCGCTTCTGTCCTTGGCTTGTTCCATGTTCTCGGTGGTCAGCAGACCGTAGATGATAGGAATCTCGCTTGACGCGTTGAGCTTGGCAATGCCGTAGGTAACTCCCTGACAGATATAGTCGAAATGGGGTGTCTCGCCTCTGATAACGCTTCCGAGGATGATGATGGCGTCATATTCGCCTCTCATTGTCATCTGATGTGCGCCGTAGATGAGTTCGAAACTTCCCGGCACCGTTTTCACGTGGATGTTCTCGGGCAGTGCTCCGTGCTTTTCCAGAGTGGAGACAGCGCCATTGAGCAGTGCGTCGGTGATTTCGGGGTTCCATTCCGCCACGACTATGCCGAAGCACATGTTGCTTGCGTCGGGTATTGACTTGCTGTCGTAGTCAGACAGGTTGTGATAAGCTGTAGCCATTTACTTGGATGCGCGTTCGATATACTTGTCAATTGTCTGATACTGCATCGAGTAGAAGTACTTCGTCTTAACCTCCTTGTAGAGTTCGAGAGCCTCGGCAGTCTTACCCTGGCTTTCGAGGATTTCTCCGGCCTGGATGAGGAAAGTGGGCGAGAGGCTGTTGTTGTCAGCCTTCTTTGCAGCGTTCTTCAGGTGGTTGACAGCCTTGTCCAGCTGGTTGAGGTGGGCGTAGGCATTGCCGAGGGCACCCTCAGCGGCAGGGCTGATCATTTTGTCGTCCTGTGCGTCATACTCCTCAAGATACTTTGCAGCCTCTGTCCACTTGCCGAGCTGGGCATAGCAGAGTCCTGCATAGAGATTTGCGAGGTTGCCGGCATCGGTGCTGCTGAATTCGTCAGCCACCTTCAGGAAACCTGCGTATCCTGCTCCGTCGCCATTGAGAGCCTTCTCGAAAAGCTCCTGCTGGAAATACTCCTGTCCCTTGGCGAGCGCTGTGCTTGCCTTGTCCTCACGTGGAGCGGAGACATACTGCTTGTAAACAACTACACCGGCTACTACCACAATTACTGCGAGTACGCCTGCGATGACAGCCTTCTTATACTTGAGGAAGAAGGCCTCTGATTTGTTGAGGGTCTCCTCTGCATTGAGAGCGCCCTGCTGTTCATTAACGTTTGCCATTTATTGTCTTTTGTTTTATTTATTTCTTCTCTTTTATGTGCCATAGACACAATTTCGGGGCAAAATTACCAAAAAAATAGCACATAATGAAATTTATTGCCGACTTTTTTTGCTTTTAACCGCGAAAACTTGTAACTTTGCACTAAAATTAGCGATTTTAGGCCAATGATTCTTGAAAAATTGACAATAATGAACTACAAGAACATCGGTGAGGTCACTCTTGATTTCTCGCCGAAAGTCAATTGTTTTATCGGACACAACGGTGTCGGTAAGACCAATGTTCTTGATGCCATACACTATCTCTCATTCTGTCGAAGCAGTATCAACTCCATCGATTCGCAGATCATACACCACGGCGAGGACTTCTTTATGATTGAGGGCAGATACTTCACCGACGAGGGTGAACCCGAGACGGTGTATT
>JALFIX010000174.1 GCA_022775105.1 Prevotella sp. | reverse complement strand
CGCCTATGTGGTCGGGATGAAGATGTGTGATGTATATCAGTCGCAATTCTTCTGGAGCTACTCCCTTTTCCTTCAATTTAGGAAGAAGTTGGCTGAATGGTGCACCAAGTCCTGCGTCGAGCAGTATTGTTTTTCCTTCCGTCTGAAGCAGCAGGCAACTCATGCTTGAAGGCACTCCCTTTTCAAGTCCAAGTGCAGCCCATAGTGAATCGGGCACCTCGGGATACAGCTTTTCCTTGTTAGCTTGTGCGTATTCTTTTTTATTCATGTTCAATCTATCTTATTGTATAACATCAATGCCATTTCTGCTTCCATGGTTTATACACAGACACTATGGTCACAAAGGTCAGCAGTATAAGCTGGAGCAGACCGGCATAGGCGTTTGCCGTCACGTTCTGCCAGTATTGCGTAGCATCACCGTTCCCCTCCATGATAGCCTTTCCTATCAGTACATTCTCCTTCACCAGTGGCCCCATGTAGAATGTGCCGAAAAGAATCATGAAGAGGGTGAGCACCCATTTCGCCGTGAGCCATCTGTGCTTGAAGAAGCCCCAGTTTGTGAAAACACCATATACAATGCCAGTGAGCAGGCACCCGATAGCTCCTGGCACCAGTATCTTCATGTCGATGGCTTCCAGTATCTCTGCCATCCAATACATTCCTGCTGCATCCTCCACCTCTACAAGGTGTCGCAGCAGATTCATGGATATGGCAGAGCCAAACCATGCTATGGCACATATAAGGTGTAACACCTTCAATGCCTTCATCCCTTTTGCTGACAATTTCTTCATTGTCTTATCATATTTGAATGACTATTTCTGTACTTGTTCAGTCAGTCTGGCTGCTGCCTGTCTTTATATTCATTTTATCTCTCGTAGCAAATGCCTGATGGTGGCAATGGGATGATAGAGTATCATCCTTGGCCCCGACCAACGCATGACCTTCCTGATTTTTTCTTTCATCTCAGGTCGATAGCAATGGGTTAGGCATTTCTTGCAGGTGGTTTTTTCTTCGCCGTAACGGCAGCGGTCAAGTCGGCTGTGGGCATAATCCAACAGTTCCTGACAACTTGGGCATAGCTCGGTATGTCCTTCATGCTTTCGGCAATACAGACGTATCATCTGCTCCACCACCGCTTTCTCTTCCCCGATACGTTTTCTATTCATTTATTTATTGATGTATTTCTTTACAATTGTAGCATTCCCCCTTGGCAACCATCTTGCGGATGATTTCCAGACGCTCTGTGATATCGACCATATAATGCTCATTCGGGCGGCAAGTGCCCGCAGTATTGAATCTTCTCATATTCTTATGCATGTTTTTGATTGGCAAAGATACTAAAAATACTCTATATACTCATGATTTATGTGTGATAATTACGGGAATTTAACTGCCACTACTATTCCATGCGTCCGTATTTCAATTCATCACCATTGGTATCATATTGCTTGCGTTTGCCAACAGGTGGCTCTGAGAGGGTTATGCGAACAATAGCCGTGCGCGACATGCTCCGCTCCACCGCAGCATCGAAGGCATCCATGTGTTTAGGAAGGAATCGTTGGCAAATGGCTCGGAGCGCTTCACGCTTTTCGGTATCATCGGTAACAATCTCTGCCCTGCCAAATGCTATGGCAGACTTGAACTCCAAGGTAAAACTGCCATCCTTGGGACCAACTGTTGGCTTGCATTTGCTCACAGCGCTCAGGCATACAAAGGGATTTGTCCGCAGTATGTCCAGTTTCTTTCCCTCTGTGGCGCAATGAAAATAGAATGTCTGCTCATCTTTACGTGCCAGTGACAAAGGGACTGAATAAGGCATTCCATTGACATCAGTCATACTAACTGTAATATACGGTGCCTTGTCCATTACTTCAAGTGCCCATGTGGCATCCATCTCCCTGCTTTTCTTTCTCATAATATCATTGTTATGAATATCAACTAAACTGTTTTGACGTATTACCTTTAAGTATGAACTTCGGGATGCCGTTGCAGAAAAGTGTGATGATATCAATCGCAATTTTCACTTGTTTTGCATCGTGGAATCTTACGTCGCAGGTTAATTCATTGACCATGTCCTTGATGTCATAGTCGGGATTTTGGAGATGGCAATAATAGAAAGTAAGTATGGAAAGTGCACTTTCATTTGTATATTTCAGGGTGCCTATAAGGAAACTGAAGAAAGCACGCTCTTCCATACGATGAGGTTTGAAGTAAGGATATTCGCCATGGGCTAACACGTCCATATAATCATCGGGATAAAATGGTTTTACAGAATCCCTTATCTCTTCTTCCCAATCAAAGCTGTCTTCTATTTGCGAGAAAAGGTCTCCGTCGGGTTGGCACACATAGCTGCCACGATGGTATTTCACAAGCATGGAATGGTCGAAGAAACGGTCAACATCCTCAGATGTCAATTTGCGTCCGGCCTGAGGCAAAAGTTCTTTCATCACTTCACGTGCCTTGGCTTCCTCAATACGTCCAACGATGTTGACAATGCCAAGAAAGAGGGCCTCAAGAAATCCCTCGTCGTTTTCATCTTTTCTCTGGATAGCGGAATCAATGTATGGGGCGACGGCTTGCTTTATATCATCATAAATGATAAATTCAGAATCTTCGTCTTCTCCGAAAGACAAACTATGGTCGATGAGCATAATTTGCTCTATCAGGAGTTTCTGGCATGTTACAGGAGCCTTCATTCTGCCTTTGTTAACGAGTTCCCTCAGAACCTTCAGGTCATTATGGGGCAAGTCGTCGATCCACTCTTCTACATGGTTATACAATCTGTCTTCTATCATAGCCAGCAATTCCTCTTCTGGTTTCTGCTCAAGACAGTCTTCCTCATCCTCAGTCAGGTTGTTTGAAAAAAAGCACACGAAGTCGGTCATGCGGTATGGGTCTTCACAACTTAGCAGATCGGTGAATTTGGGGTCGGGCATAGTGTCAGCCTCCCCGAGCATCAGCTGTGAGTATTCCTTCACAATTGGATTTTCTGTAAGCCCGGGATTCTCCTTTAGGGCTTTTTGGAGCTTATTCTTCAGCCATTCGTACGAATCTTCGGTAAGTTCAGAATAAAAACGTATTCTTACCTCATCGTCAATATTATCCGCCGTAAGATATTTGAAGTAATGCTCGTCATATTCTTTATACTTGGCACGTGAAACCACTTTCAGTTTTACGAGTTTTGAGATGTTATCTTCGAGAAACGAAAGAATCTCCTCGTGTTTGTTTGTAAAATATTTGTTCATCTTTTATTTTTATTTTTATTGTCTGTTCAACACTAATGTATGATTTCGTTTCGCAAAGGTAATCAAAAAACTCTATATAGTCTCCCTGGACGGGAGTTTATTGTTGGTCGAAATATTCGTTCAAGGCGGAGATGGCGTCGGGAGTGATTTCGCTGATGTCGCGCTTTATCTCGCCTTGCTCCATAAGCAGTATGCGTGTGGAGATGTCGATGGTGTGGGTGAGGTTGTGTGAACTGATGATAATCGTGGCACCAGTAGCCTCACGGTATTCCTCAATAATATGTTTGAGATGATTCTGGCTCGACGGGTCGAGGAAGTTGAACGGCTCGTCAAGTATCAGCAGTTTGGGACGCGTGATGAGTGCTGATATGATTCCCACTTTCTGCTTGTTTCCGGCCGAGAGGTTGCGGATGAGCGCGTTGCGTCCGAATATCTCGCCTCCTGTGAACTGTTCGAAGGCGGCGGTGCGCTCAGTCAGCTCTTCCTTGGATATCGATACCACCTTGGCGATGAACTCGAAATATTCCTCGGGTGTGAGGAAGTCGATAAGGAAACCATTGTCGATATATGCTCCAGTGAATGTTTTCCAGTCTTCGCTCTGTTGCACGTCAATGCCGTCGAGAGTGACATTTCCGCTATCTGGTTTCAGCAAGTCGAGTATCAGGCGGAAGAGGGTGGTCTTGCCGGCACCATTGTTGCCGACAAGTCCTATAATCTCTCCGCTGCCGATAGACAGCTGTGGTATGTCACAGGCGCATTTCTCGCCGAATGACTTCCGTAAATTGCTTATTTCAATCATAAACTATTCTTCATTGATTTCGTCGATGGCTGGCTTCACTTTGACTTCGTCTTCCTCTGTCGCGACTCGGGATAGCTCGAGCAAGCTCGGCTCTCCACTCGATTCGCGCAGCCATTCTTCATTCTTCATTCTTCACTCTTCACTCTTCATTTTTAAACGATTCCCCTTCCGTGGCAGTTTTTGAACTTCTTGCCGCTGCCGCATGGGCATGGGTCGTTGCGTCCGGGGAGCTTGTCCTTCATGATTGGAGTGCGACTCTGTTGCTCGCGTGTGTCATGGGCGGCTGCAGCTGCTTGGTTGGGGTCACGAAGCTGTTCCTCGTTGATGTCACGCTTTGTCTCGGTGTATTCAGGTTTCTTGTTCTGCTGGGGCATTTCCTGCGGAGCCTCCTGCGGAGCCTGCTGCAGTTCGGGGATGCCGCTGCGCATGAGGATGCTGACGATGCGGTTGTTCATGGTGTCAACCATCGAGTCGAACAGTTTCACGCTCTCAAGCTTGAATATGAGCAGCGGGTCTTTCTGCTCGTATGAGGCGTTCTGCACGCTGTGCTTCAACTCGTCGAGTTCGCGGAGGTTCTCCTTCCAGCACTCGTCGATGATGTGCAGTAGAATCATCTTCTCATACTGCTTGACAATGGTTTTGCACTCGGATTCATAAGCCTCCTTGAGGTTGCACGGTATGTTGTACATGCGGCGGCCGTCGGTGATGGGCACCATGATACGCTCGAAGCGGTCGCCCTGGTTTTCATACACCTGCTGGATAATAGGCATTGCCACAGTCTGAATGCGGTCGGTCTTGCGCTTGAAGGCAGCCATGGCCTGCTGGAATGAGCTTTCAGCCAAGTCCTCATGCTTTTCGTCAACAAATTGCTCGTAGGTGAAGGGTACCTCGATACCGAAGATGCGGATGAAGCCTTCCTTGCATCCCTCATAGTCGTTGTTCTCGATTATGCTGACTACGCGGTCCCAGATGGTGTTGGAGATGTCCATGCCGATGCGCTCACCCATGAGTGCATGGCGTCGTTTCTCATACACCACGGTGCGCTGCTTGTTCATCACGTCGTCGTATTCGAGCAGACGCTTACGGATACCGAAGTTGTTCTCCTCAACCTTCTTCTGCGCGCGCTCGATACTCTTGGATATCATCGGGCTTTCGATTCTTTCGCCCTCCTTGAATCCGAATCGGTCCATGACGCTTGCAATACGCTCGGAAGCAAAGAGGCGCATCAGCTTGTCCTCAAGTGAAACGTAGAAGACTGATGAACCGGGGTCGCCCTGACGTCCTGCACGTCCACGCAGCTGACGGTCAACGCGACGGCTCTCGTGACGCTCTGTACCGATGATGGCGAGACCGCCCGCAGCCTTCACCTCAGGCGAGAGCTTGATGTCGGTACCACGACCTGCCATGTTGGTGGCGATGGTGACGGCTCCAAGACCGTTGGTGCTCTGACCTGCAAGTGCCACGATGTCAGCCTCCTTCTGGTGGAGCTTGGCATTGAGCACCTGATGAGGTATCTTTCTCATATTGAGCATCTTTGACAGAAGCTCTGATATTTCCACAGAAGTAGTACCCACAAGCGTCGGGCGTCCGCTCTCGCGCATCTGCTGAATCTCGTCGATCACGGCGTTGTATTTCTCGCGTGCTGTCTTATACACACGGTCGTCCATATCAATACGTGCAATTGGGCGGTTGGTGGGAATCTCCACAACGTCGAGCTTGTAGATGTCCCAGAACTCGCCAGCCTCGGTGGAGGCGGTACCGGTCATACCTGCAAGCTTGTGGTACATGCGGAAGTAGTTCTGCAGGGTGATGGTGGCGAAGGTCTGTGTGGCTGCTTCCACCCTCACGTGCTCCTTAGCCTCCACGGCCTGATGCAGTCCGTCGCTCCAGCGGCGTCCCTCCATGATACGTCCGGTTTGCTCATCCACAATCTTCACCTCGCCGTCGATAACCACATATTCGTCGTCCTTGTTGAACATGGTGTATGCCTTGAGCAGCTGCTGCAGGGTGTGCACACGTTCGCTCTGTACTGCATAGTGGTTTAGCAGAGCGTCTTTCTTGTCGAGACGGGTCTGGTCGTCGAGGTCTTCGAGTTCAAGGGCCGACAACTGCGAAGCAATGTCAGGCAGCACGAAGAGTTCCTTGTCGTTCACCTGCTTGGCGAGCCATTCCGTACCCTTGTCGGTGAGGTCGCATGAGTTGAGCTTCTCGTCAACCACAAAATACAGCGGTTGTACACATTCCGGCATCTTGCGGTTGTTGTTCTCCATGTATATCTCCTCAGTCTTGAGCATACCGGCCTTGATACCCTCCTCAGAGAGATACTTGATGAGGGGTTTGTTCTTGGGCAGCGACTTGTGGGAGCGGTAGAGCGAGAGGAAACCCTCGTCGAGCAGTTTCTTGTCGTTCTTTTCCTTACCCTCGGCAATCTTCTGCTTTGCATCAGCCAGGAACTGGGTGGCGAGCTTGCGCTGTGCCTCCACGAGTTTCTCCACGAGTGGCTGGTATTCCTCAAACATCTGGTCGTCGCCCTTGGCCACCGGACCTGAGATGATGAGCGGAGTACGCGCGTCGTCTATGAGCACTGAGTCAACCTCATCGACAATGGCGTAGTTATGAGAGCGCTGCACGAGGTCATCTGGCGAGTTGGCCATATTGTCGCGCAGGTAGTCGAAACCGAACTCGTTGTTTGTTCCGAAGGTGATGTCAGCCTGATAAGCCTTGCGGCGTGCGGGGGAGTTGGGCTGGTGCTTGTCGATGCAATCCACCGAGAGTCCGTGGAACATGTAAAGAGGTCCCATCCACTCGGAGTCACGCTTGGCGAGGTAGTCGTTCACAGTGACCACATGCACGCCGTTGCCAGTGAGTGCATTAAGGAATACCGGCAGTGTTGCCACAAGGGTCTTACCCTCACCGGTTGCCATCTCGGCAATCTTTCCCTGATGGAGCACAACTCCACCGAAGAGCTGCACGTCATAGTGCACCATCTCCCATTTCAGGTCGTTGCCTCCTGCGGTCCAGTGGTTGTGGTAGATAGCCCTGTCGCCGTCGATGGTGATGAAGTCCTTGCGTGGGTCGCCAGCCAGTTCGCGGTCGAAGTCAGTGGCAGTGACGATAGTGTCCTCATTCGTTGCGAATCGCTTGGCGGTCTCCTTCACGATGGCGAACACCTCAGGCATTGCCTCGTTGAGTTTTTCCTCAAGCAGGTCGAGTATTTCCTTCTCGATCTTGTCAATCTGTGCGAAGATGTCGGCGCGCTCGTCGATGGGCGTGTCCTCAATCTTTGCCTTTAGTTCGTCAATCTGCTTGCGCTTGTCG
Source organism: Prevotella sp. (assembly GCA_022775105.1). Lineage (GTDB taxonomy): Bacteria > Bacteroidota > Bacteroidia > Bacteroidales > Bacteroidaceae > Prevotella. The sequence goes on along the minus strand of JALFIX010000174.1, from coordinate 9,233 downwards.
TTGGCAGATTCCTGAATGTTTTTTCTTATCTCCTGTGTCCTGGCACGGAGAGCGTCGTTGTCGAGCTTTTCTATTTGCGGAGAGATAGCTTTCACCTGCTCCACGAAGGGCTGGATGAGCTTCATGTCCCTTGATGACTTGTCACCGAAAAGCGACTTTAAAAACTTTGTAAAATTCATATTTTTTTTTGTTTTTTATTTCCTACAATTCAAAATTCCGTGCAAAATTACGAAAAATATTCCGTAATCGTGCATAATTCACTGATTATTTGCGTTTTTTTCTTCAAAACAGGGGTTCTGAAGAGCAAGCATTGGGTGCACGGATGCGAATTGACTTGCTCAGGGTGGGTGCGATGCGGTCAACGGTGACGTTGTCGTCGATGCGTCCTGCCTTCACTCCACAGCCGAACATTATTATAGGAAACTGGATGTACGAGGCCCTTGAGAGTGTGTTCTCCATGTTGTCCTCGTTGAGTATGCGCCATCCCGGATTTACCTCCACAAGTATGTCGCCGCAGCGCTCCTGCGAGTAGCCGTTGCGTATCTTGTGGATGTTGGGGTTGGTGTTCGACAGCAGTTGCTGTCCTGTATATACGTTGCGTATGCCTGCCACCATCGAGAGGAATTCCTGTGCCCTCTGTGTGGCGTCAACTAAGGTTATGCGCTTGTTCTCAAGTTGCTGGTGGTTGAGGTATATCTGGTTGCCGAGATATGTATCCACATACCTTGCCTGTCCCCACAGTGCCCCGTAGTACATGTTGAGCAGGTTGGCGGTGCGGTTGATATAGAAGATGCCAGTCGGCACCTTGTATTTGGCATAGTCGTTGCCTTCCTCGTCGCTGTATCCCGTGCTGGTGATGACATACATCACGTTCTTCTGTCCCACTATCAGCTCAATGCCGCTGATGAGGGCGGCAATCTGCTTGTCGAGCCTTACGTAGGTGTCCTGCATCTCAAGCTGACATTCTGCCAAGGTGCGGTGGTCGAAGTTGCCGGCATAGTATGTGAGGTTGAGCAGGTCGGTGATGCCGTCCTTGCCCATTTCGGTGCTCTTTATGCAATGCAGTGCGGTTTTCGTCACGTTGTCGTTTACGAGTGCGCTTGCCTTGTATTCGCGGAACCTTCTGTCGCTGTTAAACTTGTGCGAGAAGGTTTTCTGCGAGCTTTTCACCATGAAATAGGTGAAGTTGCCTGTATAGTAGTTGTCTGGAGTCCATTCCTTTCCCGCTATTTCCTTCAGGGCGGGAAACAGGCGGTTGTATTCGCTCACCCAGTTGGGCAGTTCCTTGTCGTAATAAGTGGATGAGCACCATTCGCCGCTTTCGTCGTCAATCCATATCGCGGCGTCGGCGGCATGTCCTGCCGAGAGTATGGCGGCATCGCGTGTGGGTGCGATGGAATACACGATGGCCTTGCCCTGGGAATACACTTTCAGCTCGTCGCCGATGGTGCTGGTCAGGACGTTCTTGGGCGATGAGCCTGTGGCGGTGCCCAGTCCCTTGCACTTGTTGTCATCCACGCAATACACTGGCCTGAGCGTGTTGCGGTCGAGCCATCGCTCTGCCACTATACTATTATAATAAGGTGTAGTGCCGGTGAGGATGGCGGTGATGGCAGAGGCGCGGTCGATGGGCTGGAATGGATATGAGGCGTTGCCATATACCCGTCCCTCCGAGAGGAGCCTCTTGAAGCCGTAACTGCCGTAGAGCGGGGAGAAGGCCTCCAGATAGTCGGAGCGCAACTGGTCGATGGTGATGTTCACCACCAGTCGTGGCGCCGACTGAATCACCTGTGCCTCCAGTCGTGCGGCGTATGCGAGTGCTACTATGAGTGTGAGTGAAAACTGTCTCTTGTTCATGGCTTTAAGTGAATGATACATCTTGTCATGAGGGCTATGCCTACGAGCACCATGCCCTCTGCGTAGTTTTGTATGCAGGTTCCCGCGAAGAACAGCAGCAGGAGTATTGCCGAAATCTTCCAGAAGAGTTTGTCCTGTGGTTTCCGCCATAGCCTGTAGATGAAAAACAGGGGCAGGGGATTGAGCAGGAGCAACTGCAGGTTGGTGCTCGTGGTGGGATGGCGCGAGCAGAACAGTGCGAGCATGAATATGCCTGCCAGTCCGCTAAGGCTCATGAGTATGGTGTCCCACACCCTGAAAACGCTCTTGCGCCGCCATTCCATTGCCATCAGTGCCAACGACAGTGTGAGCAGTATCAAGGCGCACTCGGTGGGAGTGAGCGGGAATGAGTCCTCTATGACATTCACCCCTGGATCCACTGCGCTGCGTGATTCAGCCACTAACGGGCGGTAGAAGCCGTCGCTCAGTATTTGCGCCTTCTCGGCATCCATCATCATGTAGTCGGGCAGGAACTGCTGTTTGCGTCCGCCAATCTTGATGTCGGCAGCCGCTCCCAATGCCAAGTCCACTCCGAATGCCGCCCAAGGGTATTTCGAGTTATACTGGTGAACCATCTCGCGGTATGTCTGCCTGTTGTCGCCGTCAACGTATTTCAACCTCCCGTTGATGTTCCTTTCCAGCATGTCGCGTGCCCTGGTGGTGCAGTTGTCATATAGGAAATTGTAGCGGTATTCCCTGTTCTCGGGGCGGTAGTTGTCGATGAGCGCCTTGTGCAGTGCCTTTTTCTCCTCGGTGGTCAGGTTGATTACCTGCTCGGTCACCTGGCTTCCCCTGCGTCCGTATTCCTGGGCGAAGAGCGGGAAGGGATAGACACCAAGCTCATAGTCGGTGAGACCGAAGAGGAACCGCAACGAGAAGAAAGGGCGGTTGAAGTTGAACACGCCGTAGTTGAACGCAAAGTCCTCGCCAGTGCGCAAATCGTGATATCTGAGGGCTGTATGCCCGTAAAGGCTGTAAACTTCGTTGCCTGGTGCACAAGTCAGCAAACTGACTTCTATGGAGTCAGACTGCTGTGCAAAGCCTAACTGGCTGACAATCAGCGAAAATATGCCGACGAATAGCCTCTTGTATGTATCTTTTATATTTTTCACGGTGCAAATTTAATGTCTTTTTTTGGAAAAACATTCGATTATCTCGATTTTTTTCAATAATTTTGCACCCTGAAATTGAATTTAATAGTTATGAACCTCATAATCGACGCAGGAAACACCTGCATAAAGTTGGTCGCTTTCGATGGCGACGCACCTGTTGAGGTATGCACTGCTGACTATGATGAGCTTGACAAGTTCACTCGTTTTCTCTCTGCATATCCCTTCAACCGTGGCATTGTCTCGTCGGTGGTGGATATGCCCGACGCTATGGAGATGGCCATCGGCGAGTTGCCATTCGGGATGAAACGGCTTGTTCCGGGAGTCACCCCCGTGCCGCTCACCATAAGGTATGCCACTCCCCACACTCTCGGGGCCGACAGGCTCGCTGCTGCCGTGGGGGCATACGTCAAGGGCGGTGGCACGGATGTGCTGGTGATTGATGTGGGCACATGTATCACCTACGACTTTGTCAACGCCAATGGTGAGTATCTTGGAGGCAACATATCCCCGGGGCCCAAACTGAGGTTGATGGCCCTCAGCGAGCACACGTCAAAGCTGCCGCTTGTGAGTCGCCACGGCGACATTCCCGAAGTGGGATATTCCACCGAAACCGCCATCCGAAGTGGTGTTTTAAATGGTATAAGACGTGAAATTGAGGGCTATATAAGTGATTTTTTATTAAAATATCCCCGTCTTTTGGTTTATTTAACGGGCGGAGTGCATCTCGATTTGCACATTTCAGAAAAAATGCGCATCTTTGCAGACGATTTCATACTCAGCTATGGGTTGAACTGCATATTAGAGTATAAAAAATAAGTGTTTTGAGCAGAAAATATTAAAGTCATTATATATAATTGATGAAAAAGACAATAATTGGCGCAATTGTATGCGCAGCCGCATTGACAGCCAATGCACAAAGTGGCACAAACTCACCTTACAGCCAATTCGGTCTCGGTGTATTGTCCGACCAGTCGCAGGGTGGCAATCGCGGTATGGACGGATTGGGACTGGGACTGAGATTCTCCAGTCAGGTCAATACCCTCAACCCAGCCTCGTATTCGGCGGTGGATTCACTGACGATGCTGTTTGACGCCGGACTGTCGGGACAGGTGACCAACTTCAAGGAGGTTTATGCCGACGGAACATCCAAGAAAATCAATGCCAACAATTCTGACTTCGAGTATGTTGTCGGTTTGTTCCGCATCATGCCGAAGGTGGGATTCAGCTTCGGTATATTGCCGTTTACCAACATCGGCTACAACTATAGCAGCAGCAGTGTGGTGGGAACGGATTCCGAGGGGCAGCCGTCTTCCATGTCCACTGAGTCGCACAGCGGTTCGGGAGGCGTTCACGAGGCCTTCATCGGAGCTGGATGGAATTTCTACAAGGGATTGTCCATTGGTGCCAACATTGGATATCTATGGGGTTCTTATGACAAGAGCGTGTCGGTGGTTAACAGTGACGGATATGTCAACTCGGTGCAGAGAAACTATTCTGCCGTAGTCAGAAACTACAAGCTCGACTTCGGATTGCAATGGGAACACAGGTGGGGCAAGAAGGATGTCACCGTATTGGGTCTCACCTACGGACTCGGGCACAGCCTTAACAGCGACCCCGAACTTGTAACCACCATCAGCAACCCGCAGACTGGTGTTGCCTCATACGACACAATCAGGGTGGCTGACGGACTTCACATTCCCTCGTCCTTAGGCGTGGGAGTGTCATGGACTCACAACAACTCGCTCACCGTCGGCTTAGACTACACCATGCAGAAGTGGGGCGGCTGCGACATTCCTGAACTCAACGCTGTCACAGGCGAATACAAGACGGTGGGCGGACTGCTCAAGGATCGCCACAAGCTGACCCTCGGCACTCAGTGGGTGCCTAATGCCATGAGCCGCAAGTTCCTCAACCGTGTCAACTATCGCTTCGGTGTGTCCTACAACACTCCTTACATCAAGGTCAACGGCAAGGACGGTCCCAAGGAGTACAGCGTCAGCGCTGGTTTCGGTATTCCTATCGTCAATGCCTGGAACAACCGCTCTATGCTCAACATCAGTGCACAGTGGGTGAGGGCGTCTGCCAAGGACCTCATCACCGAGAACACCTTCAGGATTAATATCGGACTCACATTCAACGAGCGTTGGTTCATGAAGTGGAAGGTGGAGTAATCGCTTCGCAAAATTAAAGAATAACACTTTGAATCGTATATATATATATAATAAGGTGGCGAAGTCGGGAAGCGTGCTGCTCTTCTGCTTGTTTCTCCTCATGGCATCGTGCTCTGAGGAGAAGGAGCATATTGCACCTGCAATTCACGACCGCGACTCAGTGTCGATGATGACCTCCTACGGGGTTAACACGCTGATATCCGACTCTGGCGTGATAAAATACCGCATAGTCACCGAGCGTTGGGATGTGAATACCGTGAGAAATCCGTCGCGTTGGACTTTCATCTGCGGAATATTCATGGAGCAGTTCGACGAGAAATTCCATATCGAGGGATATATCCAGGCCGACACGGCATGGTATTACGACCAGCTGAAACTGTGGGAACTGCGGGGCAGGGTGCGTCTGCGCAATGTCAACGGACTCAAATTCCAGAGCGAGGAACTCTTCTGGGACGGTATGGCCCACGAACTCTATTCCAACAAGTATTCCAAGGTCATCACCCCCGAGCGCACGCTTGAGGGCACATATTTCCGCAGCGACGAGAACATGCGCCACTATACCGTGAGCAATTCCAAGGGCTCGTTCATCAAGTCGGATATGGACAAGAAGGAAGAAACATCTCCCGACAACACCACTGGCAATGAATCCACTCCCGCTGACACCATCCAAAAGGAACATCGTCAGAAGGCAGTGCCACAGAAAAAGAAAATACAATGACAGATACAGTTATAGCATTGATAGCCACCATGGTGCTCTCCGCATTCTTTTCAGGAATGGAGATAGCGTTTGTGTCGAGCAACCGTCTCCTGGCGGAGATGGACACAAGCGGCAGCTCCAGTCAGCGCGCCATCAGCTTCTTCTATCGCCACCCCAACAACTTCGTCTCGACGATGCTTGTCGGCAACAATATCGCCCTCGTCATCTATGGAATCCTGTTTGCACAGATATTCGACACCACGCTGTTCAGTGGCCTTGGCGACGGCGAGCGGGTCACTGCCGACACGATATTGTCAACCGTGGTGGTGCTCTTCACAGGCGAGTTCCTGCCCAAGACCATCTGCAAGAGCAATCCCAACACGATGCTCTCGCTCTTTGCCATTCCAGCCATGATTTTCTATGTCATCCTTTATCCCATATCCCGCTTCGCCACTTTCCTTTCAAGGGCGATGCTGCTCATCATGGGAGTGAAGATGGAGAAACAGAAGGAGGGAGCCGGATTCACGCGTGTGGATCTCGACTATCTCGTGCAGAGCAGTATCGAGAATGCCAAGGATGACGAGGAAATCACCGACGAGGTGAAGATATTCCACAACGCCCTCGACTTCTCCGACACCAAGGTCAGGGACTGTATGGTGCCGCGCACGGAGATTGAGGCAGTGGATGTGGAGGACTGCACCGTTGACGAGTTGCGCAACAAGTTTATCGAGAGCGGATTCTCGAAGATAATCGTGTATAAGGACGACATCGACCATATCATAGGCTATATCCATTCCTCCGAGATGTTCAGAAATCCCGAGAAATGGCGCGACGGCATACGCACACTGTCTTACGTCCCCGAGACCATGGCTGCCAAGAAACTCATGCACACCTTCATGCAGCAGAAGAAGTCCATAGGTGTCGTGGTGGATGAATTCGGAGGCACAAGCGGACTTGTCTCGCTTGAGGACATCGTCGAGGAGATATTCGGAGACATAGAGGACGAGCACGACACCAGCAACTATGTGGCGCGTCAGACCGAGGATGGCGACTACCTGCTCTCAGCCCGACTTGAGATAGAAAAAGTCAATGAGATGTTCGACCTCGAACTTCCCGATAGTGACGAATATATGACAGTTGGAGGTCTCATCCTGCACGAGTACCAGAGTTTCCCAAAACTCAACGAAATTGTGCAGATTGGTGACTTTGAATTCAAAATAGTGAAGTCAACAATGACAAAAATCGAACTTGTGAGGTTAAAAGTAGTGAAGAAATAGATTTTTTTCCATTTTTTTTCCTTTGTTTGATATAAATTTTGTAATTTTGCGCACTAAAATGACAATATAAATAAAAAACAATAAAACAAAGTAATGGCAGCATTAGGAAAAATTCGTAAAAGAGGCGTCACGCTGATTATCATTATCGGCTTCGCGCTCTTCGCTTTCATCGCCGAGGAGGCCTTCCGTTCTTGCGAAGCAGCAAGCAACGAAAAGCGCCAGCAGGTCGGCGAAGTGTTAGGTAAGAAAATCTCCGTTCAGGAGTATCAGGACCTCGTTGACGAGTATCAGGAGGTCATCAAGATGACACAGGGTAGGGACAACCTCTCTGAGGATGAGCTCAACCAGGTCAAGGATCAGGTGTGGAACACATTCGTCAGCAACACCATTCTCGCCGACGAGGCTGAGAAGTTGGGTCTGACCGTTACCGACACAGAGCTTCAGAACATCATGAAGCAGGGCACAAACCCCATGCTCATGCAGTCTCCGTTCGTTAACCAGCAGACTGGCCGCTTTGATGCGTCTATGCTCACCAAGTTCCTTGCCGACTACAAGCAGTTGCAGTCTAATCCCCAGGGAGCACAGGCTGCTGAGCAGTACAAGAGAATCTATGACTACTGGAAGTTCATCGAGAAGACACTGCGCCAGCAGACTCTCGCCCAGAAGTATCAGAGCCTTCTCTCTCACTGCTTGCTGAGCAACCCCGTTTCTGCCAAGATGGCTTTCGAGGCTCAGAACGAGGAGAGCGACATCCAGCTCGCTTCTATCGCTTACTCCACCATCAACGACAACAAGGTCACTGTTTCCGAGTCTGACCTTAAGGCCAAGTACGAAGAGAACAAGGGTATGTATGAGCAGTATGTGGAGAGCCGCGACATCAAGTATGTGGATTTCCAGGTCGTAGCTTCTGCAGCTGACCGCAAGGCCCTGATGGCAACAATGGTTGATGCCCAGAAGAAGCTCCAGGAAGGCGCTAATCCCGCCGAGGTGGTGCGCAAGGCACAGTCGCAGATCCAGTATAGCGGCATCGCCGTATCTGCCAAGTCTCTGCCTATGGACATCAAGGCCAAGGTTGACTCTATGGCTGTAGGTCAGACCACTGCTCCCTTCGAGACCGCTATGGACAACACTCTGAATGTAGTTAAGCTCGTCTCCAAGGTTTCTCTTCCCGACTCGGTTGAGTATCGTCAGATTCAGGTGGGCGCCGCAACTGTCGAGGCTGCACGCAAGACCGCTGACAGTATCTACAACGCGCTCAAGGCTGGCGGCGACTTCGAGGCTATCGCCAAGAAGTACAACCAGGAGGGCAAGTCAATGTGGATGACCGGTGCTATGTATGAGGGTGCCCAGGGCATCGATGCCGACACCAAGAAGTTCATCGAGACATTGGTATATGGCGGTGCCGGAGAGGTTAAGAACGTCGAGTTCTCCCAGGGCAACATCGTTGTGCAGATTGTCAACCGCAAGGCTATGACCGACAAGTATGTCACAGCCATCGTTAAGCACGCTATCGACTTCTCCAAGGCTACATATTCGGCAGCCTACAACAAGTTCAGCCAGTTTGTCAGCGAGAACCAGACTCTCGAAGCCATCGAGAAGAATGCCGCCAAGTACGGCTTCACGGTTCAGGAGCGCAAGAACATGGTTAACTCCGAGCACAACGTGGCTGGCGTGCGCGCCACACGCGAGGCTATGAAGTGGGTGTTCTACTCCAAGAAGGGCGAGGTTTCTCCTCTCTATGAGTGTGGCAACAACGACCATCTGCTTGTAGTGGCTCTCACTGGTGTTCATCCCGTAGGTCTTCGCGACTTTGCTGATGTCAAGGACCTCGTTAAGCAGGAAGTTCTCCGCGACAAGAAGTATGAGATGCTCCAGCAGAAACTTGCCGGAGCCAAGAACATAGCAGGTGCCAAGGCCAAGGGCGCACAGGTTACAGACCTCAAGCAGGTTACCTTCGCCGCTCCCGCCTTCATCCCCACCATCGGTGCCAGCGAGCCAGCACTTAGCGGTGTTGTGGCTGCCACAAAGCAGGGTCAGTTCTGCGACCGTGTCATCAAGGGTAATGCAGGTGCATACATGG
>JALFIX010000172.1 GCA_022775105.1 Prevotella sp. | reverse complement strand
AGAAAATGATGTGCTCAACTACTTTGTCAATCACGCAACCAATGCAGCTGCAGAATCGTTAAATTCAAAGATGAAGGGATTCCGTTCTGAACTGAGAGGGGTACGAGATATGCCTTTCTTTATGTATCGTTGCGCCATGAGATTTGGATAGTCATGGTGCTAAGTCATCCACGGAGAATATCTACTGAGCCACCAACTCCTTCAAGAACAGTTATCTTAAGCTCCGTGAGTTGCGACTCGACTACACACTGCCCAAGAAATGGCTCGCCAAGACATTTATAGAGTCGGCTACTGTTGGACTGTATGGACGCAACCTGCTTTGCATCACCAACTATCCGATGTTTGACCCCGAGACCGCTTCACTCGACGGCAACTCGTTTGTTACAGGTGTTGAGGTCGGTACACTGCCCACCGCACGTTCATATGGACTGAATGTGAAAATAGGATTCTAATAAATGAAGAGTGAAGAATGATGAATGAAGAATAAAAGAATTATGAAGAAGATTATATATAAGGTATTTGCTTTGTTATTGGGATTGGTAATGATCCAGTCGTGCGAATCTATGGACGAGACCAATACAGACCCAACAAGAATGGACGAAGCTAATGCGGGCAGTTTTCTTGCCCCGGTGATTTACAATATGAGTGTTTATACTTGGCAGAGATACAACAGCTATACGTTTCAGCTGATGCAGTGTCTTGTCACCACTAATTCCACTAATGGAGTGGGGTGGTACAGAATTACCGACACTGCAGGTGATGGTGCCTGGACACAGTATTACAAGTGGCTCACCAATGCAAAGGCCATCTACGACAATGGCGTAGCTGTGGGCGATGCCAACTATCAGTCTATCGGTCTTACTCTGCAGTGCTGGATGTATGAGACCCTCACCGATGCCTTTGGTGATATTCCCGTGAAGGAGGCTTGCCGAGGCGACGAACAACTCTACTATCCAAAGTTTGACTCACAGAAGGACGTATATAGCATTATCATTGACTCACTCGATGCAGCCAACCGCCGTTTCGAACCGTCAAAGGGTCTAAAATATAATGATGGTGGCGATATGCTATATTGTACGAGTGGAACCGATGCAGACGGAATAACAAAGTGGAGAAAGTTTGCCAATTCCCTGCGTATGCGTGCCTTGTTGAGAGTGATTGATGTGCCTGGACTGGATGCAGCCGCAAAGCTCAAGCAGATGATAGACAATCCCGATGATTATCCTGTCTTTGAGAACAATGATGAGTCGGCAATGACCTTTATCTCGGGTGTGGCTCCATACGAGGCACCGATGACTCGTCCGTCCGATCTCAGTTCGTATAAGCAACTTTCGGAGTTCTTCATCAATCCTTTAAAGGAATGGAACGACCCGCGTCTGCCCATCTTTGCGGTGAAGGCCACAAATAAGGACGAGAATGGCAAGGATGTGAAAGACTATGTAGGCCTACAGAGCGGATATGCTGATATGCCAACCATTAATGGTTCTGCTCCTAATGCGACAACCCTTGCCACAGCTCCGCAGAGCATAGCCCTTATGACATATTCTGAGGTGCTATTTATCAAGGCAGAATTGGCTCAGCGTGGAATAATACAGCAGGATGCCGCCGTCCTATATGAGGCAGCCGTTGAGGCTAATATGCAGCAATGGGGAGTGGAGTTGCCTGCGGGTTATTTCGACAATCCCAAGACAACATACGACGGAACACTGAAGCGCATTATGGAACAGAAGTTTTATGCGCTCTTCTTCATCGACTTCCAGCAGTGGTTTGAATACAATCGCACCGGCTATCCCGATGTACCTACTGGCCCTGGTGTAGCTACAGGTGATGCGATGCCATACAGATATAAATACCCTGCCATACTTCAGCGTATGAACCGCGAGAACTATCTCAAAGCAGTGGAGTCGATGGGCTCAGATGATATTACAACCAAGTTGATATGGCAGAAAAGATAATAATTATAGAGAAAAAACAATGAAAAAAATGATTATTTCAGCTGTTGCCCTGATAATGGCAACAAGCATGTGGGCAAAAGGAGAAAAGACTTCTGTCACGGAATCCCACCATTTTGTATATGAGGTTTATGGTAATATTCCCAATGTGAAAAACACCTTTGAAGAGGAACATCCTCTTGGAAAGGTTGTGGCCGAGAAGTGGAACACGTTTATCGCCAACTACACATGTGTGTATGATGTTGAGGTGGGACTCTCTGGTTCTGCTACTGAGATACGCAAGCCTTCAGTATTTAAGGCCGTGGAGCGTGCCGACAAATATATCCGTAAGGCAGTTAGGGAAGGACGTATGGAGAGAGATGCTGCTGTCAAGGTTATGTCACATGTACTCGATTGTGCCAATGTGATTTGCTTTGAGGACAACACTTCCGACTTCGAGGCAGTCGTGCGTAAGGCAAAGACCGGTCAGGATGTAGTGATGGTATTCGACAATGTGGAACTAAAATCAATGTAAATGAAAAAATCATTATATAGGTTTATCTCTCTCTTTCTTGCCTTCGCTTCATCGGCAACCACCCTTAGTGCCAAGGAATACACATTCCGAGGCAGGGTGACTGCCGATGGAAAGGGGGTAAATGGAGTTGTCGTGACCAATGGAGTGGCATTCTGCCAAACAGATGTACAAGGACGGTGGAGCCTCCCCACTGACACTTGCATCAGTAAGTTTGTATATATCTCCACTCCTTCTGACTATTGTCTGCCAAAGGAAAAATCGATAGCTTCCTTTTATGTCGCCTCGTCTTATCTCGCCAACAATGGAGGAAAATATGACTTCACCCTTGAGAAACGCAAGCAGATGGATTCGGAGTTCTACTTCATCCCCATATCCGATCCTCAGGTGAAAAACAAGAAACACGTGGAACTGTGGAATACACAGACCATACCCGATCTTCTCGCCACTTCAAAGGAATTGTCAAAGACACACGAGGTGGTGACCATGGCATTGGGAGACATCGTTTGGGATAACATGACACTCTTCGATGACTACCGTGAGTCGATGAACCTCCTGCCCGTAACAGCTTTCCAGTGCATAGGCAACCACGACTTCGACCTTCGCTATCAGGCTCTTAATAACATGCCTTATGGTTCGCCCGTATATGGCGAGATGCACTATAACCGATATTTCGGTCCCACCGATTATTCCTTTAACATTGCCGGGGTACATGTCGTGACGATGAAGAACATCAATTATATGGCAAATAAGGAATATCGTGAACAGATTACCGAGGCACAAGTGGAATGGCTTCGCCGAGATCTAAGCTATGTTGCAAAGGGCTCGACTGTCATTCTTAATATGCACGCAGCCGCATGGAATACACAGGAGACGGAGGGTAATGTTCTCAATGCCGAAGAATTGGCTGAAGTGCTAAAGGGCTATAAGGTGCATGTCTTCAGTGGCCACACACATTTCTTCCAGAACAACCAGCCCACTGCAAACATATATGAGCATAACATCGGTGCTGCATGTGGTACATGGTGGCGAAGCGATGTCAACCGCTGCGGAGCGCCTAATGGTTATATGATTGTAAAGGCATCGGCCGACACGCTCACTTGGAAGTATAAACCTACAGGCGACAGTGCCGACAAGCAGATGAAACTATATGGCGTAGGCGAATTTTATTCACAGCCGTTCTACCTCGTTGCCAATGTATGGAACTGTGATAATGAGACCGCCGTTGAATGGTTTGAAGACGGTGTGTACCGAGGAAAGATGGAACGGTTCACCGATAATGACGAGTCGTATCTCGCCTCGCTTGCCAATCGCGACAAGACCTGTCTTACATCCCATTTATTCCGTGCCCGCCCACTGTACACGACTAAGGAAGTGAAAGTGGTGGTGAAGAATCGTTTTGGAGAGATTTTTACTGAGACTATTGTTCCCGACCGTGCCTATAGGAAGGTACTCGACGAAGCGAAGCCGCCACGTCTTATTGCTCATCGCGGTTATTGGAAAGCCCCAGGTTGCGTGCAAAACTCCATTGCCGCCCTCAAGGCTGCCGCAGAAGCAGGAATATATGGTTGCGAACTTGATGTGCAAGCTACTGCAGACGGAGAGATAATAGTAAACCACGACCCGCATCTTGGTGGTTTGCCTATCGCCACATCTAATTATTCCCAATTGGCAAAAACTCGCCTCGGCAATGGCGAACCAGTTCCCACTCTTTCCATGTATCTCGACGAGGCAAAGAAGCATCCCGAGATGAAGATAATTCTTGAGATAAAAGACCAGAAGACCGACTCTGCCAATGCATATATCTCCAGAAAAGTGGTTGAGGCCGTGCGTGCCCGTAAGATGGAACATCAGGTGGATTACATCTCCTTCAGTCCCTTTGTATGCGACAATATACTGAAACTTGACTCTGTCGCATACGTGGCATATGTGGGGGGAAAGATGACTCCTGAAGAGGCTCACAAGCGAGGTTACAAGTGCATCGATTATTCCATGCTTGTCTTCCTCCGACATCCCGATTGGATATCCAAAGCCCATTCTCTAGGATTGGATGTAAACATATGGACTCCCGACACTGAGGAGCAGATGCGTATGACAAGGATTCTCCGTCCAGACTTCATCACTACCGATAATCCTATTTAGTCTTATTCGCTTAATATATCATTGTTTGATATTGTATGGTCACAGTTCATGGTAACTGTGACCATTTTTAATAAAGATTGTTAAATATCAGCATTAAAGCAATCTTTTTCTATGCCATTCCTTTTATTTTATGTATATTTGCAGTCGAAACCGTATATAAATCGCATGAACATAGAGAGCATTCGTGACTATTGCTTGTCACTTCCTGCTACGTCGGAATATTTCCCTTTCGACGAGTCAACCTTGGCATTTCGTGTTGCTGACAAGATCTTTGCAATGATAGATCTCGAGGACACTGAGTGGTTTGTACTGAAGTGCGCCCCGGATTATGCAGTTGAACTTCGTGAGAGCCATCCCGAGATTACTGGTGCATGGCACATGAACAAGAAGCATTGGAACCAAGTAAACCTATATGGATTACTATCCGATGAGCTCATTCAGTCGCTTATTCGGCATAGCTATGATCTTGTGGTGAAGAAATTACCGAAAAAAACGAAACAACAGTGGCAGATTGCCAATGACTAAAAATTATTATTATGAAGAAAGTATTATTGCTGTTTATTGTGGCTATTATGTTTGTCGGATGTTCAGACCAGCCGAAACAATGGAGAATAGGTGTATCCCAATGCTCCGAGGATATCTGGCGCGACAAACTAAATAGTGAGTTGATTGTAGGAAGTTATATGAGCGATAGTGTCTCATTGGAGTTTCTCTCAGCGGAAGACAGCGACCAATTGCAGATAGAGCAGATAAGGCATTTCATCCATGAGAGGGTTGACCTACTCATTGTCGCTCCAAATTCTGTCGAAAAGCTTACGGCAGTAATAGACAGTGCATACGATTTAGGTATTCCCGTCATACTCTTCGACCGCAAGACCAACAGTGAAAAATATACTGCTTTCATGGGAGCCGACAATTATCTTGTGGGCAAGACGATGGGTGAACTCATCGGTGAGGAAATGGGTGGACAGGGTACGCTTGTAGAGATAACAGGATTGAAAGGCTCCTCGTCGGCTATTGAGCGACACAGAGGATTCATCGAAGCCATCGCTGCTTACCCTAATATTCGACTGATTTCATCGGAGTTGGGCGACTGGACGCAGAAGAGTGGTGAAGAAGCCATGAAGACTGTGATTGCTAAAGAAACGGATATTGACTGTGTCTTCGGGCATAACGACCGTCTTGCCCTTGGTGCAAGAAAAGTGGCATTGGAACATGGTATAAATAATATAAGGTATTATGGAGTAGATGCGCTGTCAACCCCAGGTGGTGGTGTGGAGGCAGTAAAGAACGGTGCTCTCGTAGCTACATATATCTATCCCACTCAAGGTATGGATTTGATGCGACTTGCCTTGAAGATTCTTAGGGGTGAGAAGTTTGAACGTGTCAATTTGTTGCAGTCGGCAATCATTGACGATACCGATGCTGATATTATGTTATTGCAGGACAAGGAACTGCAGAGAAGAAGTGAAGACCTTGAGGTTATTCACGCAAAGCTCGGATTGTATTTCTCTCAGATTAATGTTCAGCAAAAGATTATCATTGTTTGTGTCGTCGTAATCTTCATAATCATTTTGCTTATTGTTCTGGTATATAGGTTTTATATCATGAAATTGATAGTGAACGATGAAATTACAAAGGATGTGGTTGTTCCAACGGGTACACCGGAAAACGAGAGTCCATTCCTTGAGCGTTTCCGTTCCATACTGCAGCAAAACCTGCATGATGCCGACTTTAATGTGGAGCGCATAGGCGAGGAGATGGGTATGAGCCGTGTGCAGCTATATCGCAAGATTAAGGCTCTCACTGGTACGACTCCTGTAGAATTGTTGCGTAAATCGCGTATAGCACGTGGTCGCCAACTGCTCGAAACAACCGATCGTTCAATTTCAGAAATAGCATATGATACAGGCTTCAGTGCCCCCTCATATTTCGCTAAATGTTTCAAAGATGAGTATGGTATAAGCCCTGGAGAACTGCGTGGTAACCGCACTAATTAATCACGGTGCATAGCGTACAAACACGTTCTTCAAAAGACTCACGGTCTATGGCTTTGTTCTTGAAAGCAGAGCGATAGTTGTATATGGTGCGCGGGGTGTAGTAGAGTAGGGCTGCAATTTCCGAACTTTCCTTGACGCCGAGGCGTATGAGTGCGAAGATGCGTAATTCGGTGGTAAGGGAGTGTGGATTTTGGGTGATTACCTGCTCGTCATCTTTCAGGAGAGCGTTAAACTCAGTGACAAATGATGGATACAGATTAAGGAAAGCCTCGTCGAAACGCTTCATGAAGGTGTCGGCATCCTCATAGTTGAGTCTTGACGAGGACACATAACTCATAAGCTCGTTGATCTGGTTAGCCTTGATTTTCCTCTGCACCATGACTTGGAACTTGGCCATCTTGTCGATGTATTTGGCGCATAGGTCAATGTATAGTTTGGCGAGACCCTCGCGTTTGCGGTTGGTGTCGAGCAGTTGTTCGTTTGCACGGTTCAGTCGCTCGTTAGTTTCCGTAAGCATGTTGTTGCTGACATGCAGTTCGTGCCGTCTTTTCGACAGCAGTTTGTTTTGTCTGACGAAGAAATACAATAGCACGATCATTGTAACTACAAGCAGTGATATACCCCAAACGGCATACATTAGTGTTGAGTTTTGTGTTGTAAGCCTCTTGTGGTATGTTGACACAATAATTGGCAGTTTCTGTGAAATCTCCAGTATTCTAAGTCTGTTGTTGTATGATTTGGCGTCGTCCATGGCAGTGTTGATATACACCCTTGCCCTTTCGATATTCTCGTTGTCTTGCTTGAAGAGGTGCATGGCAAGGTCCTGTATGGCGAGGTTTTCCTTAGTGCAGCAGAGAATGTCGCAGATACTGGCTTTTATCAGGTATTCCTCGTACTTCTCCATATTTTCATGTGCGCTGTAGTTATTGGCAATTGCAAATGATGCCATGGCATATACTCTTGATGTCATGGCGTTTTTTTCCAGTGTCCTGAAATAATGCTTGAGAGCCTTGTCGTCGTCTTTGTCAATATAAACATGGTATTCTCCCATATAATAGTCGTAGGCGGAGTTGTTGTCGTCGATGTTGGCTATGGCGTTTTTTAGATAGGCAATCGACCTCTCCTTGTATATCGGTGAGTAGGTGTTGTCGTTGCAATAGTCAGCCCAGTAGGAATAAATGGTGAAATATGCGATGTTGTAGTCGAATGTCATGTCCTGTTCTCCAAGACTGTCCGGTACTATCGTATTCAGTGTGTTTATAGCTTCGCTGTATAGTCCTCCGATGGAAAGCAGTTTGGCCTTCATTATTGTGTTAGTCACAATATATCTACTGTTCTGTACTTTCTTTGCTAATGCAAGACCTTTTTCAACATATACCTTTGCTGAATCAAACTTGAAGACATAGTATTCTTCACTGAGTTCGCGGTATCTTTCCAAGAGCAGTGCGGTGTTGTTTTCCTTTGCTGCCATTTGCTTAAGCATGGCAATCTTCTTGTTCTTCTCAGCCACGATGGTTTCGCTTGCTTCAATCACGCTGTCGAGCTTTTGAAGCAATGCCGAGTTATTGGCAGATGAGAGTATTGCAAAAGAGAATATCATAATAACAACTGATACCGTCTTTTTAAAATCTATAGGTTGCATATCATCATATATATGTTGTGAGTTTCTAATTTGCGGCAAAAGTACGGAAAATTATCAATTGTAGCAAGAGAATAGCCACGAAATGTGTATAAAAGATGTTAATTACACGTGTATCTTGTATTTTTTACACTAATAGGTGAATGTACTTTGATGGATTTAGGTTTGTTGGATATTAAGCTGATAATCAGAATAGTAATAGAAGAAGTAAAAAAATATAATGTACTTTATGAGTACTTATCGGAACAATTGAATAAAAAAGTCCATATCTTTGCACCAAAATTCGAAACAACTAAAATAAAAAAACATTATGAATCAATTAAGAACAAAAAAAGTGATGTATCGGTTTCTTATGATGTTATTCATGGTGTGTGTCACGATGACAGCATCAGCCCAAAAGGCAAAGATAACCGGTACGGTGAGAGACCCGGGCGGGGAACCACTGATTGGTGTCAGTGTGAGAGTTGACAAGACCGGCCAGGGAGTAGTGACTGACATTGATGGCAATTATTCCATCGAGGTGTCTTCTTCGGGCACGTTGATTTTTTCGTATGTGGGATTTGAGACCGCAAGCGAGAAGGTAAACGGACGCAAGGTCATCGACGTGACGCTGAAGGAGAAGAGTGATATTCTTAATGAGGTGGTGGTCATTGGTTATGGCACTATGGACAAGAAAGAACTCACCTCTGCCATTTCCCATGTGAGCGAGAAGGACTTCCTCACAGTCAGTTCGCTCGACCCCTCAATGATGATTCAGGGCAAGGTGCCTGGTGTGTCAATCACAAACACTGGTGCCGGCGACCCCAATAATCAGGCAAGCATCCAGATACGTGGTGTCTCCTCGCGTTCTGCCGGTCTTGGTCCGTTGATTGTCATCGACGGTGTGCCTGGTGGCAACCTTACTAATATCAATCCCAATGACATCGCCTCGTTTGACATACTTAAGGACGGTGCAGCTTCCGCAATATACGGAACACGCGGTTCTAATGGTGTAATCGTGGTGACGACGAAGAAGGGAAGCAAGGACGGTTCGGTTCATACATCATATTCAGGTATGATGTCGTTTGATGTTATCAAGAAAGAACTCGACATGATGAGTGCGCAGGATTATCGTGACGTTCGTCTCGGATGGGGCGACACTGGTGTTGACCTTGGCGGCAATGTCGATTGGCTTGACGCTGTGAGCCGCACGGGTGTTACCATGCAGCACACCCTCACAATGAGTGGCGGCAACGACAAGAACAACTATCGCATCAGTGCCGACTATCGTGATGCAAAAGGTATCGATCTGCGTTCAAGACGTGAGGAATATGGTGCACGTGCATCGGTGATGCACACGAGCAAGGGCGGGCTCTTCACCTTCACCGCCAATGTGGCTCCGCGTATCATATATCGTGACAATGCCGACTGGAGTGTATTTAAGGATGCCATCGAGGCCAATCCTACCACTCCCATGATGGACCCGGAGAATCCCGCTCGTTATTATAACTTCATGGGACAGGTAGTGGGCTCGAATCCTGTGGAACGTCAGAAGCTCGAACAAGATCATGCCGACACGAAACTTCTCGACTGGGATGCCACAGTCAAGCTTAATCTGTTGCCATTGCTTGCTAAGGAAGGAAAGAGCAACCATCGCCTTACGACGCAATTGATGTTTGCCGACCATCAATACAGCAACGACAACACATGGTTCCGTCCGTCAACCAGCACCATTGCCATCAATAACGGTCGAGAGGGCGAGGCAAGTCGTTCGTACAGCAAGGAGCGCCAGCAGATTATGGAGTGGCTCACCAACTACAGCGGCAGTTTCGGTCAGCACAACGTCAAGGCTATGGCTGGCTATTCCTACCAGTATTCACGTTACTCCGGTTTCAATGCTGAAAACAAGGATTTCCCGAATGACGGACTTGGAGCCGACAATCTTGGTTCGGGAGAATACGCCAAGGAGGAGGGAGAGATATGTATGGGCAGCTATCAGAACGACTCTAAACTGATTGCCTTCTTCGGTCGTGTCAGCTATGACTTTGCCGGCAGATATATGTTTACTGCATCATTGCGCCATGAGGGTTCGTCGAAGTTCGGAGCTAACCACAAATGGGGTAATTTCCCTGCCGTATCAGCCGGATGGCGTATATCTGACGAGAAGTTCATGAAGGGAGTGAAATGGGTGAACGACCTCAAGTTGCGAGCAGACTTCGGTATTACCGGCAACCAGGACTTCGGAAGCTATCTCTCTCTGAACACCATGACAGGATTCGGATATTACTTCTATAACGGCAAGTACTTCCAGGTATGGGGACCGTCGAAGAACGTCAATCCCGATCTTCGCTGGGAGAAAGGCAAGAACTGGAACGTGGGTATCGACTTCTCACTCTTTGACAATCGCCTGTATGGTTCGGTCAACTACTTCAACCGCCGTCAGCAGGACTTGCTTGGAAACTACAAGGTGTCGGTGCCACCATATCTCTTCGACGAAACATTTGTCAATGTAGGAACTATGAAGAACACAGGTATAGAGATTGACCTGAACTTCCGTGCGGTGAATACCAAGGACTTCACATACGACATCAACTTTGTGGGAACCACCCAAAGCAACAAGTTTGTCGATTTCAGCAATTCACAGTATGTGGGCCAGGATTACTATGACGTTTGCGGTACAGAAGATCCGTATCCCTTCTACAATCTGCAGCGCATACAGAAAGGCGAGTCGCTTGGAAACTTCTATATGTGGAGATATGCAGGTCACACCGCTGATGGCGAATGGCTGGTATATGACAAGGACGGCGACATCATCAGGGCTTCACAGGCAAGCGATGCCGACCGCACGGTGGTGGGCAATGGTATGCCCAAGTTCACCATGTCAACGTCACACAACTTCCGCTACAAGGATTTCGACCTCTCGCTGTTCTTCCGTGGGGCATTCGGCTTCGACATCTTTAATATCCATGACTTCTATTATGGCACACGCAACTTCACGGGTAACCGTCTGAAGAAGGCATACGCCAAGAATTTCGTGGTTTCATCGACTGCTAACCCCGTGGTGTGCGACTATTTCCTTGAGCGTGGTGACTATCTCAAGCTCGACATGATATCATTGGGATATACATTAAAGGCGGAGAACTGCCGTTTCATCGACCGTATCAGGCTCTATGGCACAGTGAAGAATGTGTTCACACTGACAAAATTCAGTGGCGTTGATCCCTCGACATATCAAGTTAACGGACTCACTCCGGGTGGACAAGGCTCACGAACCTATTTCCCCTCAACCCGCCAGTTTATCGTAGGCATGCAAATTGATTTCTAATAACGATTAATTTAGATAAAGATATGAAGATATTCAAATATTTAGTTTCTGCGGCTCTATGTGCAGCCACACTTTCGGGTTGTACAGACCTCGACGAGACTCTTTACGACCAGGTGGGCACACAAAACTACTATAATACGAAGATGGATGTCGTGCGTGCCACCTTCCGCCCATTTGAACATGCTTTCTGGAGCATACAGAGCCGGCACGTGCTCAACGAACTGTCGGCCGACCAGCTCATCACTCCCACCCGTGACGGATGGTGGGACGACGGAGGCAAATGGCGCCGCTTGCACTATCATGAGTGGAACGTGGAGGATGGAGGCGATGCCCAGACAGAATGGAACGGATGCTTCCAGGGCATCATGCAGGCCAATTATGTCATTGAAGACCTTAATACACTCTCGCCGGATAAGTTTGGTTTCTCGCAGGCTGAGTTTGACAATCTCAAGGCACAGTGCAGGGTGCTGCGCGCATGGTTTTACATCCGACTGCTTGATGCCTTCCGCAATGTACCACTTGCTGTTAGCTACAATGACGTGTCGATGAATACTGAGACTCAGGTGGAGCCTAAGAGAATATTCGATTTCATCGAGACAGAATTGCAGGAGACAATACCCATGCTCATCGAGAAAACGAACCTTGGAACCAATTCTACCATACAAGGCCAATGGACAAAGGCGAGTGCCGCAGCCCTTCTTGTGCGCCTATACCTAAATGCCAAGGTGTATATTGGTGAGGAGAAATATGACGAGTGTGCCGCAATAGCGCAGAAGATTGTCGATGGCGATTACGGCAAGTATGCCGTGGCTGACCGTTGGGATGCCGCCTTTGACTGGGACAACGACAACTGCGATGAGGTGATATTCGGTTTCCCCGCTGATGCCGGTTATACCTATTGGCAGTATCAGGGCGACACATACTGGTGGACTGTTCCCGCCCGTGCCCGCTATTATTTCAACGACTCCAAGTGCAAGGCAGGCGACCACAACACAAAGTATGCCGCCTCGCCAAGTTATGCTCCCAATGGCGAGCCGCTGGATTATCAGTTGGGTATGACAGTGCAGAAGTTCCGCAAGTATCCAGGCGACGTGCGTCTGAAACTATACCGTAATCTTGGCGATAGCCGCCGCGAGGGAATGTTCCTTTATGGTTATCTCGAATACAAGGACGAGAATGGCGCCACGAAGAGGGTCAAGGCTCCCGAGGTTGACTACGAGCTGTATATCCGCGACGCTGTGGGTAAGTTCCAGGGACTGGATCCAAACAAATGGCTTGCCGCCACAACAAGTACGCTGCGCGATGGCGACCACAACTCTGGATGGCATTTCGCCAAATATCCATTCTATACCGATGACGACATTCACCAAATGGAAAGCGACTACACAGAGATACGCCTGCCCGAAGTAATCTATTCACTTGCGGAATGCAAATTGCGTCAGGGAAAGAAAGCCGAGGCCGCACGACTGCTCAATTCAGTGCGCCGCCGCAACTATCCCGAGGAGAATCTACAGGAAGTGCTCTATGCTCCAGAGGGAAATGCCCAACTCGACATGGATGAGATGCTCGACGAGTGGGGACGTGAGTTCTTTGCCGAAAGCCGCCGCCGCATCGACCTTATCCGTTTCGGAAAGTTCACCTCCAGTTCTTGGTGGGACAAGACACCGGATGCCGACTCTCATACAGAAATATTCCCGATTATGCGTCCTATCCTCAATGCCAACAGGGCTTTGAAACAGAATCCGGGATATAATGACTAAGGAGAAAGTATAACATTATTAATGACAACGATTATGAAATTGAAGAATATATTTTCCGGTCTTGCCGCAACTCTCATGGCTTTATGTCTTGTCGGCTGCGACGAAGAAAAAGACCCTGTAATCATTGAAGGTGACCTGCCTATCAAGACTTCTGCCCTCTTTATGGTGGGCGATGCCACTCCCAACGGATGGGACATAGGCAATCCTACACCCCTGCAGGCCTCAGCCGACGATGCCTTGGTCTTCTCATGGGAAGGCTCGCTCTATGCCGGTGAGATAAAACTCTGTCTGACTACCGGCAGTTGGGACGCTCCTTTTATCCGTCCTGAGAACAATGGTGCGGAAATTAGCAAGTCGAACATAACGGCACAGAAGTTCATCATGCACGCCGGCGACCCCGACAACAAATGGCGAGTGACATACGCTGGCAAGTATCGTCTCACCTTCGACTTGCGCAACTGGACGATGTCAACAGAGTTCCTCGGAGAGAATGACGCTCCCGTAATCGAGCCCCTTGAGGCAGAAGCAGTATATATGCTCGGCGACGCCACTCCTAACGGTTGGGACAACAATAATCCGACAGAACTGGTGAAAAAGTCGAAGTACATCTTCGAGTATGAAGGCGAACTAAAGGCCGGTGAGATGAAGGCTTGCATTGAGAAGGGCAGTTGGGATGTGCCGTTCATTCGTCCTGCCTCTGCCGACTGCAAAATCAACAAGAGTGGTGTGGAGAGCGGCGACTTTGTCTTCACCACAGGTCCCGACAACAAGTGGCGGGTGGAAGAGGCTGGCATATATCGCCTTACCCTCGACCTTGAGCATTGGACTGTAAAAGCAGAGTTCATAAGTGAAATTGAGGTGAAACAAGACCCCATAGAGACCGAGACACTCTTTATGATAGGAGATGCCACTCCTGGCGGTTGGGGGATGGATTCAGCCTCGCCATTTACCCGTGATGCCAACGACAAGTACGTCTTCACATGGGAAGGCGAACTTGTTCCTGGCGAGATGAAGGCTTGCCTTG
This sequence comes from Prevotella sp., assembly GCA_022775105.1. Classification (GTDB taxonomy): domain Bacteria; phylum Bacteroidota; class Bacteroidia; order Bacteroidales; family Bacteroidaceae; genus Prevotella. The sequence goes on along the minus strand of JALFIX010000172.1, from coordinate 4,739 downwards.
TTCAGGATGGCACATATTCATGTCCATTCCTTCGCCCGTCAGTCGTTAATACCGAGATTTCATCGGCAGGAGTGACAGCATCCGACTTTGTCTTCTATGCCGGTGATCCAGACAATAAATGGAAGGTCACCGAGGCTGGTACATACCGCATCACCTTCAATCTCAAGGACTACACAATAGCCGTAGAGAAAAAATAATGTATCCAAACAATACAATAATATAATGACAATGAAAAATATGACATTAATGACAATAGCCCTTGCGGCTGCATCATTGTTTGCCTCATGCAAGGATGACGTGGAGATGAAATATCCTCCAAAGTATGAATTGCCCGACTTGCCGGTCATTGAAGGCATACACGAGAATGTGAAGGCTCCTCTATACTGGAGCGTATATGAATATTGCTACGACAAGGAGCGCCAGGGCGAAAGCACCATAGACATCACTCCCGACGAATGGGACAAAATCATTGACTTCGTGGCTTCGGAGCTAAAGCCCCATGGATATGACATGATATGCACTGACGGATTTATCGCCATGCTTTCCACCGACGCTTCGGGATATATGACCCAGTATGGCTCCATTTCGTTGAAAGACCTCATTGCCAAGTGCAAGGCAAAGGGACTAAAACTCGGAGTATATGACAATCCGCTGTGGATACACGGACCGAGAGAGACAAAAATCGAGGGTACAGACTATACTTTCGCTGACCTATATTATAATGGTAAGACTGCAGTGCAGAATCCCGGTTCGGAAGACAAGTGGTTTCATTGGGCAGTAGCTGAGAATCCCGGATGCAGGGAATATATCGACGGTTTCTTCAAGCATTATAAGAACCTCGGGGTGGATTTCATCCGTATGGACTTCCTCTCGTGGTATGAGGACGGCAAAGACCGCGGCATAGGTGTCGTAGGACGTGGATATGGTCGTGAGAGTTATGCTCGTGCCTTGGCTTATATCGCCGAGTCGGCTAAGAAATACGGTATCTTCACCTCTCTTGTAATGCCACACATGTATAACGACGCCGAACTGGAGGCTCGTTATGGCAATATGGTGCGCATAGTATGTGACACTGGTGGCGGTGGCTGGTGGCACTGCTCTGCACAGGACAAAGGTAAGTCGTATGCCAACTGGCCCAACTGCAACAATCAGTTTGACGGCTTTACTTACTGGTCGCATATCGCCGGACGTAACAAGGTTATTCTCGATGGTGACTTCATCCGTCTGAACAAGTTTGACACCGAGGCAGAAAAGCAGACTGAAATATCCCTTCAGCTCATTGCAGGTGGACCAGTTGCAGCTGCCGACCAGTATAGTACAATAGGCGATAATGCCAAGTATTACACCAACGACGAACTCCTTGCGCTGAATCGTGACGGCTTTGTAGGTAAACCGCTCAGCGACAAGCTCGGCGACAAGAAGAACGAGATATGGTATGGCCAAATGTCAAATGGAGACTATGTCCTTGCTCTCTTTAACCGCAGCGACAATACTTCTACCGTTTCAGTCAACTTCTCTGAAATAGGCATAAGCGGTGAAATGAACGTACGCGACTTGTGGGAGCATGCCGACGAGGGAAAAGCTTCGTCCGTAACCGTCAACATACCTGCACATGGATGCAAGGTGGTGAAACTGACAAAATAATTAGATATTCAAAATTTTACTTAGTTATGATTCATACATTTAAAAAGTGCTTTGTTTCCGCGATCTGTGTAATGGTGGCTATCAGTGCCACCTCACAGGTTGCCAGTCATTCCGTGGCTTCGCCCGACGGAAATCTTAAACTGAGTTTCTCGCTGACTGATGAAGGCGTGCCAACATATAAGATTGACTACAAGGACATTCCTGTGGTGAAGACAAGTCGCCTCGGCATGGAACTTAATGAGGAAAACTCGTTGATGGACAAATTCCGCATCAATAAAGTCTCCACCTCATCCTTTGACGAGACATGGCAACCTGTGTGGGGTGAGGAGAGTAATATCCGCAACCATTACAATGAGTTGTTCGTGGAATTGGAGAAACCGTCTAACGGACGATTTATGAATTTCCGTTTCCGTGTTTATGACGATGGTGTAGGTTTTCGTTATGAGTTCCCACAGCAACAGTTTCTGCCTTACTTCACCGTAAAGGCTGAGCATACTGAGTTTGCAATGGCTGGCGATCATACGGCGTGGTGGATTCCTGGAGACTATGATACGCAAGAGTACGACTATACCGAGTCGAAGCTCTCTGAGATACGCGGGTTGATGGAGGCTGCCAAGTGCGGCAATGCCTCGCAGACATTCTTCTCTCCTACTGGTGTGCAGACATCATTGCAGATGAAGACTGCTGAAGGATTATATGTCAATATCCATGAGGCTGCACTTGTAGATTATTCATGTATGCACCTCGACCTCGATGACAAGAACTTCGTGTTCCGTTCGCAGCTCACCCCTGATGCACAAGGTAATATGGCACATTGTCAGACACCTTGCAGTACTCCATGGCGCACTGTGATGGTGGTTGACGATGCAAGGAAAGCTCTTGCTTCACGTCTTATTCTCAATCTCAACGAGCCTTGCAAATATAAAGACACGTCGTGGATTAAACCTGTGAAGTATATCGGCGTATGGTGGGAAATGATAGGCGGAGGCAAGGCTTGGTCTTACACTAACGACCTGCCATCGGTGCATATAGGTTCTACCGACTATTCCAAATGCAAGCCTCATGGCAATCATCCTGCTAACAATGCCAATGTTAGGAAATACATTGACTTTGCGGCAAAACACGGTTTCTCGCAGGTGCTTGTCGAGGGTTGGAACATAGGCTGGGAAGACTGGTTCGGTCATGAGAAAGACTATGTATTTGATTTCCAGACTCCCTATCCCGACTTCGACATCAAGGCTCTCAACGACTATGCTCACTCAAAAGGTGTGAGACTTATGATGCACCATGAGACATCTGGCTCGGTTCGCAACTACGAGCGTCATCTCGAAGCGGCATACAACCTTATGGACAAGTATGGCTACAACTCTGTCAAGAGCGGATATGTAGGCAATATACTTCCTCGTGGAGAGCATCATTACGGACAATGGATGAACAACCACTATCTGTATTGTGTCACAGAGGCTGCCAAGCATCATATCATGGTCAATGCCCACGAGGCAGTACGTCCTACTGGCTTGTGCCGCACCTATCCCAATCTTATTGGCAACGAGTCGGCCCGTGGTACTGAGTATGAGTCGTTTGCAGGAAACAAGGCTTTCCATACGACAGTCCTTCCGTTCACCCGTCTGCAAGGAGGACCTATGGACTATACACCGGGCATCCTTGAGGGCGACATGAACAAGATTGACCCTGGCAAGCATCATCACATCAATTCCACCCTTGCCCGTCAGTTGGCGCTCTACGTCACAATGTACAGTCCGCTGCAGATGGCTGCCGATATCCCCGACAACTATGAGAAATATTCAGATGCCTTCCAGTTTATTAAGGATGTGGCTCTTGACTGGGATGAGAGTCGCTATCTTGAGGCAGAGCCAGGGCAGTATATCACCATTGCCCGTAAGGCAAAGGATACGGATAACTGGTTTATGGGCTGCACGGCAGGTGAGAATGGACATCAGTCCACTCTTAAGCTCGACTTCCTTGACAAGGGTCGCAAATATGAGGCTGTCATATATGCCGACGCCAAGGATGCTGACTATCAAAAGAATCCACAGGCATACACCATCTCCAAGTGTAAGGTGACAAACAAGAGCATTCTCAAGCTCAAAGCCGCTCGTGGTGGAGGATATGCCATTAGTATCAAACCAATAAATTAAAAGCTTATGAAAACAAATTTTCTTAGAAAAATGTTTTGCAGTTTGGCTCTTGCAGCCACAGTATTAACCGCAAATGCCGCCGACCGATTGCTAATCGTCGGTGAGGCTGTATGGGGAGGTTGGTCTATCGACAACAGTATTGTGATGCTTAATAGCACCGAGAATCCTGATGTGTTCAAGGCCACAGTAAATCTAAACGCGAATGGAACTTTCAAGTTTCTTACTACCACTGATTGGGGCAACCTCGAATATCGTGCAGGAGACAATGATGTAACTCTCACTGCAGATGTTGCTTCTGACCTTGTTTCAACTGAAGAGAACTCCAACGACAAGCAGTTCAAGGTGAGCGAAACAGCCAACTATGACATCGTCTGTGACCTTGTCGCTAAGACTATCGTTGTCAAAAAGGCTAAGTATCAGACAACTCCTCTGAAGCATACTGCATTGTGGTTGGTTGGACCTGCCACTCCTGGTGGATGGAGCATTGGTGACGGCGTTATGCTTTCTCCCGATACTGATAATCCAACGGTATTCAAAACTACGGTTGATCTTGTTGAGGGAGAGTTGAAGGTTGCTGTAAACAAACATACAGGATGGGGGCAGACATTCTATCTTCGTGATACCACAGACGACACAAAAATGGTGTTTGGAGGTGATGACAACAAGTGGTATATCACCAAGGCAGGAAAGTATGATGTTACAGTGGATGTAGTCAACATGACGATATCAATCACAGAAACAAGCTCTAACGGTATCTCTTCTGCTGAGAGTGCTTCTAATGTTACGACCGCATTGTACGACCTTGGAGGAAATAGTGTTTCTTCTAAAAATCTTCGTCCCGGTTGCTATATACAGAAGTACGGTTCGAAGACTAAGAAAATCATTGTGAAGTAAGATCTCGTTTATTTAGTAATCAAATGAGGGCACTACGATTTT
>JALFIX010000147.1 GCA_022775105.1 Prevotella sp. | reverse complement strand
TCCGAACATACGTCTTAGGTCCTTGTTCAGTACAGCTTTTGTCTCGCAGTATTTTGGAGCCTTGCCATTACGATGAAGATATTTCAGATTTTCAATCCTCTTTTGGAAATACGGATTTCCTTTGTCATCATGACATTTCTTCTCATATACTATATCCGACACCATTTCCGGAGTAATACTATTGCCACTCTGCTCAAATGGAGAGGCAGAATCATCCAATTTGAATAATTCATCCAATGTCATGTCCGTAATGAGTTTTGGACGGTCGTTTGACACAATGATGACCGGACAGTTGTTGAAATGGTCTATTCTTATCTTCAACGTGAACAGCTCCATTTCCCATAGTCCTATCGTATGTCCTTTGTAGCATACCTCACGCTTTCCTGCCTTTGTGTTGAGCTTTCCTATCTGCATATCAGACATATAATCGGATTGGTAGAACATCAGTTCCGGGTGTTTTGAGAGTACACCTTCAAGTTTCCTGCGATAATACATCTTTACGAAATCCTCGTTATCCAGATTACGGAAGTCCACTTCCACTGGCGCAAAGCCACGCATGGGAGTGTCGAGGGAGCAGTACAGCGGTTTGCCAAGCGAGAGTTTCCTGTTGACACTCTTCTCTCCATATTTCTCCACAGCCTCTTTAGGCACGAGAACCCTTGACTTGATCATCGTGCTTTTCTTGAACTTGTCGTCTGCCCAGGAGAAAAACATATTTAGTTTTACTTCGGGGAACTTGAATTTGATCGAATTTATTGTTAATCCTTCAATCATAATTATATAATATTAAAACGTATATGAATAGTATATTACTGGTATCTTCCTCCGCACCAAACTCGGTCATCCTCCGCAGTTTCTCCAATAAAAGAGCGGGGTTACACCGACTTTGGTGCGGAGGTTCACCGACTTTGGTATAGAGGTACATTGGAGGACCACCGACTTTGGTGCTTACCTGCCCTTGACCTACTGCCTTGTCACTGCGGAGGTTTAGCCTTGTCACTGCGGTTTCTCTGTCTTGTATGCCACAAGTTTCTGCGTTGATACCATCTGCTTGCCTCTTGCCTGGCGGATATGAATCCAGCAGTACTCACCTTCTGACAACGGTTCGCTCTTCACTATGCGTGATGAGATGTCGGTTATTGGGGTATCTGAGTATCTGGCATTGGCTTCATCCACACTGATGAATCTGAGGACATCGCCCTTATCCCAGTCTCTGTCATCAAGGTGAAAACACAGGCAGCCGTCCTCAACGTAGCTATCAAGTTGAGGCAATGAGCCATAAGACATCATACCGAAGTCTTTGATATTTAAGGACATAAATACGTCGCAATCGCGCTGGTTGGGGCGCTTTTTCTCAAAACAATCTTTCACGGCTTGCTTCACTTTCCTGTACAATTGCTGCACATCCTTAAACTTATGCCGCAGTTCAAGTTGTTCCTCCGTCCTCCTGTCGTTATAGTGGCTCGGCCTTTGCCTAACAGTCTGAACTCCTTTCTGAAACTGGAATACATAGTCGCCTATTCTTCCGGATAAATGGCCGTCTTTCTTTAATATTGCCATACTTTTACTAATTTGCCCACAACGTTACAAATTATCTGCGATATAATCGTATTAATTCATCAAAAATGTGACAAAAATACGATAATTTAACATTTGCAATACTAACGGAGAAAAGGAAAAATAGAACATATAAGTGCTCGACTTTCCAAAGTGCCTTCAATGCCTCACTTTAGAAAGTCGAGTGAACGGATTAATACAATTTTTCTCTAAGATACCTTGCGGTGAACCCCACCTTGCAGCCGCTGACTTTCTCGGGGGTGCCCACGGTTACTACATTGCCACCGCGGTCGCCTCCGTCGGGACCCATGTCTATGATATGGTCGGCACACTTGATGACCTCAAGGTTGTGCTCGATGATGACTATGGTGTGTCCGCGCGAGATGAGGGCGTTGAAGGACTCAAGGAGTTTCTTGATGTCGTGGAAATGAAGGCCAGTGGTCGGCTCGTCGAAGATGAACATCGTGGGCACTATCTTCTCCTGACCTATGAAGTATGCCAATTTCACGCGTTGGTTCTCTCCGCCCGACAGTGTGGATGAATTCTGACCGAGTTTTATATATCCAAGACCTACGTCCTGAAGCGGTTGTAGTCGCTTGACTATCAGCGGTTGCTCCCATCGGGCGAAGAACTCGATTGCCTCGTCGATTGTCATGTCAAGCACGTCGGCGATGTTCTTGCCATGGAACTTCACTTCGAGGATGTCGCTCTTGAAACGCTTGCCGTGGCAATGCTCACACTCAAGCACTATGTCAGCCATAAACTGCATCTCAACGGTTATCACTCCCGCTCCCTTGCACTCCTCGCAACGCCCTCCCTCGGCGTTGAACGAGAAGAACTGCGAGGTGAATCCCATCTGTACGGCAAGAGGCTGGTCGGCATAAAGGTCGCGTATGGCATCGTATGCCTTGACGTATGTGGCCGGATTGGAGCGGGTGCTCTTGCCTATGGGGTTCTGATCGACAAACTCCACATGCTGGATTGCCTTGATGTCGCCCACAAGCGCACCGTATTCGCCGGGGGCATCGCACACATCACCGATATGACGCTTGAGGGCGGGATACAATATGCCCTTGACAAGACTCGACTTGCCCGAACCGCTCACTCCCGTGACTACAGTCATCACATTGAGCGGAAAGGACACATCTATGCCTTTCAGATTGTTCATTCGCGCCCCCTTCACCTCTATCTTCATATTCCACGGACGACGGCTCTTGGGAATGGGAATGGTGTCCTCGCCGGTGAGATACTGGAGGGTGTGGGAGGGATTATTGATTATTGATGATTGATTATTGATTATTGATGATTGAAGATTGATGATTGATGAGGTTTCTCCCTGCCATACTATTTCTCCTCCGAGGCGACCGGCGTTGGGTCCTACGTCGATGATATAGTCGGCGGCACGCATTATCTCCTCGTCGTGCTCTACCACAATCACGGTGTTGCCTATGTCGCGCAGTTGTTTCAGCACATTAATCAGACGCTCGGTGTCGCGACTGTGCAGACCTATGCTCGGCTCGTCGAGGATATACAACGAACCCACCAAACTGCTGCCAAGCGAGGTAGTGAGGTTGATGCGCTGGCTCTCGCCTCCCGAAAGTGTATTTGACAGACGGTTGAGGGTCAGGTAGCCCAACCCCACGTCTAGGATGAACTGCAGGCGGTTGTTGATTTCGGTGAGCAGTCGCTTGGCTATAGCAGCGTCATGCTCCGGAAGTTCGAGATTGTCAAACCATTCCTTTAGCTTCACTATCGGCATCTGCACGAGGTCGGTGATGCTTCTCCCGGCAATCTTCACGTAGTTTGCCTCCTTCTTCAGTCGTGTGCCATGGCATGTGGGACAGTCGGTCTTGCCACGGTAGCGCGCCATCATCACGCGATACTGTATCTTGTATTGGTTCTGGCGCACCATCTCGAAGAACTCGTCGATGCACACCTTTGAATAGGGGTCGGATTCGTTGGCAGAGGGCAAGCCGTGCCACAGCCATGAGCGATGCTCCTCGGAGAGCTTGTAATAGGGTTCGAAGATTGGGAAATTGTCCCTTGCGGCATAGCGACAGAACACCTCGCGCCACTCGCCCAACTTGGCACCGTTCCAACAAGCCACGCAGCCTTCATATACGCTCTTGCCAGAATCGGGAATAACCCTCGACGGGTCGATGCCTATCACCTTGCCGTAGCCCTGACATTCGGGACATGCCCCCACTGGCGAGTTGAACGAGAACATATTGTCGTTGGGAGTCTCAAACTCCATGCCGTCAGCCTCGAAACGAGTGGAGAAATCATACGAAATCATCGACGGCAGGAACATCAGGCGACACTCTCCCCTACCCTCGTAGAAGGCAGTCTCGGTGGAATCCATAATTCGCGATATGCCATCAGTGGAAAGGTCAACCGAAGTGCGGTCAACCACGATATACACTTCGCCGGTGATATCCTCCCCCGATTCCAAGGCATCGTCAATGCGCACGAAATCACCTTTATAATATATACGCGCGTAGCCCTGGAGCAGCGACATCTTGAGCTGTTCAGCAGCGGTGCGCCCCTCAACAGGCACAAGCGGTGCAAGTATGACAAACTTGGTGCCTTCGGAATAAGTCTTCACGCAGTCAAGCACATCCTCCACGGTGTGCTTCTTAACCTCACATCCGCTTATCGGCGAGAAGGTATGTCCCACGCGGGCGAACAACAATCGGAGGTATTCGTATATCTCGGTAGTAGTTCCCACCGTGGAGCGCGGGTTGCGGCTGATTACCCTCTGTTCGATGGCAATTGCGGGTGGTATGCCCTTGATATAGTCACACTCGGGTTTGTTCATACGTCCGAGGAATTGTCGGGCATACGAAGAGAGGCTCTCTACGTATCGGCGTTGTCCTTCGGCATAGAGTGTGTCGAAGGCAAGCGACGACTTGCCCGAGCCGCTGACTCCGGTTATCACCACCAATTTGTTGCGGGGTATCTTCAGGTCAATATTCTTCAGGTTATTCACCCTCGCCCCTTTTATCTCAATATAATTTCCCATTCTTCTTTATTAAATTGAACACAGAGGCACAGAGGTACAGAGTTTAAATTCTATGTTTTTATCTCTGTGCCTCCGTATCTCTGTGTTCCATCATTCTTCACTCTTCATTCTTCACTCTTCATTTACTCAAACACGTCCTCAATGTCATTCACCTCGGTCATGTCGTCCTCGCTTGCCTCGCAGGGATTGAAGTCATCGGGCAGGTCGAACACCTGGGCATCGTTATATCCGAGGCGCTTGTCGGCATAGAGTTTCTTCATATAATATGCCCATATCGGCAATGCCATGGTGGCACCCTGTCCCATCTGCATCGAGTCGAAGTGGATGTCGCGGTCGTCACCGCCTACCCACACTCCGCTGACGAGCGTCGGGGTGAAGCCCATAAACCACGCGTCGCTGTTGTTGTTGGTAGTACCCGTCTTTCCGCCAATCTCGCCCTGGAGGTTATACTTGTAGCGTATGCGTCCGCCGGTTCCTCCGTCGATAACCCCACGAAGCATGTAGAGCATCTTGTCGGCACTCTCCTGACTGATCACCTCGTTCATGCGCGGTTGGAATCGGGCAATCACGTTGCCCTCGTTGTCCTCAATCTTTGTCACAAAGAGAGGCGCGCTGCGTATGCCATGATTGACGAAAGTGGTATATGCACTCACCATCTCGCCCACGGTAATCTCACACGGACCGAGACACAGCGCCATTGAGGGATGAATCTCCGGGTTCTTAATACCGTATTTCGAAAGCAAATCGACAAACTGCTGCGGCGAGAGCTTGCTCATGAGATATGCCGAAATCCAGTTGTTCGACTGTGCCAATCCCCATTTCAGTGTCACCATCTCGCCATAGCGGCGGTGGTTGGAGTTGCGCGGTGTCCAAGGCTGTCCAGCCACCATATATGTCTGTTGCACGTTGGGCGCAAGGTCGCAGGGCGAGAATCCGTTTTCCATCGCCAATGAGTAGAGGAAGGGCTTGATGGTGGAACCCACCTGTCGGCGTCCGTCCATGCACATGTCATAGTTGAAATGGATGAAGTTCATGCCTCCCACATACGCCTTGACCATACCGTTCTGCGGGCACATGCTCATGAATCCGCAGCGCAGGAACGACTTGTAATACTTGATGGAGTCGAGGGGAGTCATTGTGGTATCCACCTCGCCGTGGTATGTGAAGATAGACATCGGCGTGGGAGTGCGGAACGAGCGCATTATCTCGTCGTCCGAAGCCCCGTTGGCCTTCAGCACCCTATAGCGCTCGCTCTGGTTGACCGAGCGCGTGAGTATTCTCTTCACCTGCTGCGGTGTAAGGCTGCCTGAGAAGGGGGCGGTTTTCTTTCCGCGCAGTTCGCGGGTGAATGCAGGTTGCAAGAACTTCACGATATGCTCGTTGATGGCTTCCTCGGCATACTGCTGCATACGTGAGTCGATGGTGGTATATACCTTCAGTCCGTCGGTATATACGTTATATGGTGTGCCGTCCTTCTTGAGGTTTTTGTTGCACCATCCATACAGCGGGTCGGAGTCCCAGTTGATGGAGTCGCGATAGAAAGCCACATAGTTCCACGATGGATAGTTGCTCCTTTCGGGACGCTTTGCCATCATATATAGACGGAGGAAGTCACGGAAATACACCGCCACACCGTCCTTATGGTCGGAGACGTGGAAGTTGAGGTCGAGGGGCTTTTCTGAGTTTGCCTTGTATTCCTCCTCCGAGAGATACCCCGCCTTAACCATCTGCTGCAACACCACATTGCGGCGGTCGCGGCAGCGGTCGGGATTGCGCACGGGGTTGAAGTAGGATGGATTCTTGCAGAGACCCACGAGAGTTGCCGCCTCGTTGACGCTGAGGTCCTTGGGTTCCTTGCCGAAATATGTATTGGCGGCAGTCTTTATTCCCACGGCGTTGTGCAGGAAGTCGAAGTAGTTGAGATACATGGCGATAATCTCGTCCTTGGTGTAGTATTTCTCAATCTTCACCGCAATAACCCACTCGATAGGTTTCTGCAGCGCACGCTCCATCACACTGTGCGCCTTGCCCGAATAAAGCTGCTTGGCAAGCTGCTGGGTGATGGTGGATCCGCCTCCTGCATTCTTCTGTCCGAGGATTCCGCGCTTGATGACGGCACGTCCAAGGGCATAGAAGTCGATGCCCGAATGGTCGTAGAATCGTGCGTCCTCCGTAGCCACGAGAGCCTTGACGATGTTAGGCGAGAGGTCGTTGTAATCCACGCACACACGGTTTTCCTTGTTATAGTTCCACGTGCCCATCACCTTGCCGTCGGCAGAGAATACCTGCGTGGCAAAGCGGTTGATGGGATTCTGCAAGTCCTCGATGGGCGGCATATATCCAATCTTGCCCTCGGCTATCGCCCAGAACGCGCCTGCGCATCCAAGAACAACCACCACGAGCAACGCCCAGAGGAAATGTACAAAAGTCTTTCTCATTTATTATATTGAATGTTTAAAATTGAATGTTGAATTGCTGCGCATATTGCGGCTTTTCGGGGCAAAATTAGTCATTTTTGGGGAAATATGAAAGAAATATCGCATTTTTCTGCAACTTTTAACCAATATATGGAGAAAAATGTGTACCTTAGCGGCGAAAAAGAAAAAAAAGATTACACAAGAGATGGAAAAGCATGATTTTGTGACTATCGCCAACCTCACCAAGGAGAAGATTCTCTACATGATTGAGCTGGCACAGGAATTCGAGCGACATCCCAACAGGGAACTGCTCAAAGGTAAGGTCGTGGCAACGCTCTTCTTTGAGCCATCAACACGCACACGACTGAGTTTTGAAACCGCCGCCAACAGACTTGGGGCACGAGTTATAGGCTTTGCTGACCCAAAGATCACAAGCGGCACCAAGGGCGAGACGCTCAAGGACACTATTCTCATGGTGTCCAACTATGCCGACGTCATCGTCATGCGCCACCACATCGAGGGTGCTGCCCAGTATGCCTCGGAGGTCGCCCCGATTCCTATCGTCAATGCCGGTGACGGTGCTCATCAGCATCCATCGCAGTGCATGCTCGACCTGTATTCGATATACAAGACCCAGGGCACGCTGGAGAATCTGAACATCTATCTTGTGGGAGACTTAAAATACGGACGTACGGTTCACTCGCTGCTGATGGCGATGCGCCACTTCAACCCTACATTCCATTTCGTGGCTCCAAAGGAACTCTCGATGCCAAATGAGTACAAGCTCTACTGCAAGGACCACGGCATAAAGTTCCAGGAACACACCGCCTTCAACGAGAAGGTAATTGCCGACGCGGACATCCTGTATATGACCCGCGTGCAGAAGGAGCGTTTCTCCGACCTCATGGAATATGAGCGCGTGAAGAACATATATATCCTTCGTAACGACATGCTTGCATCTGCCAAAGAGAACATGAAGATACTGCATCCGCTGCCGCGCGTCAACGAGATTGCATACGACGTGGATACCAATCCCCACGCCTACTACATCCAGCAGGCGGGCAACGGTCTCTTCGCACGCCAGGCCATCTTCTGCGACGTGCTCGGAATCACGCTCGACGAAGTAAAGAATGACAAAACAATAATATATTAAAACACAGAGGCACAGAGACACGGAGATATTCTTTTATAAGTCTTCAGAAGACACGGAGAGAAAAAACTCTGTAACTCCGTGACTCTGTGTTCAATAAAAAAACTATGGCAAAGAACGAGATTATGGTGACAGCCATTGAGAATGGCACTGTCATCGACCACATACCAACTGAGAAGACCTACGAGGTGGCAAGCCTTCTGCATCTGCAGGAACTGACCACCCCAGTGACCATAGGATGCAACTTCCGCTCGAAGAAAATCGGACGCAAGGGCATCATCAAGGTGGCAGACAAGTTCTTCACCGACGAAGAGATTTCACGCCTCTCGGTACTCGCACCTAACGTGGTGCTCAACATAATCAAGGACTACGAGGTGGTGGAGAAGAAAACCGTTATCACACCTGACGACCTCAAGGGTATCGTGAGATGCAACAACCCCAAGTGCATCACCAACAACGAGCCTATGGACACCCTGTTCCATGTAGTGGATAAGGGAAACGGTATCCTCAAGTGCCACTACTGCGAGAAGGAGCAGGATATTAATAAGGTGGAGCTGGTGTAATCCTTCGGAATCAAGTTCCGAAGGAAATTTAAGAATTAAAGAATTAAAGAATTAAAATATTAAAGTAACAACAGAAAAGATGAAAAGAGATCAGGAGATTTTTGACCTTATCGAGAAAGAGCACCAGCGCCAGCTGAAAGGCATGGAACTGATTGCTTCGGAGAATTTCGTTAGTGACCAGGTGATGGAGGCTATGGGTTCATACCTCACCAACAAGTATGCCGAGGGTTATCCAGGCAAGCGCTACTATGGCGGTTGCGGAGTGGTTGACCAGGTGGAGCAGCTTGCCATCGACCGTGTTTGCAAACTCTTCGGAGCCGAATATGCCAACGTGCAGCCCCACTCCGGCGCACAGGCCAACGCTGCCGTTCTGCTCGCAGTGCTTCAGCCGGGTGACACATTCATGGGCCTCAACCTCGCTCATGGCGGACACCTCTCACACGGTTCTGCCGTCAACACTTCGGGTATCCTCTATCGTCCAGTTGGCTACGACCTAAACAAGGAGACCGGTCGTGTTGACTACGACGAGATGGAAAGACTCGCCATCGAGAACAAGCCAAAACTCATCATCGGCGGCGGTTCTGCTTACAGCCGCGAGTGGGATTACAAGCGTATGCGCGAGATAGCCGACAAGGTTGGCGCACTCCTGATGATTGACATGGCTCACCCCGCAGGCCTTATAGCTGCCGGTCTGCTCGACAATCCAGTGAAGTATGCACATATCGTGACCTCTACTACCCACAAGACTCTCCGCGGTCCTCGTGGCGGTATCATCCTCATGGGCAAGGACTTCGAGAATCCTTGGGGATTGAAGACTCCCAAGGGCGTGACCAAGATGATGAGCCAGCTGCTCAACTCAGCCGTATTCCCCGGACAGCAGGGCGGTCCCTTAGAGCACGTAATCGCTGCCAAGGCAGTTGCCTTCGGCGAGGCATTGCAGCCTGAGTTTAAGGAGTGGGCCTTGCAGGTGAAGAAGAACGCTGCCGTACTGGCAGAGGAACTCGTGAAGCGTGGTTTCTCCATCGTCAGCGGCGGTACCGACAACCACTCTATGCTGGTTGACCTGCGCTCCAAGTATCCCGACTTGACAGGTAAGGTGGCAGAGAACGCTCTCGTGGCTGCCGACATCACTGTCAACAAGAACATGGTTCCGTTCGACTCCCGCTCTGCATTCCAGACAAGCGGTATCCGCCTCGGCACTCCTGCCATCACCACCCGTGGTGCCAAGGAAGACCTAATGGTGCTCATCGCAGAACTCATCGAGGAAGTGCTCAACGACCCCGAGAACGAGCAGGTAATAGCAAGCGTCCGCGCCCGTGTCAACGAGACAATGAAGAACTATCCGCTGTTCGCTTATTAATTAATAAAACACAGAGGCACAGAGACACAGAGTAAAAATAAAAGAGCTCTGTAACTCTGTATCTCTGTGTTTATTTATATCAATGGAAAAGCAAAAGATAATTCTATCTGACAACATCACGGAAGCACTCGAAGGAGCTATCGCTGCACTGAAGCATGACAAGCTGTTCATGCTCACCGACGAGACTACGCTCCGCCTCTGCGCTCCCGTGGTGCAGTTTATCGCCGACAGGGCTGGTATGATTACCATCCCTGCCGGCGATACTAATAAAGGACTGGAGTCAATGAGCCACGTGTGGGGCGAACTGCAGCGCATGGGGGCAACACGCCACTCGCTGATGGTGAACCTCGGTGGCGGTATGGTGACCGACCTCGGAGGCTTTGCCGCCTCTACATTCAAGCGGGGCATCAAGTTCATCAATATCCCCACCACCCTACTCTCAATGGTGGATGCCTCTGTGGGCGGAAAGACAGGTGTTAACTTCGGCGGACTGAAGAACGAGATCGGCGTGTTCAACAATGCCGACTACGTCATTCTCGACACTGTCTTCCTCAAGACCATGGACGAGGAGAACCTCTGCTCGGGATATGCCGAAATGCTCAAGCACGGACTCATCAACAACGAGGAGATGTGGGCGGAGCTTGTCAACTACGACATCCACAATCCCGACCTCTCGCAGCTACAGCGCATGGTGGCGGAGTCGGTAGCCGTTAAGGAGCGCATCGTCCTCGAAGACCCTTTGGAGCACGGCATCCGCAAGGCTCTCAACGTGGGTCATACCATGGGACACGCCTTCGAGTCGTTTGCGATGAAGCGCACCCCGATACTCCACGGCTATGCCGTAGCCTACGGCATCATCTGCGAGCTATATCTCAGTGCAAAGAAAACGGGATTCCCCACCGACAAGCTCCACCAGACGGTCAGCTACATCCGCGAGCACTACGGCATCCTGTCCTTCACCTGTGATGACTACGACGAACTTCTCGCCCTCATGAAGCACGACAAGAAGAACGTAGCCGGAACGATAAACTTCACCCTCCTCGGCGGCATAGGTGAAATCCTCATCAACCAGACTGCCACCGCAGAAGAAATCAAGGAAGCCCTCGATTTCTATCGAGAGGGATAATTTAAACACAGAGGCACAGAGATACAGAGATATAATTTTTAAGTTATTCAAAGATACAGAGTTTTAATTCTTAACTCTTAATTCTTAATTTATTAATCTCTGTTACTCTGTGTCTCTGTGTTCAATAAAACTATTCGGGCTGCACCCTCAATGGGATGCAGCCCGAATTTAATTTATCTGAATCTCAATCTAAAGATTAGTCCTTGCGGATAACCACCTTGGTGCCGTTGATGATATACATTCCGGCAGGTATTCTTGTGATATCACTTGCGCCGTTAACTCTCTGAACAAGACGGCCGGAAACATTGTAAACATCGAATGACTCGCCGAACTTGGCTACGATACTCTTGATAGCAGTGGTAGCAGTGGTAGTACCGTGGATTTCGAGGTCGTAAGCCGGCATCACTGCAGGAATTTCCTCCTGCCATCCGTCGAACTTCATACCCTCTTCAACAGTAGGCTCGTAAGCAGGAATAGCCTCGCCATACTTAACCTCAGCAACATTGACAACCTCATCGTTCAGATAGTATGTCACCTTATAAGTGTTTATACTATACTGGGCGGTGAAAGTCTTTTCTCCATCTTCTGTTACTTTTTCCGGAACAGTCTCAACATATTTCTCGAATGTATGTCCTTCCCACTCCAACTGCTCATCCGTAGGCATTACAACATCAGCATCAAATGTCTGTTCTATTTCAATAACATCACTTGCTACGTTGCTCTTATCGTCTTTCTTATTAAATGTATAGATGAACTTCTTAGCAGTCCACTGAGCAGTAATAGTCATATCTTCTGCAGGCATTGTGGCAGGAATTTCCTTGTCCCAACCGGCAAATTCATAACCTACCCTTGTTGGATTCTCAGGAGCAGTAATCTCACTGGCATAATCCTGGGTAATAGGAGCTACTTCTGTACCACCATTGCTATCAAATGTGACGGTGTATTGG